>DAOVZK010000001.1 GCA_030635145.1 Planctomycetota bacterium | reverse complement strand
AAGTCGTAATAATCTCCGCCGGTTTCATCGCAGTAGATTGTCGCACCGGCGATGTCGAAATCTTTGACGCTTGGATTGCTCTGCGGTAGCAGGCGTTGCTGAATTTCGCGGGCAATTTCCAGCGAGCGTCGCATTTCCTGCTCGGCCAGCAGTTTCGGGCCCATGCTGTTAAAGACCGCACCGAGATCCTGCAATTCGTCGCCGGTATGGATGTCGGTTTTGGCTTCGAAGTTTCCGTTAGAAAGTTCACCAGCGGCGGTAGCGAGTTGCGAGATTGGTTTCGTGACGGCTCGCGCGCTGATTATCGCTGCGATAAGGGCAGCGACGAATACGAGAATCAAAAGTCCCAGTACCAGGACCGCCAGGCCTTTGAATTCACCGAGCATGAACTCTTCCGTAGATGCTGCCTGGGCCACAACGTGATCGTAAGGAACAATGACGACAACGAGCGGCTGGTTTTTTTTGTACTTACCGTATGCCCAAATCGTGTCCTGATCTTTCAGCCGCATCCGCCGGATTCCCGGCCGCCCCGCAAGTATATCCGCCTTCATCGCCTCAAGCTGCTGCATGTCGGGCGAGGTGAGATATTCCCACTTGATTGGTTTTTGCCAGTCTTCGTTCCCGGCGTCGTAGCTTTCCTGCGCGACGATCAGCAGATTGTCGGTGATGGGTGTTTTTTCCGAATCTTTACCCTTGGGGTCGACCTGCAAAATCACAGCTGACGCTTTCCACGCCTCGGGAAGGTTTACTATGTCGAGAATATGTGTTAGTCCCATGTCGATACCGGCTACACCGGCGAGTTTACCGTCGGGATATTTCACGGGTTTGGAAATTGTTATCGCTACCTTGCGCGTCGAAACGTCGGGGAAAAGGCTCCATGTGATGCCGTTTTCAGCCCTGGCTTCTTCATACCATTTGCGTTTTCGCGGGTCGTAATTTTCCGGGTATCCACCATGCCCCGGGTACGACATGAAAAAACCCTTCTCGAACCCGCAGTACAGCCATGTCATACCGGCGGCCTGAATTTTTTTGATGTCCCAGCAGACCGTCCCCATCGATGCGAGCTTGTCGATGTCGCCGATGACTTTGCGCCGCTGCGTTCCAGTCGTCAGAAAAAATACGACGTTGCTATACGAAATCGAAATATCCCGCTCAACACCCCCGACGAGTTTGCGATATTCCGGGGCAGTCGTCATGTCGGAAGGCGAGGTTTCGGGGTTGGCGTAGTCGTCGGCGAAGTAGGGGCGGGCGTTTTTCGGAGCTTTGGCGGCGAGTCGTTCTTCGATTTGCTGCGCCATGATAACCAGCGATTGCTCGGCGGCAAGGCGGTCGCGACGGACGATTCGCCCGAAGTCGTTGACGACTGTTTGCAGATGATGTTCGGCGTTGGACACGAGCAGCTTGTGGGTTTCGCTGACGATTTGATTCCGCATTTTTCGCATCGAGTTGACCTGCAGAGCTATCAGCAGCATTATCGGCAGTAGTGCGAAGCAAAGCAGAAGTGTGGTTCGTTTGGCTCGAATTTTCATTGTGGTTTCCCGGTTGTTTGAAATAAGTAAACGTTCACACTTTTGTCCTGTCAATCAGACCTAAATTTTTTTGACAGGATCACAGGATTAACTAAAAGTTATAGAAAAGAAACAAAACACCGTCAACCCCATGGTATTGGGACTAACACTACCACACAGGTACAAACATAACATCTTGAATTTTGATCGACAGGATTTTTTAGCCCTATACCTTATCCTGTTATCCTGTCCCAAATTTTTTTGAACGATCTACGTGGTCAAATTAGGATATCAGGTATTTTATCGGCAGGTAAGGTGCAAAAACACCGGGCGAAATGCCCCCAACACACTCGGAACTTGCAGTTTTGTATAAATGCGCGCAAAAAAAGGCGTCGGGGGAGGGGAGCCCAACGCCTAAATCTCGATCTATAAAAATTTTATAAACCGAGGAGCCTGTGCATCAGTCTATCACCAAACACCTGTTTTATCAAGAGTAATAAAAATTATTTATCCTGACACAAAAGCATCGACGTATAAAAACCCAAAGCACCCAAATCTTGGAGTTTTTCGTGAAATTATCCCCGAATTTGTGTTAATCTGTCACCGAAGCCATGAAACGCGAATTTGAATCTAATTTGCAGCGTTTGGCCCGCAGGATGTTGCTGGTTCGGGCGGGGGAGACAGCTGCGTTTTGCGCCATTCCCGCGGGTTTGGCGGGGGCGGGGGTTGTGTGGGCGTTTTCCTGGTTTACTACTAACAACGTCGGAGCAATTTCGCTGGTTCCGCTGGGTGCGATGCTTGTCGCCGGAATTACCGGGGCTGGGTGGGCGCTTTTTCGCGGGGTGAGTTTGGTGCAGGCGGCGCGATTTATCGACTCTCGATACGCCCTGCGGGATCATATTTCCACGGGCGGCGAGCTGCTGGGCGGGGAGGATACTCCCGTAGCCGCATGCGTTTTTCAGAAAGCCCTCGCCGATATAAAATCTTTGCCGGTGAGGATTAACTTCTGGCGGCGGACGCGTCGAACCGCGTTTGCTTTGCTGCTGACGCTTGCGATTTGCGGGCTGCTTGCGATAGCTGTCATGGCAACTCCGCGCGGGGTGGAGCTGGGGGAGCTTTCGTCCGTCCAGCGGGTGGGATTGGAGCAAGCTTACCGCCGTGCCGCGACGTCCGAACAAAATTTGCAGCATCGCAATTCGCTACTCGCCGCCGCCGACGCTATCAAAACCATCGACCCCGAGCGATTCGAGGAGCTGACGCAACAGCTGCGCCGCCAGGGATTGGAAATTTCGCTGCAACAAGTCGCCAACTCCACAGCTGCGGGTGCTGGGGTAGGCGATGATGAATCCGCGATGAAAAGCCCGACCAGCGCCTCCTCGGAAGATTCCGCCGCCGATTTGCCCCCGTCACACTCGGCCGGTGAAGACCCTCGCGAACTGCGTGTGCTGGTGTACGATCCCGGATATTTTCAGAGCTATACTGACGGCAACGGCGCGTCAGAATCCGGGTCATCGCCTCGGGCGAAATTGCGCGACGTACCCCTGCAGTCGGCCTGGGCGTCAGCCTGCCAAACCGCCAACGCAAATTTGCGCACCAGCAGCGTGCCCCCGGAATACCGCGCGATTGTGCGAGCTTTTTTCGCGAATGACGATTTCGAGGGCAAACTCCCTTGATGCGCACCGACAAATAGGCGAAACTACACCACTTGACTATGTATCCGTTCATGCAAAAATTTTGACAGGATGACAGGATGAGAGATAGGGCTAAAAAATCCTGTCGATCAAAATTCAAAATGTTCTGTTTGTACCCGTGTGGTAGTGTTAGTCTCGATACCATAGGGTTAACGGTTTTTTGTTTTTTTCATAACTTGTGGTTAATCCTGTGATCCTGTCAAAAAAATATTTTGGCAGATTGACAGGAAAAAAATGTGAACGACTATCTGACTGCTAACCGTCGCGCCGTGGCGGAACGCTGCTGACGCTATGCTGAGGAAACACTATGAACAAACGAAAACTTACAATATCCCTGATCGTTGTGGTTGTTTTGTTGCTGATGGTAGCAACAGCTGTGATCTTGCTGCTGGCAAGCTGCCGGCCTGACGCGTATCAACCCTACGCGCTGACGCAGGCAGAGCGTAAGAAAGTAACCGACAACAATTTTACCCCCAAGTGCGCCAAACTTCTAAGTCAGCTTGGGAACCCTGACCCTTTCACGCACGTTATCACACAGGACAACCTTAACCTGTACCTTGCCTCGCTCGACGAGATTGCCTTTTGGCGATTACAGAGTAACAACGTCGGCGATGAGTCCAGCGAGCTTATTGATGCCATGGACAAGGCTGGTGTCGCATACCCGGCCGTCAACATGGACGACGAAGTTCTGACCATTATGGTTCGCACGGAAAAAATCAACAAGGTCATTTCCATCGATCTGAAATTTGACGTCACTGACGATGGGCGAGTGAAAGTTACCATGGACGGAGTTCGCGTTGGCAAGATGCCAGTGCCGAAGTTTATCGTCACCGGAGTTATTGATTCGATGAAAGAGCGTCTCGCCGAGCGGGCCGCAGAACGGAAAGACGACAAATCCGACGACGATGACAACGACGTCAGCTTAGGCGATTTCGACTTACTGCTGCCCAAGATCCTCGCCGCCATTGATGAAGAACCATTCCCCACCGAAATCAAATTTCGCAAGGCCCGCAAGCAAGTCACCGACGTGGACATCGACGACGGCGAGTTGCGGATACACTTCATTCCCGTGCAGCGCCCGTAGTAATTTTTGCCGACATATCCGACAGGACCAATACCAATGAACAAAAGTTGTAATCAAATACGAAACGATTTTCTGGAATTCTTCGAGCAGCGCGGCCATGGGCTGGTTCAAAGTAGTTCGCTTCTACCCGCCGATGACCCCACACTGCTTTTTACCAACGCCGGGATGAATCAATTCAAACCACTGTTCCTCGGGACAGAAAAACGAGACTATACACGAGCCGTCGACACGCAAAAATGTATTCGCGCTGGTGGTAAGCACAACGACCTCGAAGATGTCGGCCGCGATTGCTATCACCATACGTTTTTCGAGATGCTCGGAAACTGGAGCTTCGGTGACTACTTCAAACACGACGCCATCAAATGGGCCTGGGAACTTTTCACCGATGTTTGGGGCCTCCCGAAAGATCGCCTCTACGTTACGGTTTTCGGTGGTGACAAAAGCGAAAATCTCGAACCAGACACCGACGCCGAAAACGTTTGGAAAGAAGCTACCGACATCGACCCGTCACATATTTCGCATGGGTCTAAGAAGGACAATTTTTGGGAGATGGGCGAGACCGGCCCGTGCGGGCCTTGCAGCGAAATTCATATCGACATGACCCCCGACGCCAGCGGGGCCGACAAAGTCAACGCCGACGATCCGCTCGTGATCGAACTTTGGAACCTCGTGTTCATTCAGTTCAATCGCCTGGGCGACGGTTCGTTGGAACCGCTACCGGCGCAGCACGTGGATACGGGGCTTGGGCTGGAGCGAATCTGCAAAGTTCTGCACGGAAAAAAGAGCAACTACGCCACCGATCTGTTTCTTCCGATCATCAAAAAAGTCGAAGAGCTTTCCGGTAAGCAATACGGCGTGCGATGTGCCGGCGGCGGTGAGGACCCCTACGACACGATGGACGAAAACGATCTTGTGGACGTCGCCATGCGCGTTATCGCCGACCACGCACGCACCCTGACGTTCGCCATCGCCGACGGAATTCTCCCCAGCAATGACGGCCGCGGATCGGTACTGCGGAGCATCCTGCGTCGTGCCGCTGGTTTCGGCCGACAGCATCTCGGGATCGAAGCGATGTTCATCCACCAGCTCGTCGACACAATTGTCGAAAATTTTGCCGGCGTGTTCCCCGAACTCAAAGACCGCCAGAAAGTCGTCATCGACGTTATCACCGACGAGGAAGAATCGTTCGCCAAAACCCTCGACCGCGGATTGGAACAACTCAAGTGTATCGAAGCAGAGGCATTGCGTTCTGCAAAGGGTATTGAGATGTTCTCCGTTAATTCCTTCGGTGGAAGAGAAGGTGATGAAGAGAAAGCAGTAAACCAAGGAAGAATCATTCCGAATACGCAAATTCTTATCCTTGATAAGACATCGAAGGATATTGAATACAAGCGAAAAATTTATCCCAGCGAGATTGACTCCAAATTAGTCAGAAGTATTTGTTCTACACCTCCAGAGATAACAGGTGAACGTATATTTGAACTTCATGCGACACATGGATTCCCATTCAGTTTAACTAAACTCATTGCCGAAAAAGATGGCTTCGCCGTTGACGAATCCGCCTTCCAGCAAGAGATGGAAAAACATCGCCAAGCCTCCAGCGCCGGTGCCGGAAAATTCCAGGTCGAGCAGGTCGTCGGGCTACCCGAAACAGACGACACCGAAAAATACGACGGGACATTCACCGACGCCACCGTTCTCGGGTGGGTCGTGGACGGAAAATTCGTCAGCGAGGGCGAGTTGCCGGAAGGTTCAACGGTGGCGGTGATTCTCGACAAGACCAGCTTTTACGGAGAGTCTGGCGGGCAGGTTGGCGACGCCGGCACGCTGATAACCACCGACGGGTCGGGCATGGTATTCGAGGTTCATGACACGCAACTAGCCGGTGGGTCGGTACTGCATGTGGGCGAACTTCTCAATGGAACGCTAACCGTCGGGCTGCAGGTCAGTGCCGAAGTCCACACGCTCCGCCGCACCGACATCATGCGAAATCACTCCGCGACGCACCTGCTGAACTGGGGATTGCAACGCGTGTTGGGCGATGGTGTCACGCAGGCCGGTAGCGTGGTCGATCCCGACCGCCTGCGGTTTGACTTTACCTACAGCAAAGCGTTAACAAACGATCAGCTGGACGAAGTCCAGCGGTGCGTCAACGATCGCATTCTCGCCGGGCACCCGGTGTTCTGGTTGACCGTGCCGCTTGCCGACGCGAAGAAAATTCCCGGCGTACAGGCGATGTTCGGGGAAAAATATCCCGACCCGGTTCGTGTTGTGTCGATGGGCACGGAAGATTTGTTCGGCGCGGAGAATAACGACTTCAACTTCGAATTTTGCGGCGGGACGCACGTTGACCAGGTCAACAAGATCGGCTTGTTCAAGATCGTCAGCGAAGAATCCATCGCCAAGGGCGTACGAAGAATTACTGCCGTCACCGGCCGCCAAGCCGTGGCGTGGGCTTATCAATCCGCCGCCGTTTTGCGAGAGGCTTCTGGTGCGTTACGAGTACCAGTTGCGGAAATTCCAGCACGCATTACCGCCATGCAGGACGAAATCAAAAAGCTGCGCAAGGCACCGAAGTCTCAGGGCGCCGGTGACCTGCAGGACGCCGTCACGCTCGAAACTCCCGCGGGTAAAGTGCTCGTTGCCAGCAGCGGTCATCCCGACCCCAACACCATGCGAAACATTTGCGACCAGCAGCGGCAGAAGGGTGCGGTGGCGATTTTTCTCGGCGGCGCCGACGATTCAAAAGTTACGCTGGTTGCGATGGTTTGCGACGAGCTTGCCAAAACCGGAAAGATCAAGGCTGGGGACTGGGTGAAACAAATCGCCCCGCTGGTTGGTGGTGGGGGTGGTGGAAAACCAACCCTCGCACAGGCCGGTGGCAAACAGCCTGACAAACTTCCCGATGCCCTGGCGGCTGCGGTCGAATGGGCCAAGCAGCAACTGGGATAATTGTGAGTGAGATTGCACCTGGTAGGGTCGGCCATTGCCGACCACCGGCAACGCCGGAGGTGATGTTAACATTGTCATTGCGAGCGAAGCGAAGCAATCTCGTTTTCATTAGTTTAGATTGCCGCGTCGCTACGCTCCTCGCAATGACAACGCGAAAGGTAGTCGGGCATTGCCGACCATCTTTCGATGCTTGATAAATTTATTGGTCGGCAATGGCCGACCCTACTGGCAGAGACCGCCAACAAAAATTTGCGGACGAAACATGAACGAACCAAAATTGCGAGACATGCTGACGCGTTTTCAGGACGGAACGGTCGATCTTGAGACCGTCGTGTCCGAGCTGCGCCGGCTGCCGTTCGAGGACGTTATGTCGTCGGTAGACAAAGGCTGCATCACTGCCCGCGTCGATCATCATCGCGAATTGCGGTGCGGGTTTGGCGAGGTGATTTTCTGCATGGGCAAAAGCGTTTCACAGGTTAGCGACATTTTCGCCAAGCTCGCCGCCACCGGACAAAACGTTCTTGCCACGCGCGCCACCCGCGAAATGTTCGACGCCGTCGCGACAAATTTTCCCTCCGCCGAATTTCACGAAACCGCCCGCACAATCGCACTCGTACAAAATCAGATCGAACCCGTCGGTAACGTTGCCATTGTTGCCGCCGGAACCAGCGACCTGCCCGTCGCCGAGGAGGCCCGCATCACCGCCGAGATCATGGGCGCAAACGTCACCACGCATTACGATATGGGCGTTGCGGGGTTGCACCGGCTACTTGCCGACATGCCGGAAATTCGCGAGGCAAAAGTGCTCGTCGCCGTGGCTGGTATGGAAGGCGCACTGGCGAGCGTCGTTGGCGGATTAGTGAGCGTACCCGTCATCGCCGTGCCAACATCCGTGGGATACGGTGCGAGCTTTGCGGGGTTAGCGGCATTGTTGGCGATGCTCAACAGCTGCGCCGCTGGGGTGTCCGTCGTCAATATCGACAACGGCTTCGGGGCGGGTTACAACGCCGCCCTGATCAACAGAACCTAAACAAAAATGGATAACTGTTCACGCGAAAATTTTGACAGGATAACAGGATAGGATATAGGTTAAAAAATCCTGTTAATCATAATTAAATTGTATAGGGATGTGTATTTATTGCCCCCGCGTTGAAGAAGGGGCTAGTAGGTTCGTCCACAGGACGTTAATTAAAAATATTGTACATCTAATAGAGTTCAGCACTATCCCGTTGCGACGGGGTTTGCAGTTAATAGTTTTTTTGTTTTCTTTTTCAATGATTTATAGTTAATCCTGTAATCCTGTCAAAAATAGATTTTTTGATAAAAAATTTGATTAACAGGAAAAAGAGTGTGAACGCTTACCCAAAATGGATAATGCATGGAACGCATAAACGACATTGCAACTTTTGGAAAATTACCATCGCGCGACGCAGATTCGCATAAGGGCGATTTCGGCCGCGTGCTGGTTGTTGGTGGGTCGCGGCGAATGATCGGCGCACCGGGGTTGGCCGGTAACGGTGCGCTTCGCGGGGGAGCGGGGCTGGTTACAATTGCCGCGCCCGCGCCGGTACAGCTGGCAGTTGCGATGCTGTGCGAATGCGCTACGTCGATTCCGCTGGCGTGCGATACTCGCGGACAGCTTACCGCCGCCGCCGCCCGGCAACTCAAAACCATAACGGACACCAGCGACATCATAGCCATCGGCCCGGGCATGGGCACGGGCGCGGGACAGGAAAATTTGCTGCGTGCGATGCTGGATCAGGAGCTGCCCCTCGTGATCGATGCCGACGGGCTAAACAACCTCGCGAAAATCGACGATTGGTATTCGCTGCGAAAATGCCCGCTGATTTTAACCCCGCACCCCGGTGAGTTTGCACGGCTGACGGGAATTGCGACCGACGAAATTCAAGCCGACCGCCTCACCGCCGCCGCCAACGCTATGCAGCAATGGCTGCCAGACGATACCGACTTGCCGATGATTCTCGTGCTCAAAGGCGCCGGAACTGTTGTCACCGACGCAGCGCGTATCTACATAAACGACAGCGGTAATCCCGGGATGGCCACCGGTGGTAGCGGCGATGTGCTGGCCGGGCTAATCGCCGCACTCGCCATGCAGGGCGGTGACGATTTGTTCGCAGCTGCGTGCATGGGCGTTTACGTACACGGACTCGCGGGCGATCTGGCGGCGGGGAAACTGACGGAAGAATCCATGATCGCGTCAGACCTGCTGGACTTTATCCCCGAGGCGATGAAGGAGATCACTGCATGATCACCGAGTTGCGCGTAACCCGATCGCGACTGTGCGCCGTTGCCATTGTGCTGGTTGTCGCTATCGCATCGCTGCCGTTTGCGTGCAATCGCAGCGGTAACACCAACGCCGACGCCCCGCACCCGCGAATCATTTCGCATACCCCGGCGATCACACAAATGATTTTCTCGCTCGAGCTTGGAGATCATCTTGTGGGAGTTTCTAATTGGTGCCAGCTCCCTGCTGACGGAAAATACTCGCAGATTCCGCGAGTTTGCGACGCCAACGGTGTGCGCGTAGAAAAGGCGCTATCGTTGCAGCCGGATATTATTTTTACGCAGGTCGACCCGTCGCGAGGAATGTTCGACAAAGTCAAGCACCACTTGCCAGACGTGAAAGTCCAGCAGCTGAGGGTCGAATCGCTCGCGGATATTTTCGCGGCAGTCAAAACCATCGGCGACATGACGGATCGCCAACAGCAGGCCGCCAAACTCGCTGCCGATATGCAGCAAAAACTTTCCGTACTGGATAATCATGGTGAGCAGGTCCGCGATGGGAAAAAACTTCGCGTGCTTTTCCTCTCGGGTTCCACCACGCCGATGACCACGGCCGACGGAACCTTCATCGCCGACATGATCCACCGCGCCGGAGCAGCCAATGCTGGCAACGAAGTACCTGGCGATCAGCTGTGGCGCCGCGTGAAGGTCGAAACCGTCATCAACGCCCAGCCGGATGTGTTGATTGTGCATGTCGATCCCAGCCAGGTTGACACTGTGAATAATACGTGGGCGAACATTAAGGAAATTCCCGCTGCCCGCAACGGCTGCGTGTATGTAGTTTCGGACGACCGCTGGGTTCGCCCGGGCCCGAGCGTTTGCGACATGGCCGCCGAGCTGCGAAGAATGATACCCGTACCTGCGTATGAAATTTTTGGACAGGATAACAAGATGAAAAAATAGATCATGTTAATCCAATATAAAAAGAAGATTCACCACAAAGGACACATAGATCACAAAGAAAGATATTTTTGTATGACGTTTTTCTTTCGTGTTCTTTGAACCTCTTGCGATGAATAATCTTCTCTTACTGAACCCCGATTGCTGATAACTGAAAACTTAAAAACAAATAACTATCCTGTAATCCTGTCAAAAATCTTATCTTGATTAACAGGAAGAGTGCGGATGATTCCGAAAAAATAATCCTGCACCGAGAACCATAAAAAGTGAACGAACAAACCAACAATCCGCTGCCTCCATCGCTGACGCCACTAAAGCTGGTAGTGATTTTCGCGTGCCTGCTTGGGGCGACGTTGGCGGTGATGGGTGTGTGCGTGCTGTTTGGGCAGACGTCTTTGACGTGGTTGGTTTTGGAGTTGCGGCTCGGCCGACTGATCGCAGCTGCGTTGGTTGGGGCGGGGCTTTCGGTTGGGGGCATGGCGCTGCAGGCAATTTTGCGAAACCCGCTCGCCGAGCCGTACCTGCTGGGCATTTCGTCCGGTGCCGGAGTCGGAGTTCTCATCGGCATGGCGACGGTGGGGATGTTTCCGCTATGGATGGCGAGCGTACCCGCCCCGATGTTTGCCTTCGTTGGTGCGATGGTCACCTGCGTTTTGGTTTATCTCATTGCCCAGCAGCGAGGTCGGCTAAACGCACAATCGCTGATACTCTCGGGCGTGATCGTTAACGTTTTTAACGGCGCGATTATGCTCGCGATCAACCTGTACATTTCCCGCTACCAGATCGTCGAATTTTCGCAGTGGATGATGGGCGAAATAAACGAACTGACGCCCCGGACAACTTTAGGTATCTGCGCCGCCTGCATTCTCGTGGGTTGGGCGTGGTTGTTCATCCGCAGCGCCGCATACAACGCACTTGGGCTTGGCGACGACGTTGCCCGCTCGATGGGCATTTCGGTTGGGCGGCTGCGAATTGAAACATTCGTGTTTGTGTCGTTGATGGCGGGCGCGGCCGTCGCGCTGGCCGGGCCGATAGGTTTCGTCGGGCTGATCATTCCGCATATCGCACGCTTGCTGCTGCGTGCCGACTTCCGCGTGCTGATAATTACGTCGGGGTTCATCGGCGCGATATTCCTGATGATCGTTGAAACGGCGTGCTACGCGCTAGCACCGCTGGTAAACGTCGCGTCCATTCCCGTGGGAATAGTCACCGCATTGTGCGGCGGGCCGTTCTTTCTGATGCTTTTGCGTCGCGGACTGCGGAGGGAAACGATATGACCTCGCAGCCAGAACCGCAAACTTCGCGCGAAATTCTCTCCGTCAACGATCTGACGTTCGGGTATCGCCCCGAGGTCAGCGTGCTGCGCGGGGTGAACCTTTCCGCCGACGTCGGAAAGCTCATGTGCATTCTCGGGCCTAACGGTTCGGGAAAAACCACGCTGCTGCGATGCATGCTCGGGCGACTTCATCCGACGAAAGGCAGCGTGCTGCTCGAGCAAAAACCTGTCCACAAATTTTCGGCGAGGGCGTTGGCGAATCTGATGGCCTATGTTCCGCAACAACCGGCCAGTGCGTTTTCGATACCGGTTCGCGAGATTGTGCTTACCGCCCGACTGCCGCATCTGGGTGTGTTGGGGCTGGCGGGGCAGAAGGATCTTGAAATTGCCGCCGCCGCAATGCAAATGACCGACACGCTGGATTTTGCAACGCGAACCATCGGCGAACTTTCCGGCGGCGAGGCACAGCGGGTGATGATCGCCCGGGCCATCGCGCAGCAACCGTCGATTTGCCTGCTCGACGAACCGACCTCGCATCTGGACATTCGCAATCAGATGCTGATCTACGGAATGATGCAGCGCCTCGGCCACGACTGGAACATGGGCGTTATTTGCGTCAGCCACGACATTAACCTCGCCTCGCGGTTCGCCGACACCCTGGTTTTGATGCGAAACGGAAGCGTCATCGCGGCCGGTGCCCCGAGCGAAGTAATCACCGAAGACATTCTCCGCGAGACGTATAATGTAGATATCGAACTGATCCCCGTCGAAGGGTCAAGCCCGATTGCGAGGGCGAAATGAGCGAGCGGCACATAGTTGGGTTGCAAAACGTTCCGGCCGCGCTGCATGGGTGCGTGCTGACGGTTGGTAATTTCGATGGTGTGCATATGGGCCATCGCAAAATTATTGCCCGCGCGAAACAGTTGGCCCGGCAGGCCGGCACGGCTGCGGTGGCGATGACCTTCGACCCCGCCCCGGATGTTGTCATTCGCCCAAACGACGCACCGCAACGGTTGACCACGCACACCGAACGCGTAGCGCTGTTGCTCGAGGCCGGCTGCGATTTTGTGGTGACTGTCAAAACAGATATTGCGCTACTTTCGCTTGCCCCCGCCGATTTTATCGATCAGATTCTCGTCGATCGTTTCGCCCCGAGCAGTATGGTGGAGGGCCATAACTTTTTCTTCGGTGCCAAGCGCGGGGGAACGGTAGAAACGCTCGCAGCCGCGGGTAAAGATCGCGGTTTTGATGTGGTTATAGTCGAACCGGAGCTTATCGAGCTTGACGGGAAAACGCAGCGCGTCTCCAGCACGCTGATTCGCGAGTTGATGCTTACCGGGCGAGTCGAAGACGCTACCGTCGCTCTTACCCGTCCGTTTACGATGACAGGTGAAGTTATTGGCGGGGAGCAGGTTGGGCGGGTGTTGGAATTTCCGACGGCGAATCTCGATCCCGGCCGCGAGGTCGTCCCCGCCGACGGAGTCTACGCCGGTCGCGTAACGCTCGAAGATAAACCATACCCTGCCGCTATCAGCATCGGCTGCAAACCTACGACAGGGCTGACCGATCGGGTCATCGAAGCAAACCTCATCGGCGCCAGCGGATATTTTTATGGTGAAACGATTTCGGTGAGTTTCATGCATCGGCTTCGCGGGCAGGTGAAGTTTGCGAACCTTGACGAACTGAAAACTCAAATAACAAAAGACATTCAACGAACGAAAGAATTTTTCAAACATGACTAACCCAATCCGTAAAATCGCAAAACGAATCAGCAGCAGTAACAGCATTCTGTGGTTAACGCATGTTCATCCCGACGGTGACGGGCTTGGGGCGGGGGCTGCGCTTTCGATTGCTGCCGGCGCGGCGGGGAAAAAAGTTATCCCGTTTGTCGTGGAGCATGTTCCGTGGCGGTACAAGTTTTTGTTCGACCATAAATTTCCGGTGATTTCCGCACAGTCCGATTTTGCCACCACCGCCGCTGAAGTTGACCTCGTCGTTGTGCTCGATACCTGCTCGCACTCGCAGCTAGGCGATCTTGACGCCCCCGTCGAAGCGGTAAAAGACAAAGTCGTCGTCATCGACCACCACGCCACGCACGATGAGATCGGTTCGTTGCGATGGGTAGACCCGACGGCCGCGGCGACGGGTGTGATGATGGAAGAATTGTTCGACGAGCTTGGTTGGCCGCTGGGCGATGCGGGTGAGGCACTGGCGACGGCGATTTTGTCGGATACCGGTTGGCTGCGATTTGCCAATACCGACAGCAGATGCATGACGGCGATGGGTCGGCTGCTCGATGCCGGGGTTGAGCTTGACGTAATTTACCGGCAGATGTATCAGGCTGACCGCATCGAGCGGTTGAAACTTTTCGGCCGAGTGCTGGACGGCATGGAACTGGTGTGCGACGGGAAAGTTGCTGTCATGTCGCTACGTGACAGCGATTTTGAGCAGACCGGTGCGCGGCGCGACGAAACCGAAAACCTCATTAACGAGGCGCTGCGTCTTAAAAGCGTCGAAGTTGCGATTATGCTCATCGAAAACTCTACGGAATGTTCGGCGTCTTCGGCAAAAGATTCGGAGAAAAATTCGGTAAAAAATGCGGGGTCGTATCTGGTTCGCGTTTCTCTTCGCAGCCGAAGCCTGGTAGACGTTGCACAAGTCGCCGCCGAGTTCGGCGGGGGTGGGCATTCGCGTGCAGCGGGTCTTAAGAGCGACGAAAATATCGATGCGCTCAAGCAGCGCGTTGTCGAATCAATTGCCAAGAAGCTTCAGGTATAGCCGACCCGGGGCTGGGTGGCGTGGTTGCGGAGTTTGTAACCACGTCTTTTCCCCTGTGTCATGCCAGCGAAAGCTGGTATCCAGGGAATGTAAGAACGACGCGGGAAATATTAAAAAACTTGGATCCTCGCCGGTAGCACCGGGGGCAATAAAAGACACGAGGATGACAGAGAAGAGAATATTCCCCTATTGGCCTCCACGGCTCGCGGTTTGTCATTGCGAGCGAAGCGAAGCAATCTCGTTTTTAGGAGGTTAGATTGCCGCGTCGCTACGCTCCTCGCAATGACACTGGCAACGCCGGAGGTAAATAATACTGCCTTCACCGCTGGTGGGCCCGTCGTGCCACAACCTTCTCAGTTAATTTCCAGCCAATAGAAGCGAACCATCCACTTATCACCTTCAGGGCGAAAATGCTGCCTCATCCCGGTGAATTGGGCGTCATCAAAGTCAACGAGATTACCTTCTCGCCAGAATTCATCAACAATCTGCATACCGCATTTTTCATAGCAGTGTATAGCACGTGCGTTTGTGGCGGCTACATCTAGACGTATGGTTTGAATTCCGCTGTTCAGCACAGCTTTTAAAAGCGATTTAAGCGTCTCGCTTGCATACCCCTGTTCACACAAATCTGGGCGAATGCGAATACCCATATTACCAACGGCGGGCTTGTCCCAGTCTATATGGGAAAATAAGTAAACCCCTACGATCTCGCCGCTTTCTTTCTGAACAATCGAATACTGGCAGTTCTCAGGTAACTCTATCCGCTCCCACCAGTATCGTCCGTCCGTTTTTTTTGCCAAATCGTTACACATCTCGGCCCACTCGTGCGGGTGTGGATATCCCGGCCAGGCGGCGATGAGGGGGAAGTCGTCGGGCACAGCTCGGCGCACAATGGTACGGTCAGTAACTATTTGCTCCGGTAATTGATCCTTACTCAGCATCGTTAAACTCCAGAAATTTAGAAAACCAGTTTTGTGTTTCGGTCATCTCCAAACAATAGGCTACCCCATGTTATAAGAGGTTGGCAATGGCCGACCCTACCATGATTACTTATACCCACCGTCGCTACTCCGCAGCGATAATTTTTACGGTGTCGGTGTCGGTATCCAAAATCATCACGCTTCGTCCATGGCCCCCGCGCGGATTAAATAACGACCCGGGATTCAGCACGCGCGTTGAGTTTACTTGCACGTCGATCGGCTGATGCGTGTGCCCGTGGCAAACGTAGCGGTACTGCCCGTCGCAGATCAGCTCTTCTAATAGCGGTTTGGTATTACCATGCGTGGCGGCGAGATATTTTTTACGTTTATCTTTGTGTTTCCCATCGCCGTTACCAAGCGGAACCGTTACGAAGTCGGCCGCGAATGTAACCCCGCATTTTTCCGCCGCCGCCTGCAGCTGTAAAAAATTGCAGATGTCCATATTCCCCGCCACCAGATACGCCGGAACCCCCGCCTCGCCCAACAGCTGTATCCCGTCGGTGTTTACAATGTCACCACAATGGACGATTGCATCGATGGGTGCGTCGGTCAAATAACCAAGCCCCTTTACCAGCAGAGCTGACTTGCCGTGCGAATCACTGAGTATCCCGATTTTCACTGCTTTATTTCTCCGTCAGTTTTGTACCGTACTCAGCTTGCCTGAAAATGGCGGTGCATTTTCACTTCAGCAAACAAACCAATTGCACAACAGACGAAAAACAAACGTGCGGCTGATCAGGACTATACCGATTTTTATGCGATAACTATAAGCTTTTAGTCGACAGCGATAACTTCTGTCACTTCGGGGACTTCTTCTTTGAGTTTGCGTTCGACACCCATTTTGAGGGTCATTTGTGCACCCGGGCAGCCTTTGCAGGCACCCTGCAGACGCACGGAAACCTTGCCGGTTTCTTCGTCGACGCCAACAAGTTCAATGTCCCCACCGTCAGCCTGCAGAAGCGGGCGGATGGTTTCGATTACGTTTGCAACTTTATCTTTCATCATAATTCCTCATGTCAGATTGAATTTTAGACACCCTTTGGTTTGGTGTCTCAACGGCATTGGTTATACTCTTCCCGCTCAAAACAGTCAACTTTTGTTTTCTGCTCGCGGTGGGGTGCGAGGAAGTGTACAATTTTGTGGGTTCAGCCCCCCGGCGGGTGGAAATTTCAATAACCGTTCATGTAAAAATTTTGACAGGATCACAGGATAGGATAATAAGCTAAAAAATCCTGTTAATCAGGATTAATTTACATAGGAGTTTGTATTCGTAGCAATGGCGTTTTCAGTTAGCATTGAAATAGCTTGTTTTCTTTTTAATAATTCATAGTTAATCCTGTAATCCTGTCAAAAAAAGAGATTTGGCGCAGATTGACAGGAATAAGAGCGTGAACGCTTACGATTGTCAAAACCAACAGGAGTACACGGATGACCACGGAATCGATATCGATAACATCTCTCGAAGACATTTGGCCGCTGCAGGCTGCGCTAAACGCGAAGGCTGGGATCGATACGCAAGAATTGGGCGATAAGCTCGTTGCCGACGAAGCCGATTCTGAATCGTTGCTCGCCGCCGGCCGCGCGCTGAAAAATTATATCGACGCCATGATGTCCGAATGCGCCGAGCTGCAGGATTGCATGTCGTGGAAGCATTGGTATAAAGAGGCCAAGCAGGGGCGGCAGTACCAGTTGCAGGATTTGCAGAACGCTCGCGTTGAGGTCACCGATATGCTGTTTTTCTGGATCAGCATGTGCCAGATTCTCGGCGTCGCTCCGCAGGATATATACCGATTGTACGAAAAGAAGCTGGGCATCAATCACAAGCGGCAGGACGAAAACCGCACGCAGGCGCAGCACGGAACGCACGAAGACGAAAATCGCAATGTCGTTTAATTAAACTCGAAATGCTAAGATCTAAATCCGAAACAAATGCGAAATACAAAATATCAAAACTGAAGATCGTTTTCACTCCACTTGCGAATCGATTCTTACGTTTTGGAGATTAGAATTTTGAAAATTGGATATTGTTTAGTATTTAGGGTTTAGTATTTCGTGCTTGGGTTAGCAGGGAGAGCAATGAAACTGGAACGTGACATTCTCGCTTCGGGATTTCAGATCATCGGCCGATGTATGATCGTACTGCTGATGCTGCAGTGCGTCCTTATCCGCCAAACCGGATACATCCCCTGGAGCTACATCACCACCGGGTTGCTGATAACGTGGATCGTCTGGATGGTCGGGGGAATAATCTGGAAGACGAATCGCGTGCCGGGTAATCAGGTATACGTTTTTATCCTGTCGCTGGCGGGGGTTTTTACGTGGCATCTAATCGCTGATCAATACATTCCGCGCGTGTCGAAGTCGGGGCTGTTGGGTAGCGTGAATATGTCGATGCTGTTTCACCTTGTGCTGCTTGCCCTTAGCGTGTTGCTGTCGCAATGCTTTTTTGGATACGGTGCCCCGCCGCGCCGCATTCTGGATGTCATCGCCGGCATCATTATGGGCGGAACTCTCGCGGTGACATTTCGCGGTTACTCCGAAGCGATCAACGCCCCCGGTGTGCTGTGCCTATGCGGAGTCTGCATCTGGTTGGTGGGGTTAACGCGAAGAAAACGCGTGACGAAGGTGACGACATTATTTACTGAGGTCAGACCTTTCGACAGGACGCGAAATATTATCCGTATCGCCATTCCGATTTTGGTTGTGGCAACGTTGTTGGTCGCGACTAGCGGGAAGGAAATAATCTGGATTGCAGCTGCGGGGTGCCTTCCGGTTTTGGCGTACCTGATTCGGCGAAAAAAAAGCGCGTTGCTGGCGCGTGGCATTATTGTTTTCGGTGTGGTTGCGACTGTTGTGACGGGATTGATTATGGCGATGGCCGATGGTATTCCGGTTTCGGCATTTGGGATGGGCGAGAAGGGTTTTTGTTACGTCTCGGCTGGGGGTAGTGGATTTTCGCTGATCACCGCCACCACGGGATTCGTCGGGATGTCGTGCTTTGCTATCGGTACGGTGGGCTTGGCGTTGTGGTCGCTGTTTCGCGCGAGGTATGCTTCGGGCGGCGGGTCGTTGCGGGCGACTTTGTGGGTGGCGGCGGTGCTGTTTAGCACGGTGGCGCTGCTGGTTCCGGGTGGATACGTCAATCCCGTAAATGTGATCGTCTTCGGATTCGTGTGGGGCCTGCTGCCGAGAATGACGGGCGTGACGCCCAAGTTTCGCCCGGCTTGGATACCGGGCTTGGCGGTTATGTGCGTTGTAATCAGTGCCGGTGTCGTTGCGAATTCAGGGCTGTTGATCAAGATGTCGATGCTGCACCAATGGCGCGACAAATGCCTCCATCTTTTCGGGGGCATGGTGCTGGGCGTGTTGCTGAGTTGGTGGTTGGGTTCGCGGCGGCGATGGCTGGGTGTTGTTGGGTTGGTGGTTGCGGTGCTGATCGGCGGGGCGGGGGAGCTGGGCCAAAAGCTTTTCACCACGCGTGCGTTTGAGTGGGCCGACTGGAAATTTCACGCTATGGGCGTTGCCATCGCCGCACTGCTCTACACCATCGCCATGGGATGCTGCCTCGTAATGACACCGCAACGCAAACTCTATTGGCCCAAAAGCGATTTCGCCCTCTGCGCCGGGTGGTTCTCACGCCTTTTGTTGCTGTCGATGACCGTTGGAATCATCATGTTCTGGCTGGTGGGAATGCTGCTGAGTATTACGACTGTCTGGAAGAATCCGGAACCGACATTCTTAGTCAGCGACCGGGTCGCATTGGAATCAAAAAAATCCATCAGCCTCGCTGGGATAACAAACTATTCCGTGGCGGGGAAAATCAACACGCTGATGTCGACTCCCTCGGGCAGCGACAATCCGCTGATGGCTGGGCAAAGCAACCGCAGGGCGTTGCAAGTTTTCCCCCGCTTAGGTGAGGTCACCTCGGGCTTCTATCGCGTATCGATCCAAGGTACGCCGTTCGGCCCGTTTGCGTACGACAAACAGCAGGCGTCTGCTTTGGTGGTCGCTTCGTTTGAAGGGATATGCCTGCTGAATGCTCGCGATGTGCTGCGGTGGTCGAAAGATTCGCCCCAGCAGCTGCGCGAAATGATAGGACTGCTGCAACATCGCGGAAAAATTGTGTTCGTTCATCCGGGCACGGCAGCCGATTACGCGCCCACCCGCGACGCGCTGTTGCAACTGTTCCCGAAAATTCCGTGCGTGTGTAATCTGACCCTTGAATCGGGGACAAATCGCACGCTTAGCAGTCTTTCGGGGTCGCTACGGTGGAAAAAACGCCCGGTTGGTAAAGTTCCCATGCTGATTACGATTTCCACCGACGCGGATTTCATCAAGGCCGTCCATCGTTATTTCGATTTTGGTGGAAAGAAGCTCGTCACCAGCATTACCGTTGACGCTTCGGTTCCCGCGACTCGCCCGACTACGCGGCCGGTGGGCTTACTGTCGCAACAACGTTTCGCAAATCTCAGCGATGTTATCAAATCGCTGCAAGACTGACCGCCGAATTTTGATGTTCCCTTTACGCCGATTTCTGCTACAATCACTCCTCCCCGTAAACAGTTTCGGGGACGGCGTAATAGCCGTAGACGGAATTTTGGACAGGATAACAGGATAGGATTTAGATTAAAAATCCTGTTAATCATAATTAAAAATGTCGTACATCTAATAGAATTTAGCCCTGTTCCGCAGCGACGGGGTTTACAGATAATAGCTTTTGTTTTCCTTTTCAATAATTTCTAGCTAATCCTGTAATCCTGTCAAAAAAATTAATAAAAAATTTGATTAACAGGAATAAGAGCGTGAACGCTTACGACTGATAAGCGATTGGAGAACATAAATGGCGAAGAAGGTTAACGATTTCAAGCGTGGGCACGGATGCTACTGGAAAAATAACGAGATTTGGGTTTTTATGGGCATGGACCACGTAAAACCCGGTAAGGGTCCCGCCTACGTGCAGGCCGAGCTGCGAAACGTCAAGACCGGCCAGATCGTGGCCAGCCGCTTCCGCCCCGAAGAAACCCTCGAGCCCTGCCACTTCGACCGCAAAAATATGGAGTATCTCTACTCCGACCAAAACTCCCACGTTTTTATGGATCCCGACAGTTACGAGCAGGTCGAGTTGCCGCTTGCGTCGATCGGCGACAATGCGGTGTACCTGACTCCCAACTGCGAGTGCGACGTGTGCTTTGTCGAGGCTGAACTGATTTCGGTTGAGCTACCCAACACCGTTGAGCTTACCGTCGAGGACGTTCCCCCAAACGTCAAAGGTGCCACCGCTACCAATCAGCTGAAAGATGCGCTGTGTGAAGGCGGGGCTCGCGTGAAGGTTCCCCCGTTTGTGGAAAACGGCGAGGTCATTAAGGTCGATACGCGCACCGGAGAATATCTCGGCCGAGCGTAGATAGTCATTAATAATGCCAAATTTTTTATCCCACTTTGCCGATTAATTAATGTTGGGATAGATTTTGATATATAATACAATATGGCACTATTGGGTGTGGAATTCAGTTGTTGAGTTGTCGCTCAATGTTGTGAGGAAATGGGTATAATCAAATGGGTAAAGCAATAAATTTATTAAAAGGCATGGGGTCGTTGCTAGAGATACATCCAACCCCTCACAGTAGTCGAATATCTTCACGGATTCCATCTAAGTCCGTTTCTGCAGGTGAGATGCTTGCGAGAGATTGGCAGGCTGTTGGGGACGATCTTCGCACCGCTCTGGGTAATGCCGACAAGAATTGTGATACAAACAAGGGCGAATAATGTCCACTCAAACTGAAAAATGAGCGTTGTCGTAATCATTCCGGCGAGATACGCGTCGAGTCGCTTACCCGGCAAACCGCTGCTGTGCGAAACCGGCAAGCCTCTCATTCAGCACGTTGTTGAAGCTGTTAGTCCGTCTGCCCGCGTTGACAGTGTGGTTGTGGCGACCGACGACGTTCGTATCGCCGATGCCGTCGAAGCCTTCGGTGGTCGCGCCGTGATGACACGCGATGATCACATCAGCGGAACCGACCGGCTTGCCGAGGCAGCTGAGCTGCTGGAGCTTGCCGACAACGATATCGTCATTAACGTGCAGGGCGATGAACCGGACTTCAAACCGCAGATCATCGACGAACTGCTCGACGTGATCGAAACCACCGATGCCCCGATGGGAACGCTCTGTACACCCCTTGCCCCTGAACTTGCCGACGATCCAAATCGCGTGAAAGTGGTTTTTGACGGTGCCGATCGAGCGATGTATTTTTCCCGTGCGAAAATTCCGTTCGACCGCGACGGCGCAGCGAGCTACTTTTTGCATCTGGGGATCTACGCATACCGCGTCGGGTTCCTCAAGAAATTCTCACAGCTGTCGCCAACACCCACCGAGCAATCCGAAAAACTCGAACAGCTGCGGGCGATTGAGCATGGATATGCGATTGCCATAAAGTCGGTCGACTACGACGGCAACGGCATCGATACCCCCGGAGACTACGCCGCCTTCGTCGCGCGAGTCGGCAAGTCTGACTAATCGCTCGTCTGCTCCATCTCCCGATTCGCGAAAAACAGCCCGGTGAAAACTTTCAGGTCGACGTTATGCCCCATGTCTCGCCGCTCGAGTAACCAGTCGTAAACTTCGTCGACCGGCACTTCATAAACGGTGATGTCCTCCGACTCGTCACCCCCGCCGTCTGCTACTTTCTTTAGCCCGCGCGCGAGTAAAAACGTTATCACGATATTGTTCGACCCTGGTGACGGTGCCCCTTCGAAAACGACTTCCATGGTATCGGCGGTGTATCCGGTTTCTTCGAGCAGTTCGCGACGTGCAGCTGTGACGAAATCTTCTTCCCCATGCTCCGGCACATCCCCGACCAGCCCTGCCGGAATTTCCACGCAACGCGTTGCCACTGGCGGGCGGAACTGTTCGATCAGCACCAGCTTCCCGTCGTCGGTAATTGCGATAATCAGCACAACCCCGGTGAATGCTTTCGGGCGAAGGAATTCCCAGTTGTCCAGCCGAACGAAGTCGAAATATTTTCCCTCACCCAGCACGGTTAAATTTGCATTTTCGTTATTCATCGATTTGGATTCCTTGTAATCCGGTTATTTCTTTGGGGCAGACCATAATCATGGGTATAATCTCGTCCATGTCCAGCACAGAAATTGGTAAAAAATTCAGCAAAATCATCACCGTCACGCTGAACCCGACTATTGACCGCATAGTTGAGGTTCCGGGTTTGACGATTGGCGATCATCAGGTCGGGCGAACCACAACGCGCAGCTGTGGGGGTAAAGGTGTAAATATTTCCCGCGTGCTGGACGCCATGGGCACCTGCAGCACGATGACGGGATTTTTCGGTGCCGATAATCTCGCGATTTTCAGCGCAGCTGCGTCGAAAAACATCACCACCGAGTTTGTGGTCGTTCCCGGTTCGACGCGCGAGAATATTACGATTGTCGATACGCAGACGCACATTGATACGCACATTCGCGATGTCGGTTTGGAAGTAACTGCTGCTGACGTTCAAAAAATGCGCGAGTTGCTGGAGCGGTGTTGCGGGGCGGGTGTGATCGTTGCCTTTGCCGGTTCGATTCCTCCGGGCCTTTCGCCAGATGATTTTGCGAATCTCGTACAGCTGTGCATCGACGCCAGATCCAGCGTAGTCGTCGACACCTCCGGGGAAGCTTTGCGAGCAGTTATAGACAAAAAGCTTTGGGGGCTGAAACCAAACACGATCGAGCTGCAGGAAATCGTCGGGGCAAAACTCGAGACTCTCGACGAACAGCTCGCAGCTGCCGGTAAGCTGACGACCAATATCGAAAACGTACTGTTTTCGTGCGGTGCCGCCGGGGCATACTGGATAACACCAACCCAAACGCTCCACGCCTCGCTCGATCTTGGCGACACGCCATTGCCAGTGCGAAATACCGTTGGGTGCGGCGACACGCTACTGGGTGTTTTTTTAACAGGTATTTTTAACGGCGCAAGTCATGACGAAATCCTCGCCGCCGCCGTGGGTACCGCGTCGGCCAGCGCTGCTCATCAGGTTACCGCGGCGTTCGATCCGCAACTAGCCGCAACGCTTAAATCCAAAACTCAAATTAGCTCACGAAATTCTTAAACCATGCCCGTTGAATACAAATTTGCTCTAACCATCGCGGTGATCATTCTAAGCATGGCTGCCGGTGTAATCGTCCGTCACCTTAAGCTGCTTTGCGAGATGCAGGCCAAGCCTATCATGGCGGGTGTGACAATTGTGGGGTATCCGTTGGTTGGGCTGCTGGCGGTGTGGGTGATGAAAATCGAAAGCTGCGACGCCTGGCTGCCGGTGATCGGGTTTATCCAGGCGTTGCTGCTTGGATTTATGGGATTGTTCGTAGGTAAGCGAATGTTTAAGGATCGTCAGGAATGCGGGCTGTTGGGATTTTCCTGCACGGTTGGCAATCACGGGCCTACGATGGTGGGATTTGTCGTTTATCTGTTGGCCGGGGCGCAAGGGCTTGGCCTCAACACGATCTACGCGCTGTATACATTTTTGACGCTCGTGGTGGTCATGTATCCCATCGCGCTGCATTTTTCGCCCGACGCCAAGAAGCAATCGCTCCCCAAGCTGCTCGTTCGCAGCATTCTGAACATTCGTTCGATCGGGCTGGTGGCGTGTTTTGTGGGCATCGGCTTGAGTATCGCCAATATTCCACAGCCGCAATTTTTCCAGCAATGGAACATTCTCGAAATCGCGATATACGGCGTAATAATATCGGCCAACTTCGCGGTTGGCCTGCGGCTGCACGTTCCGCACATTTTCGAAATCAAACGCCTGATACTGTCGGTGCTAATCATCCGTCATGTCATCGGGCTGGCGATGGGGTTTGCGTTCGTCGCGGTTTTCGCGATGACGCCGTTTGAGCTTACCGGCACGAGCAAGGTGGTGGTGATGTTGCAGTCGTCGGCCCCGGTGGGGGTTATGACGGTTGCTGTGGCAAACATGTTTCACATCCATCCGCAGAAGGCCTCGATGGTGTTCGTCGTCAGCTCGCTTTTGTACCTGCTGATCGGGTTACCGCTGACGGTTATGATCTACGGGTAAGCCCGATTTTGCCCCGCCATTGCGAATAACGAAAAAAGCTGCAAAATGCCTTTGACCATTGGGCCGATTTTGTATAACTTATCGCGGGCCTATCGGATATGATAGGCTGTGGAAAACGAATTGTTGGTAAGGCCGCCCGTCGGCCGCAGATATTATGAAGGATTTTAAAATGGCTTACGTTATTTCTGACGCCTGCACCATGTGCGGGTCTTGTGTGGATTCCTGCCCCGTCGAAGCTATCGCCGAAGGCGACCCGAAATATGTCATCGATGCAGACGCTTGTGTCGATTGCGGTGCATGCGTCGGCGAATGCCCGGTTGAGGCAATCGCGGCGGAATAGTCCACGCACAACAAAATTTCCACCATCGCAGCTGGCGCAATCGAGATATTTCCCGATGTGCTGGAATTTTGCGGGATTGGTGGTAGCGGTAACCGTTCACACTTTTTATCTCGTAAATCCAATTAAAATCCTCTTTTTTGACAGGATTACAGGATTAACTACGAATTGTTAAAAAGAAAACAAAAGCCATTAACTACAAACACCATCACCGCGAAGCGAATACAGGTTGTTATGCAAATCAATCCTGATTAACAGGATTTTTTAGGCCTATATTCTATCCTGTGATCCTGTCTAAATTTTTGCGTTAATGGCTACCGGTTGTAAAAAGCCCCGATTCGGTGCGCCCGGTTCGGGGTTTTTGTTTTTGGCAGCGGCGTGCGTGTGGCACATAAGAGTAGGGGCTGTTTCAAAACCTGCTTTCGTCGTGAGGCCGCGAAGTTTTTGAGCCTGACAAGGAAACAAAAAGGCCGCATATTAATGATATTCAGCCTTTTTGATGACGAAGTCAGGAGCAAAAAGAACCGGCCGCAACAGAAATGAGATTTTGAAATAGCCCCTGAGCAGGTTCAGCAATTGACTTGCGGATCGGGTGTTTATGGGGTAAATTCTTTCGGATCGGTGAGGTGTGCAGTGTCGCCCCGCCCGCAGCAAAAACGAACTTTTACAAGGTACGATATGATGAGTGAAGAAGAATCCAAAATCACCGGTAAGGGTAAAGCCTTTTTCGATCAGGGCGACCAAGTAGCCGAGACCGGCAATTGGGACTACGCCATCGAAATGTACGTCGAGGGTTTGCAACGCGACCCGTACAACATGGATCGGGGGCACCTCAAACTTCGTGACGTTTCGTTGAAGCGAAAGATGACAGGCGGAAAGGGCCCAGGCATGATGGAGGCCATCAAGCGCGGGGGAGGTAAGGACGTAGCTATAAAGCTTGCCAACACGAGCTATTTGTTGGCGAAAGACCCGGGGGCCACAAAGTACATGGCGCTGATTCTGGCGATTTCGCTCGAGATGGAATTTCCCGAGCTGACAAAATGGATCGGGCAGATCCTGATCGACTCGCAAACCCAGGCCGCCAAGCCCAGCAAGCAAATCTATCTGACTTTGACCGATGCGTTCGAGAAAATCGACTACCTGGAAAAAGCCCTGCTGACCTGCCGCCTGGCGCTGCAGAATTCCAAGGACGATCAGGAACTTGCCGATCGAGAATCTTCGCTCAGTACGCGTTACACAATTCAGAAGGGCAGGTATGGGCAGGAGGGCGACTTCACCAAGGGCGTCAAGGACATGGAAGCCCAGAAGGATATGCTGCAAAGAGATTCGCTGGTCCAAAACGAAAGCTACCTCGAAAAGCAAATCGCCACGGCCCGCGAAGGGTATCTCCAAGACACCACCGTGCCCGGAAAAATCAACGGTCTCGTCGATGCGCTGCTGAAATTTGAAGATGAGGCCTATGAAAATGAAGCTATCGACATTCTCAAAAAAGCCCACACAGACACCCGTGCCTATCAGTTTAAGATGCGAATCGGCGAGATTCATATCCGCCAGTTCGTGCGCCGTGTTCTGCATTTGCGAACAGCTGGGGATAAAGAAGGCGCAATCAAAGCGGCCAAGGAATTGCTCAAGATGGAAATCGCAGAATATACCGATCGGGTTGCCAATTATCCGACGGATCTGGGATTAAAGTTTGAGCTGGGGCGGCGGTTGTTTATCGCGGGTAGGTTTGACGACGCCATTGGTGCGTTGCAGCAGGCACAGCGAGATCCTCGTAACCGGCTGAAGGCGATGAATTATCTCGGGCAGGCGTTTATGAAGAAGGACTGGTGGCAGGAGGCGGTTGATACGTTTGAGAAAGTTCTCAGCGGCGACTTAACCGAGGAAAAAACCAAGGACATGCGATACAATCTGGCGACCTGCTACGAAAAAATGGATCATCTGGACAAGGCCCAGGAACAGCTGTCGCATGTCGCGCAGGTGGACTTTAACTACAAAGACGCCCGCGCCCGCTTAGAGGCCGTCCGCAAAAAAATCGCAGAATCGCAGGGCTAGGCCCCGATTTACAGCGATTTATGGCTGGTCGGTAAAAAGGCAGATTTTGTAGAGAATAGCGAAAATTCGCTTGATACTTCCCTCTCAAAGTGTATAATCCTCCGCTCGTCTGTTGCTGCGCCCCAATGGGTAGCAGAGAATCCGGGCGACGTAAAGATTTGTAAATACAGGAGAAACGATAGTGGCACATTCACTGTCTGCTAAAAAAAGAATTAGACAGAACGAGACGCACCGCGCGAGAAATCGCTGGCGCAAGGATCAGATTAAGCAGGCGGTGACAGCTTTTCGTGATTCTCTGAAGTCTGGTGATAAGGGCAAGATGACCGAAGCTCTGAGTCTTTGTTTCAAGAAGCTCGACAAAGTCGCAGCTAAGGGCACGATCCACAAGAACGCTGCCTCGCGAAGCAAAGCCCGTTTGACCAAGGCCATGAACAAGGCGTTGGCATAAACGCAGTTCGATTCTGCACGATATAAAGTGCTGTTAGCACGTAAGGCCCGTCGCGTTTGTGGCGGGCTTTTTCCTGCGCATATTTTCTGAGTTTGGAACGCAACTCCTCGTAATCATTCATGGAATTTTTGACAGGATCACAGGATAAGAGATAGGGCTACAAAATCCTGTTAATCAGGATTAATTTACATAGGAAGTTGTATTCGTAGCAATGGCGTTTTCAGTTAGTATCCAATAGCTTGTTTTCTTTTTAATAATTCATAGTCAACCCCGTAATCCTGTCAAAACAGCTTTATAAAAAATTTGATTAACAGGATCATGAGAGTGTAAACGCTTACAATTATCACCATGCCGCACGAAAAACGAAAATTCGTCTCCCGGGCCGGCGAAAAGCTCGATGCCGCTATCGAAGCGTTCGGCCTGGATATGACCGGCGTAGCAGAAGCGGGGGGCACCGAGAATCCCACCCCTGCTATTTGTGCGGATTTCGGGTGTAACGTTGGTGGGTTCACGGATTGCATGTTGCGGCGCGGCGCGGAGAAGGTTTTCGCGGTCGATACGGGCTACGGCGAGCTGGCGTGGACGTTGCGCAAGGATCCGCGCGTTGTGGTTATGGAACGCACCAACGCCCTGTATACCGACGCCCCGCAGCTGGTGGATTTCGTCACGATCGACGTTGCCTGGACCCCGCTGAAGCTCATAGTACCCGCCGCCGCCAAATGGCTGAAACCCGGGGGCAAAATCATCGCGCTGCTCAAACCGCATTTTGAACTGGCAAAGATCGACGGAAAAAAACCGCACGCTGCCCTCGCCGATGAAAAAAGCCAATCCGTCGCGCTTACCGTGCAGCAGCAACTTGCCGAAAATGGTGCCCAAACACTGGCTGCCATTGTCTCACCGCTGCGGGGTAAGGGCGGAAATTGCGAGTTTCTGCTTCTGATCGAACCGGCCGCGGAGCAGTAAGAAAAATCGTTAAATTTCGGCCGTTTATTCGTTGTTGACGTTCCCCGGGCAGCCCGCTAGAATCGTGACTTGGAGTCTCAAGGGTTCCTTTATTGATTTTGCCCTATGGAGTAGCGATAAAATTTGAGGTGTCTCTCATGAAAGAAATTAAAATAGCAATCGCGGGTGTCGGTAATTGCACATCTTCACTTGTGCAGGGGATCCATTACTACCGCGAAGTTTTCAGCAACGGCGACGAGGTTGTGGGGCTGGCACATTCGACGGTTGGGGGTTATGCCCCGGGCGACATCAAAATCGTCGCAGCTATCGATGTCGATGTCCGCAAAGTTGGCAAACCGCTGCACGAGGCGATCTTCGCGGCTCCGAATAACACAACCGTGTTCTACGACAAATTCAAATACGACGACGTGACCGTGGCGATGGGCAATACGCTTGACGGCGTGCCTCCGCACATGGCCGAGTTTCCGGAGCATCAGGCGTTTCGCGTTGCCGATGCACCAAGCGCGACGCAGGTCGACATCGAAAAACTTTTGCGCGACAGCGGTGCCGAAATTCTAATGAACTATCTTCCCGTCGGCAGCCAAAAGGCCACCGAATTCTACGCCGAGTGCTGCCTCAATACCGGCGTGAGTCTCATCAACTGCATTCCCGTGTTTATCGTTTCCGACCCCGCATGGGCCAAGCGTTTTACCGACGCCGGAATTCCCTGCATCGGCGACGACATCAAGGCCCAGGTCGGCGCGACGATTACGCATCGCGTTTTGGCGCGAATGATGCACGACCGCGGTGCCAAAATCGACCACACATATCAGCTGAACTGGGCGGGGAATACCGATTTTCTGAACATGCTCGAACGGTCGCGTCTTAAGTGCAAAAAGATTTCCAAAACCGAGGCGGTACAGTCGCAGCTGGATGTTCCGCTCCCCGCGGATGACGTTCATATCGGCCCAGCCGAGTTCGTTCCGTGGCAGAAGGACAACAAAGTCTGTGCCCTGCGAATCGAGGCACGCGGGTTTGGTGGTATCCCGCTGCATATCGAGGCACGCCTGAGCGTGGAAGATTCTCCAAACTCGGCGGGTGAAACAATCGATGCGATTCGTGTTTGCAAGCTGGCCCGTAATCGCGGGCTAGCCGGGCCTCAACTTGGCATCAGTGCCTACACCATGAAACACCCCCCGCATCAGTTCACCGACGACCGTGCCCGCCAGATGCTTGAGAAGTTTATCACCGAATCACCCGCGGCCGGTGAATACGCACCGGCTTCTCCGAAACAGGCCGTGATTAAATAATTAACAAAAGCCTTACATCTTTTTGTTAAAAAGCGTATAATAATGTAATAGTGAGGAATGGGGTTCAGCCGATGAAGAGGGTGTGTTCGCCTCGGGTGGACTCGCTTTGCATTTGAAAGGTGTCGAGAATGTTACATTTTCGTTTTAATTTTGAAAAATCCCTGCAGGCTGTTGCCGTTCTGTTGCGAGCAGAATCCTTGCGTCGTATGAATTTCATGCGATTGTTAAAACTCTTGTATATTTGTGATAAAGAAAGCCTGAAAGAAATCGGGAAACCGATAACTGGAGACCGGGTCGTGGCAATGAAGCGAGGCCCCGTTTTAAGTCACATCTACAATCTGATAAAAGGGGAGGACTGTAACTATCAGGTTTGGAACCAATACATAGAAAAAGATCGGTTCGATATATTTCTAAAGGAATCCAAGGATCCTGGTATCGAATTGCTCACTAAATTTGAAATCGAAAAAATCAATGAGGTTTCAGATCGCTATCGTCTATGTGATGAGTGGGATATGGTGAGGATAACCCATGAATTTCTAGAATGGAAAAGGAACGATCCTGGCGAATCCTCAAACCCCATTCCCGACGAGGATATTTTAGAAGCCATTGAACGATTAGGCGATGCTGAAATGGTAGCAAAAGAAGCCGATTTTGAAAATCAACTTACTATTCTGTTTGGGGAGTGAATATCCGTGAGTGTGCAAAAAGGGGACACCTTTTGGGCTAACAATGTTGGCGATGGGGTTGATGAACATCTTTTGATAGTAATTTCCGACCCATGTAAAAATCCAAATCAATTGGTTCTTGTTACACTGACTACATGGGAAGGCTACAAAGATGACTCCTGCATTCTGGAACCCGGACATCCTTTTGTTAAACATCTTACCTGTGTGAAATATAATGGCTTCAGCACGATATTACCCTCTGTCGCAAAAATCGAGCTGCTTTTGTCTCAGGATAAGCTTAGGCGACGTAAGCCTCTTCGCCCTGAAATTTTGCAAAAAATTCTCGAAGGTGCATCTGACACCGAGTTTCTCACCAAGCTCCAGTTGAGGATTCTGGATGAGCAGGAATTGATAGACTGATTTTGTATTACAAATCTCTTCCATCATTGTGTAAGCTATTCTTCCTATGATCGGCAAAAGTGTAAGTTGGTTTTTCAGCAATGCCCGCGACGCCATCGCACAGCGATTGGTGAAGCTCGGGGTCACTCCAAACATGCTTACGGTTTTCGGCACGCTGCTGACGATTGGCACGGGCGTGTGCATGGCGCTGGGAATCAAGACGGGCAACAACGGATACTTCGTAGTCAGCGGGTCGCTTTTGTACTGCTGCTTCGCCTGCGACATGCTCGACGGAGCCGTCGCCCGCATTGGAAAACTCTCCAGCACATTCGGCGCGTTTCTCGACAGCACACTCGACCGCGTCAGCGACTTTGCACTCTACGCCGGGGTCGCCTTCGGCTTCCTCTGGGTCGAACCGGCGAATATCACGTTCGTGGCGCTGTGCATGTTGGGCTTTCTCGAGGCCATCATGATATCCTATATCAAAGCCCGTGCCGAAGACTTCATCGACGACTGCTCGGTGGGATTTTGGCAGCGCGGCGAACGATGCGCCGCCGTTATCATCTCGGCATTTGCGTGCAATCCGGGCGCGTTGGCGGTGATGCTCGGAATCGGCCCAGCCTTTACCGTGATGCGACGCTTCACCTACGCCAAGGCTGCCATCAACGGCGGGGCGGGTGTCGTCAACGGAAAATGGTACCACAAAATCCAACCCTGGTTGTACCCGCGCATGTCTCTCCCGTACGATGCCGCCGTCCTCGGATGCATCGCATTTTTAATCTTCGCGCGAATCAACCCCGCAAATTGGGATGTCCTCCGCTGGTGGTTAGGCAATTAAAATTCAAGCAAGCGTTTCTCATTTTTTCCTGTCAATCAATCTACTCAAGTTATCAGCTATCAGTTGTCAGTTTTCAGTAAGATAAAAAAGGATTTCACCGCGAAAGAACACATAGAACGCAAAGATTAAGTTTTTGTTTTTATATCTCATGCATCTTCTCTTTTGCGGTTTGTGCGATCCTTTGCGGTAAAAATTCTTTCTTAAATCCGAATTCCGAAATAAAAAATGATCTTGTTATCCTGTCTCAAAATTCCGTGTACGGTTACGATTTCAATTGCATCACAAATCCATTGCCAGTACGCTCTCAGGACGCATTTTGAAGTGGGTTTATTGCACATTTGTGAATCATAGAAGGGAGCTGTCGTATGTTTGGTATCAAGCAAAGCAAAATTTTAGCGGGTGTGGTATGTTTGGTTGTCGTCGGAGCGTTGGGGCTGACTGCTGTTAGGGCTGGGGAAAAAGTCGAATCGGGTTTGACCTCGCTGGTGCCCGATAGTGCATATGTCATTGTCGAGCGGCGCGGGCATACCAAGGTTAAAGCTGCCCTCGACGCATCCAGCACCGGTAAACTCTACAACGACGAAGCTGTCCGCGAATTCCTTGACGCCACGCGCGAAGCCATCGGCGAAAAAATGCTCGAAGACATATTTGATCTTGACGATGAAGACGAGATTATCACCCTTCGCGAGCACCTGCATAAGGTGTTACTGCCGGTCTGGTATGATCGTAGCATTCTGTTTTTCGTGCCGCCTGCAGAGAATAAAGAAAACTCTGACCCCGACATGGGCATCATCATTGTCCCTGGCGCCAAGTATCGCAAAGACTTTCTCGATTCTCTCAAAGTGCTGATGGAAAAATCTGACGAAGTAAAAAGCTTTACCTACATCTCCGGAAGCGTGACATGGACAGGTGTTGCAGGGTATGCAGAAGAGCTGCCCGAAGATCCTGCTGAACTCAAGGCGTTGCTGGAAAAAACAGACTTGTTCATGATTACTCAACGGCATCCCATGGTTTACGCTGCGACCTCAATCCATGCCGCCGACCAAATCAGCAAAAAGATGTCCGCCCCCGACAAGAAAAATGCCAATCCGGGGTTGTTGAAGGCTTACGAAAAAACTGCGATGAAAGATTGGGCAATGCGCTGGTTTGTGGATCTCGACGCGATTGCGAAAATGACAAAGGATAAGGATAGCGGCGAGACGTTCCTGCAGGAAAAGCACATGAAGGTGCTGGGGTTAGAGACGCTTCGCAGTGTCGGGGGGTACATTGGATATATGGACAATGCTTTTGCCAACCAAATTTATATCGATACGCCCGGCGTGAAGGTTGGGCTGATGCGAAGCTTAAAGATCGGTGGAGATTTCAAGGCGGGGCTGGCGCTGATGCCGTCGCAGTCGAATTTAATGTTCGCCGGCCAGCTGGAACCCAAGGCAATCGCCAAAATCGTTACCGGCATATTCAAACTGGAGGACTCCGGCGAAAGCGACGAGGTGGAGGTGATTGAGGCTGAAGAGGAAATGGCTGGAGCCGAAGAAGTTGCCGTTGAAGAAGATGAAACAAAACCAGCTGCACCGAAAGCCGAGTCGGAAAAGGTTCAAAAGTTTACGAAGCTGTTCAACGAACTTGCCGCATCTCTCGGGCCTAACGGTGGTGGGTATGTTACGGATATCCAGACAGCAATGATGGGCGGCGGGGCTCCCGTCGGGATGGTGTTTGAGGTAAAAGACCCCGCCCGTGCCGCGAAAGCAATGCAAGCGTTGTGCGAGTTCGGCGGGATGGAAGAGTTGGTTGCTGCCGACGACTCGGATGAAGAATCCACCGCGGATTCGGCTACGACCAAACCGGCCGCAACCACCAAACCATCCGCCGTCGCCGCCAACACCTATCGCAAAGTTGTTATCCACCAGATGGATGACGATTTATTTTACGCGGTGATGAAGGATCGCATGATTATCGCATTTTCCGATGGTGCATTAAAGGCAGGGATCGACGCCGCTAAGGATAATATGAGTGGATTTGCCCCTGACAGTAAGGCTGCCAAGTTAGGCAAGAAGCTTCCCAAGGGCCCGGGTGTTTTCGTGATGGATCTTCCCGCATTGACCAAACTGGTTTGGCCGATGCTTGTCCAGGCAACGCAGAATGGCGGGCGTGGTGGCCCCGGCGAATTCCTGAGGTCGGTTCCGTCTACACAGAAAATCGTCAGCCTCATTGGCCCCGAGATGATTGTGTTTATCCCGGACGAAGGCGGAATGCTACTTAGTTCCAGGGGCGCTGTCCCGCTGGGCTCTATGTTGCCGGTTGGATATGGGGGTGCAGTATATTTTGTCATGATGATCATGCATTAGTATTAATAATCGGAGAATCGTACACGCTGGCCTCGTGGTAGCAGGAAGAATGCGCTTGATATTGCAGGTCGGTTTGGGTAAAAAGTTTAGTCCGGTTTGGGAGTGGTTCTCGAAATTTGGCGAGAATCACTCCATGCCGTTTCGCGCCCGTAGATCAATGGATAGATCGCTTGCCTCCGGAGCAAGAGGTTAGAGGTTCGACTCCTCTCGGGCGTATGGCGGGGGTTATCAAAACAGTGGCCCGCCCCCCAACGTTGGTTATCACTCATCCGAGCCTATCGGCTTTTGTTCTGCCTGCCGCGCTGCGAATCGGTCGCGAATTTCTCTGTAGTCGCACCGCTCAAGCTCTGTTGCAAACGACATCATCGCATTACCGGTAACGCGCTTTGCCGCCGCCGTTTCCGCCCGGTTCAGCACGAATCCGCAGATTATTCCCACCACGATAACCGCAGCTGCGAGGATCGGGACAATGTTGCGGTACAAGCTGCGTCGAAACTGGCGGTACGGAGCTTTGAATAAACCAACAAGCTCCCGAACCCCCCAGATCAATAGAAAGATGAAAATGATTGCGCCTATCATAATCGCCTCCGGTGATGGGAATCGTGAGTTTGAGATGCCGCCTACCAGATCATTGAAATAGGGACTCCAGCAGGGCCTGTTGCTCGGTTGTATATGCCCCGTCCACCAAGCAGTCAGGTATGCCAGTACTCCGAGTGTTAGTAAGCCCGCCATCGGCCACATTATCCAGCGGCGGCGAAGGGTCAGTGGCTCTGGAACGGTTAGGCCCAGCTCGACGGCCCGGCGGCGAATGGCGGAATAGCTCATCCCCACCAGCGTTACGCAGATTATTGCACCGACAAAGATCAACTCCAGAATAACGCGCCCGACTGTGACGTTCAAACCGTAGACATCGGGTCCGATGGTGAAAAAATACACGTATGCCGCGTAAATTCCGATAGGCAGCACAATTCCATAAAAGCAAATCTTCGCCATACGATCCCCCCCGACAAACATCAGCACGGGTCTGTCGCTCCGGCGCAAGAATTCCAATAGCGTAACACCGCCCATCAGCAAAGCCAGTAACGTTAGCCCCATCAAAAGTGCCAACAATCCAAACTCGTTTATCCAGAACTGCTCCGCTGTTCGCATCGGTTCAAAATTCATCGTGTAACCGGGAAGGCCTGGCATGAAAAGGCCCCAATACATCCCCGCCCCTCGCAATTCGCTTGCATCTCCACGAGGTCGTTTGCGAAGTTCATTGAAAAACGCCCCGCTTTCCTTACATCGGGCTTGAAACTCCTGCCCCAGATCGTCCTCCCCAAGCACTTTGCACATCTGCGCCGCATGCCCCATTACGAGATTGTAATTTGCATGCGCAACCAGGAGTTCAATCAAGCATGAGCTGTTTGCCCCGGTGTGATTTGCGAACTGCTCCAGATATTGCACTAATTGCAAAGCCTCGCCGGAATTTCCCTTTCGTGCTTCTGCCAAAGCATAACCCAGCACCGCTTTGTTGAGATTTCTGTAGTCATTTAGTGAAGGTAAAAGTACCGAAACTTCAATCGCAGTTCGCCGAAGGATATCTGTTACGTTGCGAGGTTTTGGGATGATGGCTTCTCGGATTTTCAGCATTTCGATACTGGGTATGGCGAGGCGGGGTTTCTTCAGGCCCGCCCGCAATTCAGCCAATCCCTGCCGAAATATTTTTTCATTTTCAATGGCTACAGTGTAGCAAGGTTTTTGCTGTACCTCGCCGCGGCTGTTGATCACTAAATACGTGAGCAATTCATCATCCTTCAATTCGCAGGTGGAGTTTATCAGGGCCGCTGCCCGCATGAAATTATAGAAGGCGTTGTCTGGATCGAGCTTTTCACCTTTGGAGAGCAGTTCCTGCAATCGTTTCAGCTTCGCGTCTGAAAGCTGGCCACGAAGTTTCTCTTTTGCGATTGCCCACACAGCATAATCCCCAAAGTAAACAGGATTTTTCGGCCAACGGTCGGTAATCGACTTTGCTTGCTCCAATGGTGTTTCGGCCGCGGGGTCACCGCGAAGAATGTACATCTGCTCCTCGGTTAATTCGTCTGCCCATGATTCGGGAATCGTAAACATATTCTCACGAACACCCATCGACAGCAACAAGCAGACGATTACACCGATAGCCGCTGGGATTAGCGTAATGCGAGCCGTCCAGCGAAGCAGTCCTCGAATTCGCAGGCGCGTGCGATTGGCCGACCATAATTGTCCGGAAAGTTCGTCCGGGTCACCGAGAGCTTTTGCTGCTTGGGTTTCGGCCTGTTCTTCGGTTAGCCCCGCCTCGCGAAACTCCGCGGCCGAGTCGTCAAGATGCGCCCGCAACTCCTGAGCGACGTCCATTTGCAGCTCGGGGTCTACTGATAATCGATCCGTTAAACGTGCGATAAGTTTGTCGTAATCTTTCATGTTCAATGCTCCGATTTTTTATTACCGGTTCAGGCTCAGCTGCACGGTTCTTGCACTACATACCAAAGACAGACTTCGTTACCTGCGAGGTTAGCCCAGCGACAGCATCGTGTCGACGGCGAGGCTGAACTGTGCCCACTCTTCCGTGCGGCGCGCCAGTTCGCGCAGCCCTTTTCGCGTTATCGAGTAGTACTTGCGCTTTCGGCCTGGAGCTTCGCCCTTAGGTGCCGCCACCCACTTTGCCGAAATCAGCCCCGTTCCGGCCAGCCGATGCAAGGCAGGGTACAGCGTGCCCTCTTTCCATTCCAGCTTACCCCCAGTGCGGGCATTGACGACCTTGACCATCTCGTAACCGTACATTGGTTTGTCTTTGAGCAGGCTCAATACGATCGGAACCACGCTCCCGCGAATCAAATCATTCGAAAAATCCATCGCTCATACTCCTGTATCAAAATCGGCTACTAAGCCAGCAGTATACCTTGCTTGCCTATGTATTGTATACATAGGCAGCCTAGGTGTCAAGGGCTGATGGAAAAAATATGTGGAAAAGGTTGGCCAGTCAGTTTCGGCCTACTCATGCCTCGCAGAGAACGCGAATTTTGCCCTCGCCGTTCAAGTCCCACCGATGCCAACTTCTTTGGCCGTACCGACCAGCCTGCAAAAAATTTTAAAGAAAGTCTTGCCTTTGCAAACACCATCTCTACAATTGTAGAGAACTGGTTACTCAATTAAAGACATGGAGAAAAATTATGGCGAAGGTAGGCTATCAATTAACCGAAGGGGAGTGGGCTATCATCCGTGCGGTTTGGGAGCACGAACCCTGTGCTGCCCCGACTGTTCAGGAGGCTTTGGTCAAAAGCAAGAAATGGTCGTACAGCACCGTAAAAACCATGATGGATCGGATGGTTACAAAAAGTCTGCTGAAAACAGAAAGACTGCGTAACCTCATCATGTATCGTTCGTCTATTACACCGCGGCAGGCGCAGAAATGCGAGGTTATGAGTACCGTCAAGCGTGCATTTAACGGTGCGATGACGCCGATGATGCAGTTTTTGCTGGACGGGAATAATTTTACCGCCGCCGAACTCAGCGAACTCGAAGCCCTCATTCAGAAAAAGCGTAAGCGCTCGGCCGAGAAAAAAAGCCAATAGCCTTACCGACAATTTCGGGGAGATTTTAACATGGACATGAACGCCATTGTCGAATCATTGAACACTGCAGGATTTTGGTTTATGCGATTTGCATTTCCGATGCTGTTGCAGTCGTGCGTATTGATCGCGGTTCTGCTGCTGCTGGACACCCTGCTTCGCAAAAAAGTACGAGCTATCATTCGCTACTGCCTCTGGATGCTCCTGCTGCTGAAACTGGTATTACCCGTCACACTCTCTGCTCCAACCGGAATCGGATATTGGGTCGGGGGTAATTTTCTCAATCCTGTAATTGAGCCCGCGGTAGTTGAGCAGCCAGCTGCGCCGCTGCAAACGGAAACATGGGAGCTCCCGGCAGGAATGATTGCGTCGAGCCGTGAGGGTTTGGCCACGGAGTTTGAGCCGACGGATTTGCCGCCTATGTCGCTGCAGAACGCCTCTCCGGTTTCGGCTGCGCCCGTAACACCAGCGGCGCCCGAGACGGTCATCGCTGCTGCGCCATCCGCCACCGATTCTGCCGATAACAAAGACCCTTGCATTGTGTGGCAGGGTGTGGTGTTTGCAGTTTGGGTCGTCGTTGCGATGGGAATGCTGCTGCTTATCATTCAGCGATCGATATTCGTTAGCGGACTCATCAAGCAAGCTAAGGATGCCGGTGACAAACTCACGGGCCTGCTGGAGAAATGTAAAAATCGGCCGGGGATTAACATAAAGCGTAATATCAGACTGAAACTTTCCCCCAGTGCCACAAGCCCCGCGGTTTGTGGGTTATTTCGGCCGGTAATTCTCATTCCGAATTACCTACCCGATAAACTTAACCCGCGGCATCTCGAGGCCGTGCTGGTTCACGAGTTGGCACACATAAAACGTGGAGACTTGTGGGTCAATATGATCCAGGCCATGCTGCAGATTTTTTACTTTTACAATCCGCTGCTGTGGATCGCCAACGCCGTCATCCGCCGCGTCCGCGAACAGGCCGTCGACGAAGCCGTTCTCGTCGCCATGGGCACAGAGGCTAACGAATATCCCGAAACGCTGCTGAGCGTTGCGACGTTGTCGTTGGCCCGGCCGGCCCTGAGCTTACGGTTGATCGGTGTTGTCGAATCGAAAAGCGCGCTTACCGAGCGGATCAAGCATATCCTCACTCGGCCGATACCGAAATCGGCGAAACTCGGCACGCTGGGACTGATTGCCATGCTGCTCGCCGCCGCCGTCTTGCTGCCGATGGCACAGGCGGAGAAAAAAGTTATCGACGAACACACCGCCGCAGCCCTAGCCGCCATGGAAGAGAGCGAAAAAACCGAAGCCCCCGCCGCGAAGGATGACAAGAAAGATGCGAAAGTTTGCTATTCGTTTGATGTTGATGATGGATTAACCCTGTCTTGCCCGGACAAGGGAATGAAAATTGGTGTTCAAGACGGCGAATTACGGATTTGGGGCAAAACTACAGATACAAAATGGGGTGGCGCAAAGGCGGAAGTTACTGTAAAAGACCGCGATGGAGAAATGGACTTTTCGGTCGATTTTAAAATTCCAAAACGACAGGATTATGGATTGGTGTATCTGGGGTTCTACCCCGAGGGTCCGACCGGTCCGCCGATGATCCTTTATCAGTGGAAACCTCAGAAGAAAACATTTTTCGGGTTGCTAGAATCCAGCAAATCCAAGGGCTGGTATCAAGTTCATACTATGTGGATAAAGGTAAAATGGTGGTTAGAAAATGGTCGGGGTAGATTCCCCGACGTAGGTACGGAAGAGACCAAGTTTGTTAATATGCGAATGCGGCTGCGTGAAAATAGGACGCAGGTAGACTATTACGTTGACGACGTTCTTGTAGATACGTTAAATCTTGAAAAGCCAGTCGGCCGAATTTCCAAGGCGCAAGTAGGATTCCAGACTCCCAAACTCGGATACGAATACGATATCCGTTTTGATAATCTGAAGATATCAAGCAAACTTCCCACTGCAAAGCAAGAGAAAGCAGAACCGGAAAAATCAAAAGCGTCCGAACCCAGCTTCAAGGTAAGACTCCCCAGCGGGGTGGTTGTCGAGCTGGTGGGCGTGTCGAAACTGCATTCGAAAAACAAACAGTGGTGGCATCCCAACGGAAATGTGCTGAAAAAAGCCCCTTGTGTTGGAATGAAGAATCCGTTGAAGAAATATCAGTATGAATTAGTGATGAAAGTCGACGGCCACAAGAACATTAGTGATCGATGGCGAGTCTCCGGGGCCTCGACAACTAATGTTGGAGGCCCGAGGGATAAAGACGGTAGATCAATTTATAATCTTAGAGCCCTGGGGGCCGGATGGAAAAAGATCCCCAAAACAACCACTGTTCGATATGGTATAGCAACTGGTAAGTGGGAGACTTTATTCAAGTGTAGCACTACCGGGTCAAACTCGGAAAAACTGGGCAACCAATCTGCGATTTTATCTCAACCACAGCAACAGGATGGTGCGACAATTATAAATCTCGCCAGCACGATAACCAAACCCGCAACAAGGGTTGTCGCGGTCATAAAATCTGGTGATATCGTACAGTCTAGTTCAACGGGTAGTGGCGGATCTGATATTTTGATACACACACACAAGTTCAGCCTGCCTCTTAGCGAGATAGATCATTTTGAATTTCAGACTCGGCCGTACGAATGGGTCGAGTTCAAAAACGTCTCGCTTCAGCTCGGCCATAAGACGAACGTGAAAGTCGTTGTGGATGCGGGCGAAAAAACCACCGGCGGAGCGGCTAGCGTTACCAAGGGTGCCGACAACACATCGCTGCCGAAGGGTAAGTGTTCGATTCGCGGTAAGGTAGTCTCGGCCGAGACTGGCGAGCCGATACCGGGGGCGAAAGTTTATTTGTTCTACACCGTCACACTTGAGCCGCTATTTGTTTATGCAGCCGAAGATGGAAGTTTTGCATTAGAAAATATTCCCACAGGGCCGTTTTCGTTGAGGACGATTCGTACGCCCGGATATCAGGGCGCAGCCTATAATCCTGATGATAAGGATGGCCTGTTTCCGCGATTTTCTCTTAAAGAAGGTGAGCAACGCAAAGATGTTCTCATTAAGATGAAGCCGGCCTTTCGGATTTCCGGGAAAATTCTGGATGAAAACGGCAAGATACCGGCCGACATAAGCAACTTTACGGTATGGGCATGTGTAAGAAAAAAAGATAGTGATGGCTACGAAGTACAGGCCATTAAAAAAAGTACCATAGATGCCACCGACGGTTCGTGGTTCATCGATGGGCTTGACGGCCGGGCGGTTTATGCGATGGCACTTAACTCAACGGTTGCAAAACGGGGCGATGGATATCCGCCAATTTATTACCCCGGAACATTTTCCAGAAAACACGCAAAGCTGATTACCTTTGACGATAAAGTACGAAGTGTTGAGAATATCGACATCAAGCTCAAAAAAGAAGGCGGAGTTGTTATCGAGGGCATCGTAACGGATGAAACCGGACAGCCCATACCCGAAGCCTTCGTTGTAGTGCACTCCCACGATCTGCTTTTTGATTTTTCGACCGCCTACACCGATAAAACCGGGCACTATAAAATCCAGGGTCTGGGTGAAGGCGAATTCGTGGTTCAGGTCGATGCGGGGCATCGCGGGTTTATCCGAACTCGAAGACCTTTCGATATCGATAGCAAAACCCCGAAAATGCAGCTGGACGTGAAACTAAAACCCGGAGCTACAATTTCAGGCAAATTTGTCGACGCAGATGGCAGTGATTGGGAGATAGCCAATAGTTATGGAAGCGCTTATTTAAAAAACAGTCAAGATAAGGATTTGTGGGGTGTCAGTTTCGTTCAGACCGGATTTCACAGCAAGCACCAGCCGAAAGATGTAGCCGGAGACCGTAACGGTACTGGTTTTGTTTTGGGAACAGGGGATTACGGTAAGGCTGGGATGCTTTTCCCCACCAAAAACACGTTTCTTCTGCAGGGTCTTGCTCCCGGAAAAACAAAACTGAACTTCTTTCCACGACAAAAAGACCACGAGCTGCTGGATATTATCTACGACGGCAAGAGTGTCATGAAGGATGGCCTCGATGTTAAATCAGGGGAAGAAATCAAAAGCGTTATCATCAAGGTGGGCAAGGCCGAAACAAAACCGCCCGCTGTTCCCAAGCCCAAGCCTGCGGCCGAGGATGCAAAGCTACAAAAGCAGCTCATCGGTTGGGTGGAGAAGTTCTTTTCGCGGAATTATCGGGACGTCAAGAATCGCAAGACCATCGAATGGGGCGCGCCCAAAAAGCTGGCTGACGGGAATTACTCGATTCGCTACAAATACAAGTGCAGCATTTGGGACAAGGAGCGAATGATCGGCAACGAGATATTCACCTTCACTTCCGCCGGTAAATACGTAAGTGCGAAGAAGGTTGAAGGGTATCCGCAATGGCCGGACCGAAAAGCGCCTGGCAAGTCCATCAATACGGCGAAAGACGCTACTTTCGGTGCGGTAGTCGAGCGTGTGTTACCGTATACAAAGAAACGGCATGCGGTACTCTTGGATCTTGAGACTGGAAAGTTCAAACTCAAAAAAGACTTTGGCGAGAACGATCGCGAAACTCACCGGTGGGTGCGAGCTAACGGCCTTGATTTGTCGGTGGTCAAAGACAAGGGCGTGATTGTTGGACTTGGTTTTGATCTCGTGGTGATGCCAGTTCCGCATCAAAAGTGGAGCGAGACTACCCCCGCCAAACTAACCAGTAACTTCGGCCTTAATCAGACCGAGCCCAATAAAATTACCCCATTGGTTCCGCACAAAGCACCTAATCAGCCGGGTACGTACCTCATAAGAACCCGCGAGGACAGCTATGGAATCCTGCAGATTCTCGGGACAAGTTCAGATCCGCAAGGAGTCAAGATTCGCTATAAACTGCTGCAAAAGGCGGATGCAAAAGCGGCCGATCCCGCCAAGCCGGTGCCTTACACGCAGACCATGATAAATAACATCCAGCCTGACGGGTCGATTAATTTCAAATCTATTATCCAGTATACCAACACCTACGGCCGCACGCTTAAAACCATTGGGTTCCAGAATTCTGATTTCGTACATGTAAAAAAAATGACCGATGCCGCCGGCAAGCCGCTTGCGTTTACGTCAAAGCATGTCGGCCGAAGTTTCAGATACAAAGTGACGCTAAATAAACCTGTTGCACCCGGCCAGCCTGTTTTGTATTCCAGCAGCGGAACAATAAGCAAGCTGATCAGCCAGACGGCCCCGGGAAAATTCCGTTATAGAATGAAACATTACCCGTCCACCGGTAAGCCAACCCGCCGCATCGAAATTCACCGCTTACCGCCCGGGGCGAAACTGTTGAAAATCATTCCGAAATCTGCGACACGCAGCATTAAAAACGGGCGTATAGAAATATTTGTCGATAAGATTATCAAACCGGGTGGCAGCCTTACTGTGTCCTACAATTATGCTTTGTCGCCGCCCCCCACTCCTAAGCCCGCTCCCAAACCTTCCGCGCGGGTGTATCAATTTGCCGCGCCGAACTATTCGCTGGTGGACGAGCCCATGCGAATTAAACCTCGGACGCTTGATAAAGGCCGAAACGCGGACGAAGTTTCCCCGAGCGAAGCGGTGGTGTTCGGCTGGCCGATCAGGTGGTGGTCGAGTCACTGGTCGGGCCCCCGCAACACGAACGCTGTTACGATGGCGCAGGGTAAAGACTCCGTCCGATTCGTCGTAAACCCGGCTGCCCGCAAGGTGTGGGTGAAGTATTTCGACATTCCAATCGATCCGCAGCAGTATCCCATCGCCGTCATGACTTATCGCGCCAAACGGACGCATACAACGAGCAGTGGATACGTATTATATCTGGACGACACCTCGGGCCCAGACTACGGGGGCGTGATGCCGTTCGCGCAGAAGGATATCATTCCTGATGGTGAGGTACATACGATTTCGTGTGATCTTCGGCCGATGAAGCCCATCGGCGATCTCATCGGCCTTGCTGTGGGTGTGGAAAGCGCCCCGGAAGGCAAGGCTGAGTTCGAATTGCTGGATCTTCGATTCGAGGCTGCCCCGGGCGCAACGTCGAGAAAAATCGAACTCGATGCCCCGCGCATCGTGCAGGTCGTAGATGTCTCCGGTGACCCCATCCCCGGTGCTACAGTTACTATCGACGCCGGGCGCAGCAATTGGGCCCGCTCAGTAAAAACCAACGCCGATGGTAAAGCGACCGTGCGAGGTTATCGCACGAAACCCGGCAAGCATATGCTTCGCGTGACGGCCGACGGCATGACGCCGACCGAAGTTCGCAACCTGCCATCCGACGATAAGCAAGATGTGCGCGTTGCGTTGCAGCCGGAGGCGATTTATCGCGGCGTGGTTCATGATGCCGACGACAAACCGCTGGCCGGTGCGACGGTGAAAATCAATATTCCGCAGAGGCGGGATATGAGTCAATGGATGCGGACGACCGCAGAGGTTCTGACCAACGAGCAAGGCAAATGGGAAAGCCCCCCGCTGCCGAAGACGAATCAAAAGGTGTCGCTTCAGATTTTTCACCCGGACTATATGATCCCGGGCGTTCTGTTTCGTGCACGGCGATCATTAGATGATATGGGCCAGGACGCAACGCCGCTGAAGGTTCGCCGGAAACTGATTATTCTTAACGGGCAGGTTAAAAACTGGCTTGGTCGGCCGGTTCGTGATGCGACTGTCGATGTTTATTTTCCCGGCAAAGCTAAGCGCGTAACTATGCGGAGATTTGTTACTGACGGCGAGGGGAATTTTTCGATGCGGTCGAAGAAGGCGTCAGTGGTGTTGGTTGTGCGGGCGAAAGGTTATGCTCCTGTTACAATGCAGATGCAGCTTGACGAGGAAAATGCTCCGCTGGCGATAAAACTTGAACCACCCCATACTCTGCAAGGGACGGTTGTCGATGATGAAGGTAATCCGCTGCCCGATGTTGCAGTTGAGATAATGCTGCAGCATGAAAAGGTTAGCCCACGTATTGCGAAAGTTCGCACTGGTGCAGATGGCGTTTTTCGCTGGGACGGTGCGCCAAAGGACGAGGTACTCGTAACAGTGACCAAAGCGGGATATGAGACCGCTAAAGCGAAGATGACGGCCGGTGAGATATCTCAGCCCGTCGAGCTGGAAAAAGCCCCGCCGGTTGTAACCGAGCCTCCCAAACCACGCTTGCGTCGCAAAGGGTACGATCCGCGAAACTTCCGTAATGTGAGTTGAAGGTTTTGGCGATATTACTATCGCCGCCGCTAAAGGCCAATCGCGCCGAAGATAATTCCGCTGATGGTGGCCATGACTACGACGAGCGAAATGTACACCAGCGTTTTTTTCGTGCCGATCACCGTGCGAATAACCAGCATGTTCGGTAGCGACAGTGCCGGGCCAGCCAGCAGTAACGCCAACGCCGGGCCGCGTCCCATTCCGTTGTCCATCAGGCCCTTGAGAATCGGAACCTCGGTGAGCGTGGCGAAGTACATAAACGCACCGGCGATGGAGGCGAAAAAGTTCGCCTGCACCGAGTTACCACCAACAGCACGATAGATCCAATCTTGCGGGATAATTCCTTCCCCGCCCGGGCGCCCCAGCAAAAACCCTGCAACCAGTACGCCCACCAGCAGCGGGGGGAGTATCTGCTTTGTGAACACCCACGTTGACGAAAACCACTCCCCGGCCTCGCCCTTGTCCGTGCTGGTCATCAGCGAAAATCCCACGATACCGATGGCGAAGATCACAACCGGCAAGCTGGGGAAAACGACAGCTGCAACGGCGGCAGGGATTGCGGCAACGAGAATTTTCCACCATGCCATGCGAAACCACAAAACCAGAAACACGCCCAGCACAGCTGCGAAGCCGGTCGTAATCCACCACTTAACCGAATAGACCGCCGCCCAGCCGCTACCCGGATCGCCACTACCGCTCCAGTTGGCGAACACCAATATTCCGATCATGCTCGCGAAGTACAGCACGGTTTTCCATAGCGACCGAGGGGCGGCCTCGGTGGGAATGTTCATTTGGGCGGCAGCCTTGGCGGATTCGGCTTTGCGGAAAATAAAATGCATCAGCAGCCCGATTATCACGCTGAAGACAATCGCGCCGACAGCCCGGGCGATTCCTATTTCCACGCCCAACACCTTTGCCGTCAGCACAATCGCCAACACATTGATCGCCGGGCCTGAATACAAAAACGCCGTCGCCGGGCCTAACCCCGCGCCCATCCTGTAGATTCCCGCAAAAAGCGGTAAGACCGTGCACGAGCAAACCGCCAATATCGCTCCCGACACACTCGCCACGCTGTAGGCAACGAACTTGTTTGCCGACGCACCGAGATATTTCATCACCGATCCGTGCGTCACGAAAACAGCCACGCCCCCCGCAATGAAAAACGCCGGAATCAGGCACAGCAGTACATGCTCTTGGGCGTACCATTTCACGAGCGCTACGGATTCGATCAATGCGTTGCGGAAAGACGCCGACGCGATCGGCACGTAAAAGCAACCGAGAAAGACCGCCACGATCAGCAGCAGCTTTTTCCATTCTCCACCGGCCCAGGCTCCGAGCGTAAATTTTTGCGACAATTTCGGCGTCAATCGTTTAAAAAATGAAATCTCGCTATTGTTCGATTTGAAAAGATTCACTTTTTTGCTCCTTTTAAGATCGCCGCGTCGCTTTTGATTCGCTCGCAGACCATTCGTTCAATACATCCGAGAAAATCCACAATGCATGGTGTCCCCAGCCGGTAGATCATCTTCAGCCCTTCGCGGCGAACTTCCAGAATTCCCGCCCGCAGCATTACTCCGAGGTGCCGCGACACATTCGACCGCTCAGCTGCGACGCGAGTGACGATATCGCAAACGCACAACTCACCACCCGCGAGCGTGTCGACGATCTGCAGGCGTATCGGCTGGGCGATGCCCTGAAGTATGTCGGCCTTCAAATCGTAAAGCCTCTTTTGTTTTGCATTCATGTTGTACCACTCCAAAGTACCACCTTATTTGTTACTATGTGATTGTATACTCACAAAGGCGTTTAAGGCAAGGCTTTTTTCGGTTGTTTTTTGGTGAACGGGCCTTGTTTATTCAACGGCCACAATTTACGATCCTTGCTTGGGGTATTGAGATTTTACCCGGGAAGGAATAAACCATGAGCGATATGAAATATGTTACTTATTGCGGGCTGTACTGTAAGTTGTGTGCCCAGCTTGCTCGAATACCGCAGCAGGCAAGCACCCTTCGGGACACGATGAAAGAAGGGGGTTGGGAATTTTTCGGCGAGCAGTGTCTCCCGGGTTTCAAGAACTTCTGGGAATATCTTGCGAAGGTAATCCAGGCTGGGGAGCAAAATTCCGGATGCCGAGGCGGGTGCGGTAATCCCGATTGCAAAGTTCGCATTTGCGCGCGTGAAAAGGACATTGAGCTGTGCTCTGCGTGTGAAGAGTTTCCGTGCGAGAAAATGCAGTGGCTTGTAGATTTATATCCAAATCTTGTTGCCGATGGCAAGCGACAACAGGCCGTTGGTTTGGAGCAATGGATTCAGGAACAGGATGCTCGTTGCGAGACCGGATTCTGTTACAGCCAGATCTGTCATCCATGCGATGAATGTTAATCTTTGGGTTTTGATTTTTTGGCGGCGTCGCGTTTTTTGCGTGCATGTTCGATTTTTTGCAACGCACGTTTCGCCCTATCTCGCACCCATGGATTTTTATCCTTAAGGGCTTTCGTCAGAGCTGGTTTGGCGCGTTCATCCCCGAGCCCGCCAAGCAACCGCGCAACATTGCTCCGCACATGCTCCTCCTCATCAGCAGAGAGTGCTTTGATAAGAATAGGCAAGGCCTTTGAGCCTTTGAGCTTGGATAACGCCCCCAGGGCACTGGCTCTCACACGGCCAATCTTGTCATTCAGAAGTGGCATAACGTGTGGCAATACCCTTTTGTTACCTATTTCACCCAAACCGGCAACTGCGTGAGAGCGTTCGTTTCGATTTTTGCTTTTCGTAGTTTTAATCAGGGTAACTATCGCGCGTTTGTCTTTTATTTTTCCAAAGGCAATTAACACAATACCTTTGATATCGCCTTTCGTCCATTTCATGGCCTTGATAAGTGTCGGAATCGTTTTGGGCCCTATTTTGGCGAGCAGCTCGGATCGGCGATGCATTACGTTCCGGCCACACTCACCCTTTGGAGGCGTCATGGGTTGACTTAGCAGTTCATTAACAGTTTTTTTAATGGTTCGTTTGTCGCCGACTTTTCCAAGTGCCTCGGCGGCGGCGAATCGCAGATTTTCATCCTCTTCATCGTTCAGAATAATTTTTGCCAGCGTTTTGGATGCCCCTTTGTCTCCGAGCTGGCCCAATGCTTTTACGGCTTCGCTGCGAACAAGTTCGCTTTTGTCGGTTTTGAGAATCTTTCGTAGCGTAATCGAGGCTCGTTTCTGTTTTAGCATTCCAAGAGATTTTGCTGCAGCTGTCCGGACCAATTCATCCTCATCGCGTTTGACGATTCTTTGCAACGGAGTTACAGCCTTCGGGTCGCCGATAGTCCCCAAAGCTTCGGCAGCGGCTTGGCGGACCGTTTCGTCGGAGTCTTTCAACGCGATAAGCAGCGGTTTTAGTGCTTTTTTGTCCCCAGCCTGGCCAAGCTTCGTGGCAGCTTCGCATCGCTCGTCGGAATTTTCCGATGCTAGCTGGTCAATCAGGGACTCGATGTCGGGCTTTTCAGGCTTTTCAGTTTTATCGTTTTGCGACCCACCGCTTTTGGTTGATTCGGTGTTGTCATCCCATCCGCTGGTTTCGCCTGCGACTGTTCCTTGCAAGACAAACACACACATCATCGCCAGGATAAGTATTTTTCGGCCGAAAATATTAAAAAGAAAGTTCATATAACACTTGTCCTTCCCGTTTGTACAAACAACCCGATAACTCCCCGCAATTTTACCATCGCGGGTGGTGGGATTCAATTGCAAACCCCCGGGGCTGAACCACGAAGACCTGCAATGGATGTGGAACATCGAGATTATTACCGAGGAGGCCCTCGAGCTGCTCGGGACGTTGCTGATTTGCTTCGGATTAAACGCCATGATCCCCCGGCGGAAACCCCTGCCGGAATTTGCCCTGAGCCTGTCTAGACAGTTGATAATTTCGCGTCCAGCGGCGATACTGTCGTGATGAGCGAATTGACGCAAAATCTATCCGGTAAGTTTATTGTTATCGACGGGCCTGACGGTGCCGGTAAGACCACGCAGCTGGATATGCTGGAAAAAGCGATGCGGGCGGCGGGGCTTGACGTGCAGCGAGCCGTTGACCCCGGCGGTACGCCCACGGGCGCCGAGATCCGCAACATTCTACTGCACAGTAAAGACCTCGATCTTTCTCCCATGTGCGAAACGATGCTGTTCATGGCCTCGCGCGCACAATTAATTGCCGAAATCGTTTGCCCCGCGATGCAAAGCGGAAAAGTCATTCTGTGCGACAGGTATATCTCGGCGACGCTGGCGTATCAGGGTGCGTTGGGCGTCGACAAAACGTTGATCCTTCAGCTGGGCGAAATCGCCGTCGAAAATCTCCTCCCGGATCTGACAATCGTGCTCGACCTCGACGTTGCCGAAGGTATGCGGCGCGTCGGTGCGCAACGCGACCGATTGGAATCGCGCAGCATCGACTATCACGCCAAAGTTCGCGAAGAGTTCCGCAAACTGGACGAGTGCTACCCCGCAGCAGTCGTTAATGTAGACGCGGCCGGTTCACCGGACACCGTCGCCGCGGATATCTGGGCAGCGGTGACGCAAAAATTTGCGGGGGCCGGTGCGTAATGATCGACTTGCACGAAATTGTCGGGCAGGAGTCCGCCATCGGACGGCTGCAGCAGAACATTTCCGCCAATCGCTTACCGCATGCGTTTTTATTTACCGGCCCGGTGGGTGTTGGGCGGAGAACGACCGCCATCGCGTTGGCGAAGCTGTTGCTGTGCGAAAAACCGCAAACGGGTGACGGCGGATTACTCGCAGCTGTTGACGACAGCGACGCGGCATCGGGGAAACGCGCGTGTGGAAAATGCAACAGTTGTACGCTGATGGACAGCGGCAATCATCCCGACTTTCAGCTGGTGTATAAGGAACTCGCACGGTTTCACGACGACGCCAACGTTCGCAACCGCGTGATGCAGGACCTCGGGATTGACGTCGTCCGCAAATTTCTGCTCGGCCCCGTCGGGCTTGCCGCAAGCTACGGCCGTGGAAAAATTTTCGTCGTGCTCGAGTCAGAACTTCTGAGCATCGCCGCCCAAAATGCCCTTTTAAAAACTCTCGAAGAACCACCACCAGGCGTGACTATCATCATGATCGCTCAACGCGACGAACAAATGCTCCCCACCACGCGCAGCCGCTGCTCTTTGATCCGCTTTAATCCGCTGCCGAAAGATTTCGTCATCCAAAAACTCACCGAAGGCGGGGTTGCCCAAACCGAGGCCGAGTTTTGGGCGGGATTTTCCGACGGATCGGTCGGCCGCTCGCTGCGATTGTCGAAAATGGGGATGTACGATATAAAGTGCGACATTTTGCAGAAGCTCGCGTTGCTGGGGCGCGGGGGTGATGCGAAGCTTGGTGAGGAGCTTGCCAAAACCAGCGACAAGCTCGCCGAGAATGCCGTCAAAGACGCCAAAAAACAGGACGGCGCGGCGCTGAGCAAGAACCTCGCCACGCGGCGTACGACGGGTACGATTCTGGAGATTATCGCCTCGGGTTACAGTGACGCGATGATGCTGCGGGCAGGGACGGACAAACCGCTCGTTAACGGCGATCAACTTGAGGTTATCCAGCGGCTGGGGGAGAAATTTTCGCCGACGGAACTCGGGGAAATCATCGAGCAGCTTTCGCAGTTCGAGCGATTGTTGTGGCGGAACGTGAATCCGAAAATCGTGTGGGATAACGTCGTGATAACTTGCGCATCGGCGGCGTCGCTGTAGTGAAATTCGGCTTTGCCGATCAGTCGACTTTGATGACGACTAATGTTCGGTCGTCGAGCAGCGTGTGCAGCCCCGTGAATCGTCGCATATCCCACAGGCAGTGTCGGATAATATTCTCGGAGGTGTATCCTTCGCCGACTGCTGTGAGCAGAGCCTTTTCGATTCGCTCGCGGCCGTACTCTTCATGTGCGAAGTTCACCGCCTCGCTTAGCCCGTCGGTGTAGGCAAGCACAACGTCGCCCGACTGCAGATCGACGACACCTTTGGGAAATTTCATATCCGGCAGCACACCCAGCATTCCGCCTCTTGCTTCAATCTCCACGATTTTTCCGTCGCGCACGAGTATCGGCGGCATATGCCCGGCACAGGAATACGTCAGCCGTTTGGTTTTGTGGTTCAGCACGCCGTAAAACATCGTGGCAAAGTCGCTGGAGACGGTGTCGGCGCAGAGGTCGCGATTGACTTCGCCGAGCAGGTCAGCCATGTCGTAAACGTTGCGTGCGTGGGCGCGGAGGCTCGCGCGAATCGATGCCATCAGCAGCGACGCTCGTATGCCTTTGCCCACTACGTCGCAGACGGCGATTCCGAGATTGTCTTCGGGAAGCTCAATGAAATCGAAAAAATCGCCCGCCAGCTCGTAACTGGGAATGTACTGCCCGTGAATATCGAACCCGTCTATTTGCGGGGCCTTGCGCGGAAGCATTTGCCGCTGCACTTCCCCGGCCTGGGCGAGTTGCCGCTTGATCGCCAGCGACTGGACGGCCTCTTCGTAAAGGCGTGCGTTAACAATCGCGGCTGCGGCGGCACTGGCGACTGCCATTAGCAACTGCTTATCGAACCACGAAAACTGGTGTAGCTTGCCGGTAAATACTCGCAGCACGCCGACACGCTTGCCTTTGTAGATCATCGGTGCACACAGCCCGCTGACTAAGCCTTCGCGGCGCGAATCCTGCGGGTACACCACTCGCGGATCGCTCGCCATATCGGGAACGTATACGACCTTGTTGGTGTTAAGCGCTTCGGTGTCGAGTTTGCTTTTCGACAGCGGGATCGGCCGTTTGTCGAGGTAGTCTTTTGAGATGCTGTAGACGGCGCGGATGACGAGTTCGCTGCCGGCCTTACGCAGCAGGCGCACCGAGCAGGCCTTTGCCTTCATCACATCGACGACAGTTTTCGTGATGACATCGAGTGTGTGCTGGAGGCTGCGCTGTTCGTTGAATTTTGCCATGACCCGGTAAAACGCCAGCAGTTCCTCGACTCTGTTCCGCAGACTGGTGGCGTCTTTGCAGAGTCGCACCAGCATGTTCGACATCAGCTGAAGGAGTTTGCGGCGGAACTCGTCGGGTAGTCGCGTGACTGGCGTTTTAGTTTCCATCGACGGGTTAAACGGATACAACCGCAGCAGCGCGATCGTGCGACGTTCGTGCATGACGGGAATTTCCATAATCCGGTCGGGGGTCTTAGCTACGCGTCGGATAGTTTTGCGCGCGAGGTCGCCGATCGTCGCCGATTTGGATTGCTGGGTCTGCCGTTCGAGCTTGGCGATCTTCGACTCGGAAACTTTTCCCTGCTTCGGAATGATTGTGGCAGGTTCAACGGCCCCGTCGGGTTGCGGAGTAAGAATCGGCTGGCCGTCGCGGGCGCAGATGCGAACTGTGCGTTCGGTAATTTTGGAAAATACCTCCTGCACCTGCCGTAGCGTTTTTTTGTCGAGATAGTCTGTAAGTTCTGGCACGTTTTATTCCTGTGCAATATGTCTGCTCCGAGCAGATCGTTATTCACCGGGGATTCTACCGCAGTTTTTTGATATACCAAGGCAAATCCTTGTCTTTTACGTTTTTCCATAGCCCAATTTTGTTTTTGCGAGCTTCCCGCTGAAGTTTTTCAAATTCGGCGTCGTGCGGATGGTCGTTGTAAGGATAGGCGTAGGCAAGACCGCGTGCGATCAGTTGGCGGTTGAGCATTGTACCGTCGGGGAGATATACGTACCCCAACACCCGACCGTATTTACCGCGCGTACGGTGCGGCAGCAGTTCGACACGGACATGCTTATTCAGCGTCGCTGTTTTGGTGAAGCTGCTTGCCTCCTGACCGAAGTGCTGGACTGGATGATCAGGCTTGACCGTTTCGGGTGCGTCGATGCCCCAAAGGCGAATCCGCGTAGTGCGGTAATTGTTTTTCTGGTCGGGTATGTCGATATCGATTGTGTCCCCGTCGACGGATTTGACGACGAGAAATGTTTTGTCGTGGTATCGCTCCAGATCCTGCTCGGTGGTCCATCGCCCGAAAAGCCCCATGCGATCCCCGAACCCAAGCAGCCCTGCAATGGTTACGGCGACGACCAGCGCGACGACACCGCGGAGAATTTTCCGACGGCGGCGCTGCTGCGGTGTAAGTTTGTGGATCTGTTGTTTGGTGCTGGGCATGGACGACCTGTCGATGCTGTTTACAGAATCAGCAATTTCATTTCGGCGACGGCATCGCGCAGCCCGACGAACACCGCGCGGGCAATGATGGAGTGCCCGATATTAAACTCGCTGAAACCTTCCATTTCTGCTACCGGCGCGACGTTGTTGTATGTCAGCCCATGTCCGCCATGAACGATCAGCCCGGCGTTTAGGCCCGCAGCCAGGCCGGTTTGCAGTTCTTCCAGCGTGCGTGCGATTTCGTCGGCGGATGGTTTGCCACCGTCGGGTGGGAGATAGGCGTTGGCGTAGCATCCGGTGTGCAGTTCGATTGCCTGGCATCCGGCGTCGCTGGCGGCGGTGATTTGCGATTTTTCGGGGTCGATAAACGCGCTGACGACCGTACCAACTGCGCGCAGCCGCTCGGTGACCTCAGCTGTGCGCTTGGCGCTGGCGACAACGTCCAGTCCGCCTTCGGTGGTGACCTCTTCGCGCTTTTCTGGGACGAGGGTGGCTTGGTCGGGTGCGAGCGATTCGGCGATCTTGACGATCTCTTCGTCCATCGACATTTCCATATTCAGCCGTCCGTGCACGGTTTGCTTCAGCAACATCGCGTCGCGATCGTTTATGTGCCGCCGGTCGGCGCGCAAATGAAACGTAATGCAGTCTGCCCCGGCGAGTTCGGCTTCCACCGCCGCCCATATCGGATCGGGTTCCACCGTGCGGCGTGCCTGACGCACCGTCGCAACATGATCGATATTTACACCTAAACCAGCCATCTTTTGTTCCTTTATCTGTTTACGAGACCTTGTGAAGCTCTTGTTCGATTCGCTCCGCGAGAAACACCTTCATTAGAGACTGATACGGAACATCTCGTCGGTTGGCAAGAACTTTTATTTCTTCGATCATAATTTCCGGCAGCCTGATCGAAATTGTTCTGACGGAAGGTTTGAGTTTCGGCAATACAACCCGCTCTGCCTTATTCCAATCTATGAAATCGGAGGAGTCGTGGTCGGCCCAAAATTTTCTTTCCTCGTCCGGCGAGCTGAACTCGGGGATTTTCTTTTTAGCTGAATTTTTCATAATGCTCTCGTTCCTTTTTGCTCATGTCACGCATCGAAATAATTCTGACTAACGCCCCCCTGATCGTGAATACAGCAAACAGCTTTCTTTGCGTGTCAGTATGCCCCAGGGCGTAAAAACGTATTTCGTCCTGAGCGTGTTTTGTAGTACCGGCGGCGACCAACGGCTGATTGAAAAATATCTGCTCACATTCGACCGGAGTTACCTGGTGTTTTTCCCAGTTCTTCCGAATATTGTGCTCATCCCACTGGAAACCAGTGCAGTTTCGCAGGATTTTGTATATGTTCATTATATATTAAGTATATGCCTGGAATATACAAAAGTCAAGTGGTCAAGAAACATTTTTCATGCGGCCCAAGCTTTTGTCCTGCCATTGCACCACCTTTTTACAGGTCGATGGATTTTTGTTTTTTTGCCGATTCGATTTCGGCTTCGACGATTTTGACCGAGAGGGCAGAGTCGGCGGGGAGGCATTGCAGGGGGGGGATGTCTTCCTCGATGCAGTTGACGAAATACGCCAGTTCGTCATCGTGGCCGTAACCGTTGGGGATGTCGGCGGGTTCTTCGGTGCCGTCTGCGTGGTAGATTACCGTTGTCGGATGCTTGTTGAGGTCGTATTCCACCGTCGCAAGATCGAAAACGATTTTCACCGTCATGGTAAACGGCACGTCGCCAGGTAGCCATCCGCCCTCGGCACAGACCATGGGAAAATTTTTGTAGCGATAGCTCGTGATAAGGTGATGCACCGAACCGTCGCGTTCGACATATCCGAACGAGGTGACGCCTTTGGGTTTTCCGAAGAACCACAAAACTGTATCGGTGTCGTGGATATGAAGCGAAAGGGCCGCTGACCCGCTTTTTTTCACATCACTCATCCACCCATCGCCCGACCAGTCGGGAAGCGCTCCGAACCGTCGGAAAACGGCGCTGGTAACTTTTCCGAACCGCCCGTCGTCGATCATGTTTTTCAGCAGGATATACTCAGGCCAAAATCGCAGGCACTGCCCGATCATGAGTTTTTTGCCGGTTTTCTCGGCGGCGTCCAACATGCTTGCGGTTTCTTTGCGATTCAGGGCCATGGGCTTTTCGCAGAAAACATGCTTGCCGCTTTGCAGCGCCTGGCGGGTCATTTTCGCGTGGAGGTAAGTCGGAACGCACAGTACGATCAGTTCTACGTCGGGATCGGTCAGCAGCTCGATAAAGTCGACATAGCGTTTGATTTTGTCAACGTCGACAACCCCGACTTCGCCCGTGTGAACGTCAACTTGCGATCCCAGCAGATCACCGCGCAGCTTGGCCGGGTTCGGGTCGCAGACCGCCACCACGTTGACACGCTTACTGCGCAGCAACCCCCGAAGGTGGGTGTTACCCATTCCGCCCAGCCCGACTACTGCTACTCCAATGGCCATTCGGTATCTCCAGAAAAAGAGAAAATCAACCCACGAAAGTTTACCACACGGGGGGGGTAATCGCGATAAAAATTTCACAACCCACCCGCTGTGCCCCAAACTTGCTCCAAATTAGCCCCCGCGGCCGGGAAGGCCATATTTACCGAGCACGGCGGAATATCTTTCAAATGGGCTTATAAAATTACTCGACCATAAATGGTTATGTGGCAACATGTTATGCCTGCCGCTACCATCGCCGGTAAAAAATTCCCCTTGACAATCTCAGAAATTCGCCAAAATCATTACTCCCGATCAAAGATTTGGTCGTTAAAGAGGATACTGTGCCTTATGTAGATAGCAGGTCGCAGCCTCTGACTCGGGAATTATTCCCGGGGGCATGGAAACGGACGATTAATGGCAAAAGTAGCAAAGAAAAAAGTTAAGGCCGCCAGTGGCAGCAAAACCGCGAAAGCAGGTAAGAACCTGGTTGTCGTGGAATCTCCCGCCAAGGCCAAGACCATAAACAAGTACCTCGGTACGGATTTCGTGGTCAAGGCCTCGATGGGCCACGTTCGTGACCTTCCGCCTAGGAACCCCAAGGGCGTGAAGAATCCCGTTCCTGGTGTTGACCTTGAGCACGACTTTGCTCCGACCTACGAAGTGCTGGCCCGCGGAAAAAAGACCCTCGCCGAGCTTCGCAAATACGCCAAGGACGCCCCGATGGTTTTCCTGGCGACTGACCTTGACCGCGAGGGCGAGGCCATTGCGTGGCATCTTGCGCAGGGCTTGAAGCTCGACCCGAAAAAGACCACTCGCGTGGTTTTCAACGAAATTACGAAGTCGGCCATCACTGATGCGTTTGCTCATCCGCGTGATATCGACATGGACATGGTTAATGCTCAGCAGGCACGGCGGATTCTTGACAGGATCGTCGGATATCAGGTCAGCCCGCTACTGTGGAAAAAAGTTGCCGGTGGATTATCAGCCGGGCGCGTGCAGTCGGTGGCCGTGCGACTGATCGTCGAGCGCGAACGCGAAATCGACGCCTTCATGCCGGAAGAATACTGGAAGATCAGCGCGATCTTCACCCCCGACGCCGCTAAGGCCGACGGCATTACCAGCGCGTACGCCGCATTCCTCGAAACCAAAAACGAAAAAGGCGACGGACCAACCAAAGACGCCCGCCAGAGATGGCTGTCAGATCACGGTGCCTTCATCGCCGAGCTTGCCAAGTGGGACGGTAATCGCTTTAAGGTCGACAACGAAGAGCAGACCCTCGCTGTTGCAAAGGCTTTGGGTTTGAGCGTCGACGAACTCGTCCGCAAAACCGTTGAAGACGCCAAAGGCCCATCTGCCAATTGCGTAACCGTTGTTGCGCATATCGGCGGTGAGGCTCCGACGTATACGGTTGCTTCGTTGAGGCAGCGCGACAGCAAAAGCAAACCTTACGCACCGTTTACGACGGCCACGCTTCAGCAGTCGGCAAGCGTGCAGTTGCGATTTGGTGCCCGCCGCACCATGCGTGTTGCCCAGCAGCTGTACGAGGGCATGGACATTCCCGGTGAAGGCACGGCCGGTCTGATTACCTACATGCGAACCGATTCGCGGAATCTTTCCGCCGAGGCCGTGACGAATGTTCGCGAGATGATCGCCCGCGACTTCGGAGAGAACTACCTCCCCGGAAAACCAAACGTGTATTCGTCGGGAAATCGCGCGCAGGAGGCCCACGAAGCTATCCGCCCGACCGACCCGTTGCGCACGCCCGAAAAAATCGCATCGGCCCTCAACGAAGAGCAGATGAAACTTTACACGCTGATCTGGAAGCGCTTCGTTGCCTGCCAGATGACCCCGGCCGTCTGGAAAGTAACCGAGGCCGACATCGTCGCAGAGACCTCCACCGGGACTGCGAATTTACGCGCCATGGGCAGAACGCTCGGATTCGACGGGCACCTTCGCGTAACAGGTTTACCGTCGGGCGGGGACCAGATTCTGCCACCGCTTCAAGAAGGCAAACCCGTTTCACCGATTTCGATCGACCCGACGCAGCATTTTACCCAGCCGCCCCCGCGCTACACCGAAGCGTCGCTGGTCAAGGCCCTCGAGGCCGACAATATCGGACGACCCAGTACCTACGCCGCCATCATACAAACAGTTCAGGATCGCAAATACGCCGAGATCATCAAACGCGTTTTTCATCCGACCGACCTTGGTATGGTGGTGACGGATAAACTTGTGAAGCATTTTCCCGAGCTGTTCCAGGTGCGCTTCACCGCGCACATGGAAGACGAACTCGACAAAGTAGAAGCCGCGAACCTCGACTGGGTGGCCGTGCTTCGCGAATTTTACGGGCCGTTCAGCTCGCAGCTGGAAAAAGCCGCCGAGGAAATGACGCACGCCAAGGCCGAAACTCAACCCAGCGAGTACGAGTGCCCCGAGTGCAAGGCTCCGATGGAGTATCGGTTCGGGAAAAACGGGCGATTTTTGAGCTGCACGAAGTATCCCGACTGCAAGGCTGCCTTGCCGATTGACCGCAAAGGCAAGCCCACTGGCGTGGAACGCACCGACATCGCGTGCCCGCTGTGCGGCGAGGCGATGACCTATCGCAAAGGCCGGTTCGGCCCGTTTTTGAGCTGCCCGAAATATCCCGACTGCAAGGGCGTGGTGAACCTCGACAAAAAGGGCTTCGTCAAACATCCATCACCACCTCCGCTGCTGACGGATTTACCGTGTACGAAATGCGACCAGCAATTGAATTTGCGGCGCGGTAAACGTGGGCCTTGGTTAAGCTGCTCGAAGTATCCCAAATGTCGAGGCCGTGGGGCCTGGGCAGGGCTAGACGATGAGAAGAAAAAAAAGCTCGAACTCGAACTGCTGAACCACGAAAAGGCCAACCCGCAAGCAGCTATCTGCAAAACCGACGGCACACCCGTCGACGACGCCTACACTCCGCAGATCATCACTGATGACGGCGGCGACAACGGTGAAAAAAAATCCGGCGAGTAGCGTTTGCTTTCGTCGCACTCGTCAGCTACTTTCCCTTGTCTCCAGTGCCAGGCGGCGACCGGGAGAAATTTCTTGTCTGCACCCGGCAAATACCTTAGTCTTGCGAAAGTTAGTGTATGTTTTCAGAGGCTTGTTTAAGAGCCTCGCATTTTAATTCCCGGGTTGAGCATTTCACAAATCCGGACGGGAGACAATCATGGCATCAGCAACGGCAAGGCATATTCTGGTTGACACGGAAGAACAGTGCGAAGACATCAAGGTCAAAATCGCAGACGGCGCCGACTTCGCCGACATGGCAAAAGAGCATTCCAATTGCCCGTCGGGTAAAAGCGGTGGCGACCTCGGATCGTTTACTCCCGGGCAAATGGTCAAGGAATTTGACGTCGTCGTCTTCAGCGAAACCGTCGGTGTCATTCACGGGCCCGTCAAAACGCAGTTCGGGTATCACCTAATCGAGATTACATCGCGAGTTGACTAATCGGATCTGCGGATTGGCTATGATGCGGTGGCGTATAACGAAAAACTGCTTGGGGAGTTTGCGATGAGCGAAGAAAATATCCCGGTAGTAGTCATCGGACTTGGCGATTTTGGATATCAGACAGCGGCGGCGTTGAAGAAATGCGTCGGCGCCGACCTTGTTGCCGTTTGCGATTGCGACCAGCATAAATGTGAGCAGATCGCCAACGAACTCGGCGTCGAACCGTACACCGATCCCCGCCAACTGATCCTCAAAACCAAACCCCGCGCGTGCTTCATCGCTACCCCGCCGATGGTAGCCCCGGAGCTTTTGGGCATCTGCTTGAAAAATGGCGTGAATGTCTGGAAGGAAGCTCCACTGGGGCGCGACCTCGGCGAGGCTGTCGAAATGGTACACCAATTCAACGACGCCGGATTGAAACTCGCCGTCGGCACGCATCGGCGCTTCAGCGAAACCTACATGCAGGCAAAAAAACTGCTGCCGAAAATCGGCGAGGTTTTTCTCGCACGCGTGCATTACCTTTTCAATTGGGGCGGGGATTTGAAATGGCGGTGCGATAAGCTCTCTGCCGGGGGTGGGGCGTTGCTGGAACTGGGATATCACATCACCGACCTACTGATCTGGATGCTGGGGCTTCCCGAAGAAGTCTACGCCTTAATTACATGCGAAAGTGAAAAGCCCAACGGTGGTGATGCCGCCTACCCACCGCACGACACCGACGACAGCACCGTCGCTACGCTGCGATACCGCAACAATGTTATCGCCTCGCTGGTGGCGTCGCGGGTTTCCGGGCCTGTCAGCGAACAGCTCGTGATTCACGGGACGGGTGGTTCGATTACGGTCAACCCGGATGCATGTACGCTTCGCGGGCCGGACGGGGAGATCATCGAGCGAATGGAAAATACGCTGACGCTGGGGGAGCTGTTTTGTCGCCAAGTGCAGGGGTTTGTAGATGCGATTCGCAACGACGAGGAAACCTGCATCGCCGCCGGTGAAGAAAATCTGCTCACTCACGCTGCCATCGGCGCGATGTATCTTTCGGGGCATACCGCCCAGCCGGAAAGCCCGCGGTCGCAACTGGAAATTCACCGCGTTTTTCCCAGCGGCGCCTAGGGTTGCGCAGTTCTGCTGCTACATAAGAATTTTGACTACGAGTTTGCGGACGCTGGAACCGTCGCCGATACCGGGGCGGTGGGCGTCGTCGGGATAGAACACCACAAAAGTTCCCGGCGTTAAAACAACGGTCGACCAGTTTTTTTGGGTGTCGTACAGCCCGGCGTCGCTGTCTTCGGAGTATTGCTGAATGACTTCCATGTCGTCGAGATCCTGCGACACGTCGATATCCTCCGCTCCGGACAGCAGCACCTGCACATCAATGTGCCGCCGATGCGCTTCGAAGGAAAGATCTTCGGATGGGTTTGTGTCGTAGGTGTTCAGGATAGCGTACATCTTGTCGCCGTCGATTTCGATTCGTCCGTCGGGGGTTTCGGGGTCGAAGTCGGCGGCGAATTTCAGGGCCTTACCAAGGGCGGTTTCGGGGGCGGCGTAGAGATGTGCGTTTGCAAATTTGTCGTAAATCATGGTTGTTCTTTCCGGGTCTTGCAAATGGTATTTTCGTCAAAACGGAGGGTAAAACCCTCGCATAAGTGCCCGTTTACCAGTAATTGAGCAGAGCGTCAACCAGATTCCATTTGAATGGAGAATTTTTTATTACCGTTTTGACACAGTTTTTGCTGCAGGTACTTCTTGAGCATCAACCCTGACGATGATATGCTCACAGTTTGCTCCCGGGCTTGGTTTGTTCCGGGGCAGATTTTGACAAAATTTAGCAACCACAAAATTTACTCGGAGAAATAGGCATGGCGAAAAAAACTGACAACATCAAGAAGCTTTCGGCCGCTCGTAGTGCAAAAGCCAATCCCGTTACGTTCGGGATATGCGGGACTTCCGACCCGCGCATCGACAAACCGTCGCGCGAGCGTTGCGTAAACATTATCGAGATGGTCGCCAAAGTCGTCGCCGATGGTGTAAAGATGCCCGACGGTACGCCGGTGAACGTCGTCTGGTCGCCGGTGTTGATCGACGGTGAAAAGCAGGCCGACATCGTTGCCCGGCAGTTCCGCGCCGCCGGTGTCGACGCCGTCATATGTGCCCCCGACACATGGGCCTTCCCGCAACTGACACTGCAAAGCCTTATGTCGCAACTTCCCGACAATATGCCCATCAACATCACCTGCGGAAACAGCGGCCCGAAACCGGGCGTCGTTTATGCCCACGCCGTTAACGGCGCGTTGGCACAGAGCGGTAAGATGACAGCCCTTAACGTTGGTACATGGCCCGACACCGGGATGAACCCTAAGATGACCGATGCGACGGCCGAAACTCTTATAGATTGGTGCTACGCTGCACTGACGGTTGTCGGTCTTAAAGGCCGGCGCGTCTTGCTGCTGGGCCACGATTCAATGGGCATGGAAACGGCACTGGCACACGTGCTGCCGACACGCAACACTTTCGGGCTCGAACTTACCCGCCTCGACATGAAACTTCTGTCCGACATGCTGCAAAAAAAAGCGTACGACGAGAAAGAACTCGTAACACTCCGTAAGTGGGTTAACAAGCACATCGGAAACCGTCTCGAACATCGCGACGCCGCTGACAACGAACGGTTCAACCAGTCGCTGGGAATGTACCTCATCGTGCGAGACCTCATGGAAGACCTTAACGCAGTCGGTGGTGGTTTCATGAGCCAGCTCGAATGGGGCAGTGACCATCGCGGGTGCCCGCTGCCCGTCGCCGACACCATGGAAAGCCTTTTCAACAGCACGTTCGACCACAACGGCGCGAAACCGGCGATCCCGTTCGCTACGGAAAACGATGTGCAGGGCCTGTTGACGCAGCTGTTCTTCACATGGTTAAGCGGTGGGAACCCTCCGCTGTTTATGGACTTCCGCAAGGTCTGGGAATCGCACGAAATCCAAGGCCTCGCCGACAAAATGAAAATTAAGTACACCAAAAACGACGTCTGGGCACAACGCGGATTTGTCGACGGTGACAATAGCGGCTCGGCCAGTTTCAACTGGGCCAACACCCCCGGTACTTCAATGACCAATTGCATGAAGGGCGTGTCCATGCCGCTGGCTGATGAGTTCTACTTCCCCGGTGGTGGTAACAGCGTTTGTTTCTACACCCCGGGCGGAATCGAAGGCATCGCCGGACGCCTTGCCTATAGCGGAATCAACAACATGTTCTCGCTCGTCTGGGACGAAGCCACAACCGTCGAAATGCCGAAAGCTCTCGCGATGGCTGTCGGTGACGTTTCCACCCCAACCTGGCCGCACACTTTTGTAACACCCAAGTACGCCACGATGGCCGAGTACAAACAGTACGCACCGGCGAACCACTTCCACATGACGTGGAATCTCAAACCGGCACGTCTGCAGCATTGGATGGACATGACAAATGTGTTGTCGGCTACGCCTTGGGCCGGTCGCCCGGTAAATGTTCCCGGAACCGATCGCCCCCAGCCGCTACTGCACATACTTGCCGGCGGCGAAAACGCCGTAAAGATGCTGCGAGCAGGAAAATAACCGGAACTGATTGCCTATGAAAATTTCGCGATGGAAAATCTGCATGATCGTTGCAGCGGCGGGGCTGATCTGCTTCGATCGTCCTGCTGCCGGTGATGCTGTGCGCGAAACTTTTGACAAACGCCTCACCGCAGACATCAAGCGAGTCGAGCAAACACCGGACACCTCCGACGACGCAGAGCTGGCCGCAGCAATGCTGATAATGGCACGCGGAGAAACCGCCAACATGCAGCAGCTTGCGCTACTGTGCGACAGCATCTACAAGCTCGGGGCGAAATCTCCCGAAGGTTACCCCGCAGCCATCGAGGCGTTGGAACTGCTCGCCGACAAGATTCCCGAACGCCGCACGAAGTGCCTGGAGAAGATCCTCGTGCTTCAGATGGAGCTTTACAATGCGGCTGGGCGCAAAGACCGGGTGCCCGTCGGTGAGGACACCGTCCATATCCTACTGAAATTGTCCGACATTCGAACCCGTAGCGGGGATACATTTAGCGCGAGGTTATTTTTGCGGCAAGCCCGCAGAATTGCCAAAGCCATCCGAACCGGCATAATCGCAAGGGTAAAGGAAAAAGAAAAAACGCTTCCAGCTCGCATCCGCGCCGGATTGAAGCTGCAAAAACAACTGGCGACGTTAAAGGCGAACCCCAACAATCTTGAACTTCGTAGCAAGTTGATCCAACGGTTAGCCGCACGGGAAGAAGACTTCGTCATCGCAAAGTCGCTGCTTACTCCCGACGTCGACGAGCAGCTGCAATCGTATGTGCCGCTTGCGTTGCGAGATCCCAAGTCGCTACCCGCCGATGTCGCCTACGAAATGGCGCAGTGGTTGCGATTGCTACTGAGCGACGCACCGAGCGAAACCCGTGCAGCTGGGCTGATGCGTTTGCGTCAATACCTCAACGTATACCTCATGAAGCATACCGAAAACGATACGCAGCGACTGGAGGTTGCGAGGGAATTTCACGATATCGAATTACAGCTGGTAAAACTCGGACGACTTCCGGGCGGAAAACATTGGTCGCTCGACGTCATTACCCTCGGGCTTATCGCCGATGGGAAAATCAACGCCTCCATCGAAAAGGCGCGAAAGTATCTGTGGAGTTTGCAGCGGCACGACGGCTCTTGGCCAACTCGTCTAAACGACGCCGACCAACCCGCAAAACACGCCACTGCGATGATAACCTACGCTCTGGTCCAAAGCGGCGTACACCCGTCGGACAAACGTCTTGCCCGAACGCTAAAAACCATCGCCGCCACCGAAACAAACGATACGCTGTCGCTTGCGCTGCGGTGTTGCCTCTGGAACGCCGTAAACCAGCAACAACCGGGAAAATACGCAACCGAACTTCGCGCAGACGCCCTTAAACTTGTGCGTGCGAATGTCGATGGTGGGTTCGGAGCAACCTGCACCCCCGACAGCGACGCGCGATATAGCAATGCCCGCTGCACACAGTACGCCATTTTAGGTGCCGCAATGGCCTCCCAGGGCGGGGTCGAAATTCCCCGCAGATTCTGGGTACGATCCATGAACTGGTGGCGGAACTCGCAGAATCCCAACGGGGGGTGGGGCAGAACACCGGTCGGGCGATCGCGTCACAACCCCACGGCTGGCGGGGCGGTAAGCATGTTGATCTGCCTCGACCAACTCAACCGATCACGCCAAAATGCCATGAGTCACGACTCATTGCAAAACGCTCTTGAATGGCTGGACAAACATTTAGACGACGGAAAAAATCGCGATCCGATAAACTACCTCTACACTGTCTCCCGCCTGGGAGTGGCCTGCGATACGAAAAAAATCGGAAAGATAAACTGGTTCAAATGGGCCAGTAACGATCTGCTGAAACACCAAAAATCCAACGGCGCGTGGAAACCTCGAAAAAAATCTGAGCATATTTCGACAGCCTTGGGTATCTTGACGCTTTCTACCGCCCGCGGTGGAAGATAACCGTATGGGAAGATTGGTGATTGTGTTTTTTCCGGCCTGAAGGTAATATATGCGGCTTCTTCGAGTTTTTTGAAGAAGAAACATGGACCTTAGGAGTAGTTATGACCACAGTTACTGGACAATCTGAAACCATCGTCATTCTCGACTTTGGATCGCAATACGCCCAGCTGATCGCCCGCCGTGTTCGCGAAAAAAACGTCTACAGCATCCTCGCGCACCCGGACGTCACCGCAGACGAGCTGAAAAAGTACAACCCCAAAGGCCTGATCTTCACCGGCGGGCCAAGCAGTGTTTACGACGACAACGCCCCGCAGGTTCGCCCTGAAATTCTCGAGATGGGTATTCCGATTCTGGGAATTTGCTATGGGATGCAGATGGCGGGCAAGGCGTTCGGTGCGGAAATTTCTCCGACCGATTCCCGCGAGTTCGGCCGAGCAACTCTCACCATTAATACCCCTAACGTGCTGCTGAAAAATATCCCAACCGAAACTTCCGTCTGGATGTCGCACGGTGACCAACTCAAAGATCCCGGGGGTAACTTCGTTGCCCTAGCGTCAACATCGACCTGTCCGTTCGCCGCCGTTCACCACCGCACGAAACCGTTCTACGGTGTGCAGTTCCACCCCGAAGTTACGCATACTCCGCACGGGGGATCGATTTTTGAAAACTTCATCTACGACATCTGCGGGTGCAAGGGCCTGTGGAAAATGGATGCACTTATCGACTCCACCATAAACGATATTCGTGCGAAAGTCGGCGACGACGAGCAGGTAATCTGCGGGCTGTCGGGCGGGGTAGACTCAGCAGTGGTCGCTGCCTTGCTGCAGAAGGCTATCGGCGATCGGCTGCACTGTATTTTTGTAGACAACGGATGCTTGCGACTCAACGAAGTACAGATGGTAGAAAATACTTTCCGTGACCACTTCAAGATCAACCTTACGACCGTTCACGGGGCTGACGAGTTTCTCGGCAAGCTCGCGGGCGTGACAGACCCGCAGGAAAAACGCAAAATCATCGGGCATACGTTTATCGATTCCTTTAAGGCGGCGGCCTCGGAAATCAAAAATGCAAAGTTTCTCGCACAGGGCACGCTGTATCCCGACGTGATCGAGTCGGGGCATTCGTTGGCGGGGCAGGCGGCGAATATCAAGCTGCATCACAATGTCGGTGGGCTGCCCGAACAGCTGGGATTTGAGCTTATCGAACCGCTACGGGATCTGTTCAAAGACGAGGTTCGCCGCGTCGGTGAGTTGCTGGGATTACCGGAAGACATCGTCTGGCGGCACCCGTTTCCCGGGCCTGGCCTGGCCGTGCGGTGTTTGGGCGAGGTCACCAAGCCGCGCCTTGACATCTTGCGCAAGGCCGACAATATTTTGCTGGAAGAAATTACCGCCAATGGGCTGTACCGCAAAACCGCACAAACTTTTGCCGTCCTGCTGCCGGTGCAATCAGTTGGTGTTATGGGCGACGGCCGAACGTACGAAAACGTCGCCGCCATTCGGTCGGTTGACACGAGCGATTTCATGACGGCTGACTGGTCGAGAATTCCGTACGATGTGCTGGCGACGATTTCGAATCGGATAATCAACGAAGTTCGCGGTATCAACCGCGTAACCTACGATATCTCCTCAAAACCACCGGCCACCATCGAATGGGAATGATGCGCGGCTAGCGGGTGCCGTGGTTGCGGTTTTTGCAACCACGTTGGCTACCCCTTTGGTGTAACCACGCCACCCAGAAATACAATCGCCGGGTCGAGACCCGGCCTACAGAACAGGCTCAGCTTATTTTGGTGTCGCGGCGGGTCTTGGCTTTGGCGAGGAATTTTTCAACCGCCTTTTCGTTGCCTGTGTCGATGAGAGTGCGAAGTTTCGTCCCGGCCTTGAGCAATTCGTCAATTGCTTTGATGATGGGTTTGCGATTCGTAGCTACGATGTCGCGCCACATTTCCGGGTCGCCACCCGCCAGCCGTGTCATATCGCGAAATCCCGTGGCTGCCACTTCCAGATCCCCGTCAGCTGGTAGCATCATCATCGCTGCCGAAATCAGATGCGGCAAGTGACTCACGCGGGCAGCACTAAGGTCATGAGCGGCTGGCGTCATCTGCGCCGTTTGCATCCCGAGGTTTTTCCAAAAGTTCACCACGCGCTGCACCTTCGCTTTGGGTGTTTTTGCAAGCGGCGTGATGATGCACAGGGCATCTTTCAGCAAAGTTATCGTGGCGTGCTGCGGGCCTTTGTTTTCGTTACCAGCCATCGGGTGCGACCCGATAAACGGATTATCTTTTCCGCTACCCCAAACCTTGCGGGCAGAACGTACGACCTCGCCCTTGGTTGACCCGACGTCTGTGACGATGGCTCCGCGTTTTAGCAGCGGTTTGATCTGGCGGAAGTATTTTTCGAATGTGCCTACGGGCGTGGCGAGGATTACGAGGTCGCTGGTGGCCACTGGTTCGCTGCAATCGAGATGCGCGTCGTCGATGGCGCCGACTTTCAGGGCCGCCTTCAATGAACTTTCGCGCCGCCCCACTCCGCTGACTCGCACGGCGTCTTTGCGCAAAACTTTCCCGATCGATCCGCCGATCAATCCGACCCCGATTATTGTTACGTGTTTGATCTCAGCCATCTTTAACCCTGCTACTCTGTGCTGCAAAACCATATTGGCAATTGCCGATTTCGACACGGGTGAGTTTAGATGATGCCGCGACGTTTGGCAAGCTCAAGATTTTGCGCACAGCCATGTTTGCCCGCCCATCAAATCAGCTCGTAACAAAAAAGTTTGACAAATGGAAAAAAAATTGCAGAATACTATAGTGGATGGTTAGATGCGCGGGTTTGCGTGTCAGCCAAGCTGAACAATGTGTCAGTCTGAAGTGAATGCTGCGTTGGGGTTCAGAGCGATTGACGCACGGAGAATTTATAGAATGAATATTTATGTAGGAAACTTGTCGTACTCAGTCACAGATGGCGATCTCCAAGAAGCTTTTGCTTCGCACGGTGCCGTTGACCGCGCTAAGGTTATTCTTGATCGCGAAACAGGCCGTTCCCGTGGATTCGGATTTGTCGAAATGACAAATGACGATGAGGGCAACACCGCCATCGAAGCCATGAACGGTTTCGAACTTGACGGCCGGGCGCTGAACGTAAACGAAGCCCGCCCTCGTACGTAAAACCTCCTGAATACCAAGAAGGCGGTAACGTCTTATAACTTTTGCTTTGGTGCTTCCTGATTTCGATCGGAAGAGTTTTCTGGGGCCTTTGGGGCGAATTTTTGTTTGTGTGTAACGCATTATGCAGGGAGAGTGTTGCTCTGTGACACTCATATTTCCCCGCGTTTTGCGGCAGGGCGAGAGTGTGCTTTAGTGGGTGTGCTTTATTTGAGCAAGTAAGTGGGCAAATGGGTGGTTGTTGTCGCAATAGCGACGCCATTTCCCTGGATATCTGAAATTGAATATCCGGCGAGTAACAAATTCCCCGTCCAACGGATTGTGTTTGGCTGTGCGCGGTGCGGGGCTGGATTAGAGCATTTTAAGATCGAATGTACTTCAGATGCTCGAAATAAAGGGAGACTGCACATGAAATGCATCATCGTACCATGTTTGTTAGTTATGTTTGTTGGGCTGATTGGATGTAGCAAACCGGATGTTGTCGTGACAGATTCGGCGGGAACCCCAATAACCGGGGCGGTCGTTACCGGAATATGTATCTGCGATGGGCAGATCATAACAACCGATACCACCCAAACCGACGCGAAAGGTGCTGCGATTATCCCGGTGGTAACCGAAACTCAACCCCGGGAAACTAACTGGATTTCAATAACCAAACCCGGTTGCCTGCCCGTTGCCAATATCGACGTGAATCAGGAAAAACCGATCAAGGTGGTTATGATCGTCCTAAAAGATGTTGCTGCGTGGTAATGTGATAGTAGAAATCTAGCACCGGGTGCCTATAATTTCTGCCGCCTGGTTTTACAGTCCCAGCACGTCGCACATATTGTAGAGCCCGGGTTTTTTACCGACGACCCATGTTATTGCCCGCAGCGCACCGCGAACAAAAGTATCTCGCGTGTGGGCCGAGTGCGAAAACGTAATCGTCTCCCCGAGATTCCCGAAATACACCGAATGCTCACCGACGGTATCCCCGAGTCGCAGCGCGTGCATTCCGATCTCACCGGGCTTGCGCGGTTGATGCCCCCCTCGGCCGTGCGTGACGACCTCTCCGTACTCGCTACCAAGACCTTCGCAAGCTGCCTTGGCGAGCATTATCGCCGTGCCGCTGGGCGCATCCTTCTTAAACCGATGATGCACCTCGGAAACTTCGACGTCGTAATCTTCCCCGAGAGTTTTGGCAGCCTGGGCGATGATCTTCGTCAGCAGGTTGATGCCCATGGAATAGTTACCGGCAAAAACGATCGGTACGGAGCTGGACGAATCTGCGATCTCGGCCTGCTGCGACTCCGTAAGCCCAGTCGTGCCGATAACCATGGCGATGCCTTTTTGGCGGCAGATCGGTGCCCAGTGCATCGTGCCTTCCGGCAGCGAAAAATCAATCGCCACGTCCGGCCAATTGTCGGCGGAGAGATGATCGATATTGTCCGTGACTTCCACCCCGAACGTACCGACACCAGCAAGCTCGCCGATGTCTTTTCCGATTACGTCGCTGCCGGCAAATTCCACCGCCCCGACCACATCGAACAGTTCCGACTCTATCGCCAAAGCAGCGATCCGCCGTCCCATTCGTCCGCCCGCACCAACAATCAATATCTTTGTCATTTCTCAAGACTCCGTAAAATTTTTGGTTTCCGCGCGCACCAAACCACGCGTGGATTACTTATAAACTATTTGCAGTTGCGCGGGAAGAAAAATGCGTCGCCAGCGAGTCTCAATGCCAGACAGCCGGGAAGTTTTCCTGCCACATTGCGCGGCGCAGCCGTTCAAGCCCGTGCTTGTCGACGACCATCTGCTTGACTTCCCACGACGGGGTTTTGATATGCAGTGTCATTTTACCGGCGCTCATGGCGAAGTCCATATCGAGCTGCTCGCCCTTTTCTACCTCATGGTATCGCCGCAGGGAATTGTGAACCAACCTACGATTCGACAGCACCACCCCACCCATACCATCTTGTGTGCGAACCCGCGAACGGTCGGGAATATACGCAACAAACCGCTCGCCCTTATGCGGATGATACCATTGCTGCAAGCGCTGCTGAACGGCACCGGGGAGAGTGTCCCAGGGTTGTTCGGCGTTACCTTCGATTTCTTTGAGGATTTCCTTATGCGCGCGAGAATCTTTACCCCCGGCAGCGACGAGAAATTCCTCGGCACGCCAGATTCGCTGAATTTGCAGGCGGCAGGTGCTTTCTCCGCTGCTGGTGATCCGGTTTTGGGCAAAAACCATATTTGATGGGGAGCACATATCGCAAACCCAGTACGGCATGGGAAGGTTCGCCGGAGCAGGAATTTTGCGTACTTCCGGGAGCATCGGGAGAATTTCGTCAGCAGACCTCGTCATAACGTCTCGCTCGGAAAGTTCTTTTCGGGACGGAGCGTATTGCGATTCGAGCGATGCCGACTCGGTCATATGGTGCGAATAGATCACCAGATGATACTGGATGTGCCGCGTTTCTCCACAACGCACACAACGTCGCGGCATGGCACCGCGGAGACTCGTCCCGGTTAGTATAGACGCGGGAAATTCAAACAGCGTACCATGCCGGTCGATTCGCAGCAGATAGAACCCATCTATCCCGGTCGGAAAACCGTCGATGGTATCCATCGCCACTTCGGCCGCAACGGTTTCGGGTACGAAGTCGGCGGCGACGGGTTGTGGTTCGTCGGCCTCAATCGCACCGGCAACGACAGAGTCGGCGTTTCTCTTCTTGCCGATAAGGTCGAGAATATCTGCTTCTGAGAGCGCAGGAATAGTGAATTTCGTTTGGCAATTTGCACACAAACAAAGAGTGCCCTTAAACTGCCCCGGAACGCCCAAAACCGTCGCGCAGCTTGGGCACTTAACACGCTTGCCGTTCATCGTAAGTCCTTCCGAATCCAAGTATAATCGTTATAAAAAGTATGATTCCAAAAAAAGGAAGCATCCGGAAGATTTTCGACGTTTAAAGCTCGTGCCTCGGTACATCTCGATATTACTAAACCATCACATTCATTCTATGCCAAGTAAGCTTATTTTTCAAGCCCCTGCTGGGAAGCATTTTTCAAACTTGTACAGCAAAGCCCCTATTTTATCGGAAGACAGCCCCTTGTTCGGTAAAATATTCGGTAAATCATTCAGTAAAAGTTACTTTTTGACAACATGCAGTGCTTCCCAGGTCAGATCGATTAGTGGCGCTGCGGTAGTTTTGTCCACATCGTCTGGCCAGATTTCCAGGAGTAGCGCCTCGAGATTTTCGCGGGTCAGGTCGTCTGCGGTTTGGGGAAGGGTTTCGGGAATCGTTGGAAGTTCGTTGCGGCGGGTGATCATTGATATGATACCGGCGGCTGCGCCCAAGGCGAGGTTCACCGGAGTGATGTCGTTGGCAAATGCGATCCGCATCGTCCCGAACAGGCGGTCGTCGTATCCCAGCTTGCGGAGATGATCACGCCCGACACGTTCGACGAGGTCGTGCAGATTCGGATTTGTCATTCGGGCAAGAAGGTCGGTGGCGTATTCGTCAAAACCTTCGGGGGTAAACAGCGAATCACCGAGATCGAAATATCGCTTGATGAGGGCAGAACCGCACTCGTCGATGAATGCGTTCCGCGCGATGGTCATAATTTTTCCGTCCTTACCGGCGTCGGCGATGGTGAGGTAGTTTTGGTGGTCGGCGAGATATGCGATAAGCGAGTGGATTGCGTTATGCCCGAAAAGTTTCGCCTCCTCGAACGGCAGCAGGTCGGTTTTTTCCTCGAAGCAGTCGATCCCGCGAGCAAATCCGTCGAGTTCGATTTTGGAAATGAGAATGCGATTGAATTCCTCAACGAGAATCGCCTGCGGTGTTTCGGGGGTGATCGTATGCAGCTGCATTTTCTCGATCGTGTCGGTATCGGAGATCACGCCGCTCATTTTTCCGATAACGGTGTTGAGCACCTGCACATTTTTGAGTACTTCGGGTGCGGTGTATTTCGCGAGTGCTTCGGTAAGAAGCTCGGCGGCGTGGTTATTATTTTCCGACGCGTAGACGATCACGGGTTTGGACGCATCGCGCTGCTTTAGCCCTTCGGCGAGGGTTTTTACGACGCTGGTTTCTTCGCCCATGTCGTAAAACTTCACGCTTGGCAGCGACGTTGCGATTTCGTCGGATTCGCTGATGGCGTCGATGATTTTTGCGCGCGATTCAGCATCCGCGGGGTTGTACAGCTCAACGCCTTCGATGCGCTGATGCGCGATGCCCGTTGGCGATGCGATGTTCAGCTCGTAGGCCCCGCCGTTATGGCTGACCGCACTTACCAGCTGCGGATTGACCTCAGCGATAACGTAGCGGGAAAAATTGCCCGACTTCCACGCCTCGTACAAAAACAGCCCACTCTGAATAGGCCCGAACCCGAAACCAACAAACGTCTTTTTCATATTTTTCCTATACTGTCAAATATCTATCGGGTGTGGTGTTACTTCACCGCGTCGATGAGCAACTGCTTTTCCGCTTGCTTCGTCCACATTCCGTGCGACAGTTTCGCTGCGACGTTGGGATATTTCTCGCCGATATCCTTCAGCGAAATCATTTCCATATCGTGCAGCTGTGGGTAAACCACAATTTTGCCCCCGCAGGTTCGGTCTTTGACGGCATCGATTCCGGCCAGGGCGCCCGCCATTCCGGACACGGCATCGACGGAGCAGTCGGTGTCGAGCTGGGCGGATTCGACCTTGTCGCGAACGATAAGAATATCGTCGATGGTCGACCCGCTCGTGCCGAACATGAACATGCCCTTGCTGATGTATGTATCGAGGTCAAGGTCGTGATTCGTCGTGGCGGGAATCCCCGCGAAGATATTGATCATCGCACCGGTCGCGCCGGTCTGGATAGCATCGGCAACGAGCACACCCAGCGGAGCCATCAACGCGTAATAGTCAAACGCATCTGTCAGCGGGGTTGTTTGCGGGTTGACTAACCGAAACTTCAAACCCTTGCTTTGCGAGATCGGTTCAGCCTTGCTGCGCAACGACTCTAATCGCTCATCGTCAAAGTCGGTGCCGATGATTTCAACGCCTTCGATGCCCGAGCAGAGATTTCGGATTACGTGCATCTGGCCCATCGGCCCACCGGCACCGATGACGACAACTTTGTCGTTCGCGCGAATTTCACCGTCATTCGGGATAACCTTATAAGACTCGGCGGCATTGTCGGTGGTCGTTCCGATCCATCGCGTCAGCCCGTAATGCGTTCGCCCGACACCAACGTTTACCAGCTGTCCGATTTTCGCACCGCCCAACACGATATTGATGATACCACCGCGGGCGAGCTTGCTGTTAAGTGCCTCGATAACCTTCGCCCGTGCGCCGAAGTAAACGATGTCGTCGTAGGTTTCGTCCGGCAGCGAGGCGATGGCGTCGATGGGTTCGGGTTCGTGGAACACCCCGCCGGTTTCCTGGAAGGTGAAACTTTCAGCCTGCTCTTTAGTACCGTAAATCGCGGTGATTTCCGCCGGGCGACCAGCAGCGTCGTAGCAGTCATCGAGCGACTCGACCGTTCGCCCAGCCTCGGCAACGACCAGCAATTTTCCGTCATGCTTAATGGTGTTACGTTCGGGCGTAACGTAAGAGCATTCAACGCAGCCCCACGGTTCGATAAGAGCAATCGCCGATGCCGAAAAATCCTCGGCTGCGGGAATCAGAAAATGGCTGCCCGTTTCCTCGTCGATAACGATCCGCTCGTCAACGATAACGTACTCCTGCAACCCGCCCTCGAAGCAATATCCAAAGGCACCATTGCTCGCGGCCGTGACCATTTGCCGCCAGTCGGCCTGCACCAGATAACGGTCGCCGACTTTGTGCTCGGTAACTTTCGACCCGACAGCAACAACGCGAACGCAGGCCTCATGCCCCGGCACGGTGGGCTGTTCGCCAGGTACGTAGCTCGTCAGCTCAGCCAGAATGTCCGTAGCAATGCCGTCCTGGATATTCAGTTTGCGGGGATGCTCAGAAAATTGATGCAGCAATTTCAGGTCCGAAAAGCAAAGCCCGACGGCTTCGATTTTCAAAAGAATGTGATGCTTGGTCGGGAGATCGACGGGCTTGGATGTGTTGAGCTTCAGCTCGTCAGGCCCGACGAGTTGAACTGCGTACTGCGTGTTGGGAATTGCTGTCATTCTTGTACCTTTCTATGGTGATTCGTTCTAATCTTGATTAACTCAGCATGACCTGTCCGCCGGTGACGGGCATTGCCTGGCCGGTTTCGTATTTTTGGTCCATCAGGTAAAACACCGCCTGCATCACGTCTTGCGTCGTGCATCCGCGGCCCATGGGTACTTTGGCTTCGTAACCCTTGCGAACGTCCTCGATGGTTTTGGCGTCGGGAATTTTGCCGGTTCGCAGATACTGTACGAACAATCCGTTTTCGGGGTCGGACCAGAGTGGCCCGTCGAAAAAGTTTCCGGGGCAGACGGCGTTTACTTTTATTCCATCTTCGATCAGCTCGAGGGCGAACGATTGCGTCAATCCAAGCCCGCCGAATTTGCTTCCGGCGTAGGCGGCGTTGCGATTGCTGCCGACCAGCCCGCTTTTGGAGTTGATCTGGATAATGTCGCTACGATAATCCGCACAAGCCAAATGCTGAACCGCGAGTATTGGCGCAATCTTCTGAACACATAGAAAATAACCCTTGTAGTTGACGGATGTGACAAAATCAAAATCTTTTTCGGGTTGAGTTTTAACGCTTTCAGCTTTGAGTACGCCAGCGTTGGAAATAAAAACGTCCAGCCCGCCATACCTGCAAACCACCTGATGTAAAGCCTCGCCAATCGACGCTCCATCGGTTACGTTTATCCCCAGCCCTATAGCCCTGTCCTGCCCAAAAGTTTTGCACAGCTTTTCCGCGGCGTCTATTGCACCTTGTTTGTTGATGTCCGTAAGTGCAATATACGCTCCCTGGGCGATAAGGTGTTGGGCAATCTCCAGGCCAAAACCTTGGGCGGCACCTGTTACAACGGCGACTTTACCGGCGGCTCGGCCGGAGGTGATGGGTTTGTCCCAAACAGAAAAAACGCCCAGGCCCGGAACCATCACCGCCGGAACTGAACCACTGGCGTTCTGAATGGCGAGCGATAATTTTTGCACTATTTGTTCTATCGACACGTCGGCGGGTGGTTCAAATGTCAAAGCACTTTCGGAGGCTTCTTCGGAAGAATCCGAGAACCGGATCACCCTTGGATTTTCAGCATCTATCAACAAACGCAAAGCCGGAGCGATAAGACTGATCAGCTTTTTGGATTCTGTAACGGCCATGAGAAATCTCTCCATTTCACTGCTATTTTTTGGTTTCAACATTGATTTCGAAGTATCGGTTGATGACGGCGGCGCCGAGTTTGACAAACGCGTCGATTCGTTCTTCGGTTGTTTCGTATTGGGTGTTTGGTTTTCCGTCGGCATCGACGAAGCCCGGGTGTCCGTGCGCGGTAAGAAACTGATGCCCCGCCGCCACGCACGCGCCCTCGAAAAAGATATCCTTAACATCTTCCGGCACCGCTGCTGCGCCAACGCAGGTCGGTTCAATGCCGATTAAGTCGAGCGTGTTGTGTTCGGTTCCGCCAACGACGACGACCCCGGCGGCGCGGAGAGTTTTGGCGTATTCGGTGAGTACTTCGGGTTGGTTGCGGATGGGGATAAGCTCGGCCATCTGCAAACCGTTACCGCGAAGATTCTCCACGAGTTTGCTAGTGGGGGTTTCGTATTCGCAGATCGGGTCGGCACCGTCGGCGAGGATCGGATAGCAGGGAATTCCGCCCAGCTGCAAAATCAATTCGCGGGCTTCGGGAAATTTCAAAAACGTTTCGGTCACAAACGCTGCCTTGCCGGCCTTCATCAAGTGCGAACGAATCTCGCCCTGCACACCAACCGCATCTGTTGCGGATTTCGATTCTGCCCCGAAAAGTTTTTGCAAAACCCCATGACGCTCATTAACGTCTGGAACAATTTTGAAAAGAACCTCTTGAAAGGCTTGGGCGATGTGGCGTTCCTGGAGCGTAATGATTTCGCGTGGGCTTGAGTGGCGTTTCATAACGCGGGTGACGATATCGGGTGCGGTGAGTTTTGTATTGACACCGGCGGCGGAGAAGAGTGCGGCGACCTTGTCGGTCATTTCCGCCATTCGCGATTCGTCGCGGTTACGGATCGTCTCAAGAAGCTCAGTGCCGCGCGGTGAGGGGTTTGCAAACTTCGTGATGCCTTTTCCGCACATGTACATTCGCCCGGGATTTCCCGGATCGTTGATTTTCACCCCAGCTGCGACGAGTTCGTCCACCAGCGAGATAACCTCTAACCCGAAAATTGGAAAAATTCCGCGCGGCGCGGTGAGTGAAACGAATTCGTTGTAGACGCTGTAGTCGTAATAGTTGCTGACTCCGACGACGCGAACATTTTGCTCGTCAGCCAGCGTCACAGCCTGGGCGACAGTTTCAAATGCCGAAAAGTTCGGTGGCAGATGAATGTGCGAGTTAAACTTCGGGCGTTGCGCAAAGGCGACCTGCCCGCTGCGGGCCTTGAGTTCGTCGACACTTCCAATTTCGCGAATCGACGCAACAGCATCGGTAACGTTGTCCATCATAAACACCTTTCAACTACTACCCGCTCGGCCGACTGTTAATCGTTACTGCCCCGCCTTTACGCGATGGATTTTTCGCGGGGGCAAATGCAGCGCCATTCCCAAGGCATCCTCGGCCGACTCTTTGATTGCCTCGCTGATGGTCGGGTGCGCGAAAACCACTTCCGCCAAATCTTCGACGCTCGCTTTTTGGTGAAGCATAGCTCCGGCTGCAGCGATGCACTCGGTAGCGTTGTGCCCGAGCATGTGCACGCCCAGCAACTCGCCCGTTTCGCGATGCTTGATGACCTTGACGAAACCGTCCGTCTCGCCGACAGCCATCGCCTTACCCAAAAACGCGAGCGGAAAATTACCGACGGCGATCGGAATGTTTTGGTCGTGTGCCTGCTGCGTCGTAAGACCCACTCCGCCAATTTCCGGGAACGTGTAAACGGCACCGGGGATCGGGGCCGTCAAATCTTTCGTGTGTCCGAGTGCATTTTCCACGGCTGCGATTCCCTGAGCGCTGGCCGCGTGTGCCAGCAAGCATCGCCCGTTGGCATCACCGATGCAGTACACTCCCGTTACGCCCGTTTCCATGCGGTCGTTGACACGCACGAATCCGCGGTCGGTTTCGATCCCGATAGTTTCCAGCCCGATGTCCGCCGTTGCAGGGCGACGCCCAACGGCAACGAGTACCTTGTCAACGTCAAGCGAAACTCCGCCCGACAGCGTCGCCGTCAATGCCCCGCCCGCCTCGACGATGCCTTCGACTTTCGTGTCTACATGAATCGCGATGCCGCGTTTGGTGAAATCTTTCGCCAGCCCCATTCCGAGGTCGGCTTCCATTTCTGGTAGCAACCCTGGCAGCATTTCGACGACCGAAACTTCCACACCGTAGGCGTGCATCATGCAGGCGAACTCGCAACCAATGACACCACCGCCGACGATCAGCAATCGCTTGGGCAGCTCGTCCCAGTGCAGTGCTTCGTCGCTGGTGCAGACCAGGTTGGGGTCGCTCGGCCAGGTGGGAATTCGCACGGGCACGGAGCCCACGGCGAGGATGATGTTGTCGGCGGAGATTTGTTCGTCGCCGCTATCGGTCGCGATTTTGATTTTGCCCTGCCCGTCCAGCACGCCCGTACCGTTGTACAGCGTAACTTTGCGAGCCTTGAACAACCCGCCAATACCGCCGCGCAGCCCGGCCAGCACCTTATCTTTTCGCTTCTGAATCGCAGCCCAATCAAACGACGCTTTGCCGCTGACACCCACGCCCAGCGAAGCGGCATGTTCAATTTTGTGCAACAGCTCCGCCGACGCCAGCAGCGCCTTGCTCGGAATGCATCCGTAATTCAGGCAGGTTCCACCGAGGTGGTGCTTTTCGATGACGGCAACTTTCGCGCCCATTTGTGCTGCCTTCAAGGCGGCGACGTATCCACCGGGGCCTGCACCCAAAACCGCTACGTTGTAATGTTCCATGTTTTAAATCCTAATATCGAAAACCGAAACTGTTTAGTATTTCGAAATTCGCTTTTCGTATTTTCTTTCCTTATCCCATTACCTGTGGATTTTCGAGGAGTTCTTTTAGCCTTGCCGCAAACTGACCCGCCAGTACGCCGTCGACAATTCGATGGTCGCAGCTGATGGTCATCGAGCAGACCTGCCCGATTCGCAACGCGCCGTTTTCGACGATCATGTCTTCGCGAACCGCACCGACTGCAAGAATCGCCGATTCCGGTGGGTTGATGATACCCGAAAATTCTTCAACGCCGAACATCCCGAGATTCGTAATCGTAAACGAACCCGTGCCCATGCCCTGCACTTTTCCTTCGCGGGCCGACATCACAAGTGCTCGTCCTTCGGTTGCAATCTGCTGGAATGTCATGCGATCAACGCTCTGCAGTACCGGCACGACGAGGCCGTTTTCGATTCCGACTGCGATACCAACATTGGCGGTCGGTAATTCGGTAAGTTGCGTGCCGTCTTTCTCCAGCCGGGTGCGGAACGCGGGAAACTCGTGCATCGCTCTCCCGCACGCCATGATTACGACATCGTTGACGCTGCATTTGAACTGCGCCTTTCGGCCGCGATAGTAACTCATCATCGGCCCCGCGTCGACGGTCAGCTTCAGGTAGAAGTGCGGAATGTTCTGCTTGCTGGCGGTGAGGTTGCGGGCGATTGCCTTTCGCATTCCGGCCAGCGTGCTGACAGCCGGTTCGCCAATCGGCGCGGTTACCGGCAACGCGGCGGCCGGTAGCGGTTTACCCGCAGATACCATCGCAGCAGCAGGAACGTCGGTGGAAATAATTCGGCCGCCGGGGCCGCTACCTGTTGCAACGCTCGCGATATTCACGCCACGCTGAGCGGCGATTCGCCGTGCCGCCGGTGACGCCTTTACTCGCCCGTTTGCGGTGGGTGCAACTGCAACCGGAGCAGCAGCTGGTGCTGGTGCGGGACTTGCAGCTGGGGCCGGTTTTGGCGCGGGAGCTGGAGCTGGTGCAGCAGCGGCCGGCTTGGCGGGGGCAGCCTTTTTCGTAGCTGCGATGTATGCGTCGATCTGCGCATCGTCATCCCCAAGATACGCTACCGGAGTTTTGATCTCCGTGCACTCACCGTCGGGAACGACGATTCGCGAAAGTCGCCCGGGGATTTCGGCTTCGATTTCGATGCTGGCCTTGTCGGTTTCAACCTCGTACAAAACCTGGCCGACCTCAATGGCGTCGCCCTCGGCGACCTTCCAGCTGACAATCGTGCCCTCTTCCATATCGTTACCAACCTGCGGTAACAAAATCACGGCCGCTCCTTGCGGTAACTCAACTGCTACATTTTTTTTGTCGTCAGTACTCATTGGTTTCTGCTCCTGGGTTGCCCCGTCAGAACTGCCTAATTCTGCTATTGGTTCATTCACCGCCACGGTAACACCTTGCTGAGCAATCACTTGCTGCAAAACACCATCCGTCGCGGCCTCAATGTCGATAAACGAATCCTCCGCCTCGATCCTTACAAGGATATCTCCCGCAGCGACAGAATCGCCTTGGGATTTATACCATTGCACAATCGTACCGGAAAGCATCGCCTTACCTTTTTGCGGTAACTTTATTGTTGACATAATCTTATCCTGCTTAATGCCTTGAGGGCGTACAATCGCCCTGCTACTCTGTATAGTAGGATAAGTAACTTTTTTGCAAAAGTCAAGTTGATTAGTTGCAATATATTGCAATTTTTTTGCTAATTTATATTGCTTTATCCGCAAAGATATTGTTTACTGGTAGGTATAGGTGACTGGAAATATGGGAAAATCAACAAAACAACGGCGTCAGGCGATTCTGGCGGATGTTTATCGGCTGGGCCGAGTGAGCATCCGGGAGATGGCGGTGTCTTTGGAGATATCCGAGGCGACGGCCCGGCGCGACTTGCAGGATCTTGCCCGCTACGGTAAAGTCGAGCTGGTTCACGGCGGGGCGACCCTGCCGCATAAGGGTGATTTTTCTTTCCACTCCAAGGGCATGCGAAATGTCGAAGCCAAACGTATCGTCGGGCAGCTCGCAGCCGATTGCGTTAACGACGGGGATCTGATTTTTCTCGACTCGGGGACGACCTGCTTTCAGATGGCTCCGTACATTCAGTCCAAGCGGTCGGTTTCGATTATCGTAAACTCGGCGCGGTTGGCGTTGGAATTAGAGTCGGCTGACCTGAACGTGATTTTGCTCGGGGGGCAGTACCGTCCCGAGCGGATGGACACGGTTGGCCCGATGACGATTGCTGCCCTCGATCAGCTGCGCGGGTTCACCGCGTTTGTTGGCACTGACGGATTGAGCATGGACTTTGGCCCGACGGCAAATGACATCGAAAGCGCGTACGTTTACCGCAAGGCCATCGCCAACTCGCGCGAAAGCATACTGCTGGCCGACCACAGTAAATTTCTCAACCCCTCACTGTTTAAGATCGATGGGTTTGAAGCGATTTCCAAAATTATTACCGATCAGCGTCCGTCGGATGAATGGATGCGTTTTCTTAAGGGGCTCCAAATAAAGGTCGTCTATCCGAAAGACCAGGATCTCTCCTGCGCGGAGGAAGCCTCGAACGTAACGACGAATTAATCGAAACTTTAACGAACACAAAACCGTTTTTTGAACACAGGAGTTTTTTCAGATGCCTAAGCTGCAACATGTTGATCCCAAAGAAGCACGTAAACCGGGTAAGGTCGATTTCAAATCGATCCCGGTCAACCAGTACAATAAAACCGTCGGTGACGAACTCAAGGCGGGTCGTTTTTCCAAAGAAGACCTCATTCGCATCCAGCGTGACATGATGATTATTCGCGAATTCGAGTCGATGCTCGACTCGATCAAGAAAGTCGGAAGTTACGGCGGGGTGGAGTACAATCACCGCGGCCCGGCCCACCTGTCGCTGGGTCAGGAAGCCTCGGCCGTCGGGCAAGCGTACCTGCTGGGAACCGACGACCACATCTACGGTTCGCATCGCTCGCACGGTGAGATTCTCGCCAAGGGTTTGTCGGCGATTCAGAAGCTCGACGACGATACGCTGATGGGCGTCATGAAAAATTACTTCGGCGGGGCGTGCCTGAAAGTTGTAGAGGCCGACGCCGACGGCGACACAAAGTCGCTGGCGATTGATTATCTGATTTATGGGGCACTTGCCGAAATCTTCGGCCGTGAGACTGGGTTCAACAAGGGCTTCGGTGGTTCGATGCACGCATTCTTTCCGCCGTTCGGAATCTACCCCAACAACGCCATTGTCGGGGGGTCGGGTGACATTTCCGTCGGTGCGGCGTTGTTCAAACACGTCAACAAAAAGTCCGGCATCGTGATCGGCAACATCGGCGACGCGTCGGCAGCTTGCGGGCCGGTTTGGGAAGGGCTTTGCTTCGCGACGATGGACCAGTACAAGCAGCTGTGGGACGAAGCACATCGCGGCGGACTGCCGTTGATTCTGAATTTCTTCAACAACTTCTACGGCATGGGCGGCCAGACCGATGGCGAGACGATGGGCTACGACGTGCTGGCACGCATTGGTGCGGGAATGAACCCCGAGCAGATGCACGCCGAACGTCTCGACGGTTTCAACCCGCTTGCCGTCATCGACGGTATCGGCCGAAAGAAGAAAATCATCGAAGCCGGCGACGGGCCGGTTTTGCTCGACACGCTGACGTATCGTTTCTGCGGTCACTCGCCATCCGACGCAAGCAGCTATCGCACGAAGGAAGAAGTTTCGGCATGGCAGGAAGTCGACCCGATCAAAACCTTCGCCGACTCGCTGATCGCCGCCAAGGTTTGCACGCAGGGCGACATCGACGCGATGCAGCAGCAGATTATCGTCACGATGGTCAAGGCCTGCAAGAAGGCAACCGATCTCGAAATTTCACCGCGGCCGGAAATTAAGTCCGTCGGTAATACGCTGGAAAATATCATCTTCTCCGACGAGAGAGTCGAGTCGATGGACACCACGCGGGAACCTGAAGTTTTGATGACGAAGGAAGAAAACCCGCGCGTAAAGCAGCTTGCCAAACGTAGCAGAAGCGGCCTGGACGCCAACGGCGCACCGCTGCCGAAAAGCAAATGCATCGTCGTGCGTGACGCACTGTTCGAAGCCACGCTCGACGCATTTTATCGCGACCCAACGCTCGTTGCCTACGGTGAAGAAAACCGCGACTGGGGCGGGGCGTTTGGGGTGTATCGCGGTTTGACCGAAGCACTGCCGTATCATCGCCTGTTCAACTCGCCCATCGCCGAAGCCGCCATCGCCGGAACCGCTTGCGGATACGCACTCGAAGGCGGCCGCGTAATGGCCGAGCTGATGTACTGTGACTTTATGGGCCGAGCCGGCGACGAAATCTTCAACCAGCTCAGCAAATGGCAGAGCATGTCGGGCGGACTTTTGAAAATGCCCGTGACGCTCCGCGTTTCTGTCGGCAGCAAGTACGGGGCACAGCACTCGCAAGACTGGACGACGATTCCGGCACATATTCCGGGGCTGAAAGTTGTGTTCCCGGCAACGCCCTACGACGCCAAGGGCCTGCTGAACGCATCGCTCGTGTCGACCGACCCGGTGATGTTCTTCGAGTCGCAGCGGTTGTACGATCAGCCGGAAATTTTTGAACCCGGCGGCGTACCCGAAGGCTTCTACGAAGTACCGTTCGGCGAACCGGCCATCCGTCGCGAAGGAACCGACCTGACGATTCTGACGATCGGTGCGACGCTGTATCGTGCAATCGAAGCGGCCGACGAACTGCAGGAAAAATTCGGACTGTCGTGCGAAATTATCGACGCCCGCTCTATCGTGCCGTTTAACTACGAAAAGGTTATCGAATCGGTCGCCAAGACCCGCAAGATTATCCTCGCCAGCGACGCGTGCGAACGCGGAAGCTTCGTGCAGACGATGGCGGCGAAGATTACGCAGCTGGCGTTCGACGAACTCGACGCACCGCCGGTTGTCATCGGTGCCCGCAACTGGATTACCCCAGCCGACGAATTGGAAGACGCGTTCTTCCCGCAGCCGGCCGACTTCCTCGACGCCGTCAACGAATACATCCTGCCTCTCAACGGGTACACCCCGAGCAGAGAATGCGATGCCGCTGACCTCATGCGACGAAGCACGGTAGGGCTGTAGAAATGACTGTGGTACAAAACGTGGTTGCGAACACCGCAACCACGGCACCGGCCCGATCGAGTCGGGCATGACAGAGAGCAAAAATTGAAAAACAAACGCGGCGTGGCGAATATTTTTTGCAAAAGATTTGCGAAAGAAATGTTCGTTACGTCGTTTTTTACGCGCGCACAAACCCGGAAGGCAAAATGGTGAAACGAAATTGCGTGCAGCAAATGAAGGGGCGGAAAAAAGTGAGGTTGGATCAGTGCGCCCAGCAGGGCCGCCGGTGTGATCAGTTGACTTGCAGCAGTGATGCGTCGAAGTCGGCAACGGGGAAATTACGGCCCGGGGAACCGGACTGTGCGTCGAGCTGGGAGTAGAGATAAACGCTGTCCCCGTCGATGGTGCAGGATCGTTGCAGATCGCGAACGAGGGCAACAAGGGCATCGAACTGACCTTGCGATAGCTGGTTCTTCGAGAAGTCACCGACGAGGCAGATTCCGATGCTGTCTGCGTTGTAGTCGCGGTCGGCAGCTACGAGTGCGTGGTAACCGGGCTTCTGCCGCTTCCACAATTCCGTAGAGCGAACGCCCAAACCCTGCGAGTCTGCCTTGGGCTCGATAACGAAATGGCATCGAGCCGGAAGATTACTGTTTGAATCTGCTGCGGAGTGAATGATTACGCGGCGCCACTTGCGTGAAACCGAAGCATGCTGACCGAGAACGCTCCCTGCTATTGAAGCACGGTCGCTCTGACTTGGGCGCGGGGGATCCGATTCCATGAGCATAAGCAGCAATGCCCCGAGAGTCATCGAAACCAGCAACGCACCCAATACCCTGGTTGTCCTGGTTGCGTCAAACATCTCATTCCCAGATTCAATCAAAATCGTAGCGGTATTGGACAATTTACTAGTCTCCTACTCTAGAAAGAGTATCGGCTAACTGCAAGAAAAACCGCCAGTTTTTTACCAAAACCCGGGCGAGTCGGCGAATTGCTTAACTCACCATAAACAAAGAGCTAATAAGGTTTTGCACACCTTATCCACCAAATTTTTTTTTACTTCAGGGCTAAATGGTCGCGGATTTTGGCTGAGGCGAGGCGACGAGGTCGCGAAATGCAATATCGTCGAGGGGCCAGATGCGGTGAATTGAGAGTTGCTTGCGTTAATCTTGCGAGTCTGCGTCTTCGTCATCTTCGGCGAAAATTTCGCGGGGCATTTCGTCTTTGAGCAGCCCAAGCTTTTGCACGGTGAGTTTGGCGGCGGCTTGCTCGGCTTCTTTTTTGTTTTTGCCCCACGCACTTGGATAAGTTTTACCTCCAAGCGAAACGGCAACCTCGAAACACTTCGAGTGATCCGGGCCTTGCTCGTCGAGCATGAGATACTCGGGCGTTTCCATTACCACGCGCTGGGCATACTGCTGCAAAAGCGATTTGTAATTTTGCTGATGGCTGGTGGCGAGCGCTTCTTCGATAAACGGCGCGACTGTTCGGACGACAAACGCGTCGGCGGGGGCGAATCCACCGTCGACATAGATCGCACCGATGAGTGCCTCGAAGACGGCGGCGAGAACCGATTCGGGAACGCGGTCGGGGTCAGCCATCTCTCCGCTGAGCGACAACAGATCGTAGACGTCCATCTTGCGGATGACCACTGCGCAGGTTTTTCGCGAAACGACGGACGATTTGATCTTTGTCATTTCCCCTTCGCCGAGCGATTCGTGCTCGGTGAACAAAAATGCGCAAACGCTCAACCCCAAAACCGAATCGCCAAGAAATTCCAGCCGCTCGTTGCTGTCCAATCTGGTGGGCGCAGCCGACGAATGCGTCAGTGCCTTTTCGAGAATCCCCTTATCCTTGAACGTGTACCCAATAATTTCTTCGCATTGCTCGACAGTCGAACTTGCCATTATCATTCTCCATCAGCTGCCGAGTTCCAGGCTCCTTCGATTCGAAAACCGCAAGCCCGAGGACTCCAGACAACTTAACTGCCGGGCCCATGACGAAGACCGCCTGCCAAATCACGCGACTTGACGAACGATTTTTGTCATCGGTCCGTAAATTGTATACGTGCCCCTGATTATAAGGCAATTCCGCTAATTTTGGCGAAAAAAACGATGCCTGAAGAAGTTATCAGTTGTCAGTTTTCAGACATCAGTAAGAGAAGGAAAAAACGCCAAATCATTGCATGGCCGAACATTTCTTAATTTCTTACTGACTACTGATAACTGAAAACTTAAAAACTATTTGTTCAGCAGGTTCAGTGCCGATGCGGGGTCGGTGAGTTTCACGATGGCGTTTGTGGTTCCGCCCGACTCGGGTGCTGTGCAGTAAACGTAGCTGACGTTGATTTTGGCGGCGGCGAGTTTATTGATAAGCACCGCGAATGTGCCGGTTTCGTTGCTCATGGGAACGACGAGAATTTCGGTTTCCGTCCAGCGGTCGTGGGCTTCGTTGAGTACCTTGCGAGTCAGCTCGGGATCGGTGGTTACAATTCGCAACACCCCATGCTCGCCGGAATCGCTAAGCGACAGAGCAAAGATCATCACCCCAGCCTTCGACAGTGCGTTAGTTACCTTGGCGAGAACGCCGGGGCGGTTGACCAGAAATATGGAAAACTGTGTATCAATTCGCATTACATCATCCTTTCGTTATGTTCGCGGCTGTGAGGTTTATAGATTACACTCCTGCAGGGCTTTATGCAATTAAATTCAGGACGGGGAGTGTTGCCCGAATCCCGCGGTGGTGTCATTGCGAGGAGCGCAGCGACGCGGCAATCTAAGCGGCCGAATAGGAGATTGCCGCGCCTCCCTTCGGTCGGCTCGCAATGACCGGCCCTGCCGGGGCGACGGAAACAAATAATCATGGCCATCCCTGCGGGTTGACCAATGCCACCCCCGTGATGTTCGGTGTCTCAGATGCGCGTTATTTCACCCGCTTGATGTTCGGTGTCTCAAATCCACGTTATTTAAAACCTTTGATTTGCCCGGCGGTGTATTTTTCGACTGCCTTGGACAGGTCAACGTCGTTGATATTCGCCAGCGTGCATAACCATGCGAAGACATCGGCGAATTCTTCTTCTTTGTTTGCCTGATCGTTGCTGGCCAGTGCCGTTGCCAGTTCGCCGACTTCTTCGATAAACCACATAAACGTTCCGGGTGTTCCGCGTTTCGAGTCGGTGGGGTAGTACTTCTCGTGAATGAAATCCTGGAATTCTTTGATTGTGGGTACGGTCATTTTGGGTTGAACCTTTGTATATTTTTCTATTTCTTACGAATCATCCGCTGATGTTGCGGTGGGATCATTTTGCATTTTTTTGATCGCTGCGTCAATATATTGCAAAATTTGGATAGCTCTGCCTTTGGGATCCAGCTTTTGTGCCTTTTCGGCATCTTCGCGGGCTTGGTGTAGTTCGTCGATATTTTTCGTCGCGAGTGCAATTCTGTATCGAACCATGGCGAGATAGTTCCAGCTGCGTGCCGAGTCGTCTTCCAACAGCGTCAGATTTTTTGCCGCCGCTCGGGCCTGGTCATATTTTTTCATCTTTAGATAGATCCCCGCCAACGCCTCCGTCGCCGAGGTTTCATACGGATTGATGTAGATAACCTCGCGAAAATACTTGGCGGCGGAGTCATATTGTTTTAGCGAGCGATACGTCTCGGCGATCTGGCGCGCGTATTTGGGGTCGTTCATGGTATGGCGATGCAGGTAGATGAGGTTCGGCAAGGCCTTTTCGGGTTGGCCCAGCTGCACGTAAATTTTCGCCAGATGCGAGTAGCTAAACGAGTCGAACGGGTGTGCATCGCGGAGCGTTTCCATCGCAGCGATAGCGTCGGCCCAGCGTTTGTCGTGCAGGTAACATTGCGAAAGTACTCGAAGGGCGGTCTGATTTTTCGGATCGGTTTTGAGTGCCTTTGCTGCCTGCCCCCTTGCCTGCTTGAACTTACGCTTACCAAGTAGCTCCTTGGCCTTTTTGGCGGCGACCTTCGCGGGGTTTGGTTTTTTCTTTCCCCCGAAAATCCCACCAAGCACGCCGCCCTTGGGTTTCGTTTCGTCGGGGTTTTCGATGCCCCACTTTTTAACGGTCGCAGCTGCCCACTTGCGAAAATCTTTGTCGAACTGCTTTTCGCTGACACCGACGACCTCTTTGAAGACCTGCTTTTGCGTTTTGCCCTCGGCGAAGGCCTGGAGCATTTTGGGAATCGTCTCGAATCCGTAGGTGCGGATTATGTAGTCCATCATCCATTCGGATTGCGCGTAGGCCAGTTTCCGATCTCCGCGTTTTTTTGGGGTAATGAACCCCCAGTCGATTTTGTTGACGGGAAACAGCCGTTTTTTGTGCGTGGCGTCGGCGAGCGTTTTCATGTAGTGAAACGCACGCTTGTCTTTCTGCTGCCACACCGCACACGCCTCGGTAAACCAGTGCGGAATCCGATTATTTGTCGCCCCCAGTGTCACGGTGTGTGCAAACTCGTGCCGCAACACCTGCGCCCAGTTGTGTAGCCCCAAAACTCCGCGTGTCCGGTTCGGCGCGGTAATGGCAATCACTCGCCCGGTACACGCACCGACGGTCGGTAACCACGCGCGGCCGGAAATTCGTGCGGAAAAATCCTTCTGAAACGGCAGAATCTCGACGATCGTCTTTTGCGTCGGTTCAAAACCGTAGTCGCCCGTGACTTCGGGATAAATGCTCTCCATGTAGTCGCTGACCTGATCGAGCAAAACCAGGTCGTGCTCTTTGTCGACCTTCACGATGAAATGTTCGGTTTCTTTGACAGCGAATTTTTCGAGGGCTTTGGCGACGGTGAGATAGTGTGCGACATCCTTGCGAAAATCGTCGAGCTTGTGGGCCGTCTCCAGTGCCTTTCGCGCTTCGACCTCCTGGCCGGTCTGCATGTACATCGTCCCCAGCGCCGCGATGGGTCCTGCCTTTTTCGGCGCCAGCTCCACCGCACGCTTGAGATACGCCTCCGCCTCCGCAAACTGCCGCCCCGAAACCAACCACACACCAATCGTCAGCGGTAAGTCCTCGCAGTTCGGATCGATCTTCCCCACACGCTCGATAAACGGGGTGGCCTTTTCTGGCTCGAACATTCGAATATGCGCCGCCGCCAGCAACGAAAGCGCCTCGATACTGTTGGGATTCGTTTCGAGTATTTTTTCCAGCAGCGGGGGTACTTTGTGGAACTTCCGCCACTGCATATAGCAGACGGCTTTGAGATAGAGCGAACTGGCGTGATGCGGATTGATTCGCAACGCTTTGTTCGCGTTGGCGAGGCATTTTTTGAACCTCCAGCGATGTAGCTCCGCCACACCAAGCCCGGCATACACGTCGGGGATTTTCGGATTCAGCTTCATCGCGAGTCGAAGTTCCTGAACCGCTGCCCGTGCATTATGTTTTTCCAGCAGCAGTTTCGCAGCAGCCACGTTTGCGGGCCAATAATCCGGGGCCACCTTAAGGTACGCTTCCTGAAAATAGTTGTGCAAAATGTTCGGTGCCTGATCCGATGCCTTCCGCCCCGACAAAACGGCGTAGCGGTCGAGGATTTTTCCGATCGCCACCAACGCCGCCGCGTTTTTGCGATACTTCCCGGCGTCGATGATGGTTTCGACCTTGCGATAGTTTTCGCGAGCTTCTTCGTCACGCCCGAAGGTCTCCAGCAATCGTCCGCGAAGGTAAATCAGCTCGGCGGTGATGGCGCAGTCGGCGGCGGGGAGTTTCAGCCCCGCGTCGCAATACTGCAACGCCTCGGTGTATTTTCCGACGTAGGTCAGCGCATCGATGATAGCGGGGTACCAAGCGGGGTTTTGCTTTCCCTTGTCGGCGACGCCTTGCAGGGTTTCGATTGCCTCGGAATACTTCCCGGTAATTTTCAGCACATCGGCCAACCCGATCGCAGCTGCGACTTGCTTGCTCTCGTCGTTCAGTAGCCCGCGATATCCTTCGGCGGCTTCGGGGTATTTTCCGGCCATGTAGGCTTTGTGAGATTGCTCGAGCGTTTTTGTTTTTTTCGCTGGGCGCGTAGTTGGTTTTGTCGTCGGGCGTGTGGTTCCCGCCGGACGAGTCGCAGGCCTGGAGATTTGTGCTTGCACTCCCCCTGTCCCTGCCATCGCAACAGCAACCAAAACGATCCCCGTGATGATTTTTGAAATTTGCATTTACCTTATGATTATAGCAAAATTTCCTCCCACAGACTATACTACACCCATGACTCAGCGGCAGAATAATTACGATGGGCGATATCAGCGGCAGGAGCTTTTCGCTTTGCTTGGACAGTCCGGGCAGCGGAAACTTTGCGGGGCGACGGTTCTGATTGTCGGGGCTGGTGGGCTTGGATCGTGGGTGGCGGAACTGTTAGCCCGAGCCGGGTGCGGAAAATTACGACTAGCCGACGACGACATCGTCGACTGGAGCAACCTTGCCCGCCAGGGGATGTACACCGAGGCTGACGTCGCTGCCGGTAAGCCAAAGGCCTTGGCCGCAGCTGCGCGAATATCGCAAATTAACAGCAACGTCGAAGTCGAAGCGATAACCGAACGAGCGACATCGGGGAACATCGCAGAACTCGCAACCGGGGTTGATTTGATCATCGACGGGACAGACGATTGGGCGTCGCGGTTTTTGCTCAACGATTTTGCCGTCAGCAGCGGAACTCCGTGGATTTTCGCCGGTGTTGTGCAGGCGCAGGGTCATGTGATGGCGGTCATTCCGGGAACGTCGGGCTGCTTGAGGTGCATCTACGAAACCCCACCCCCGAGAGACAGCGAGCTGGCGATGAAGGCATCGTCGCTTGGTGTGCTGGGCGGAGCGGTGGCGGCGATAGCATCCATGGAAGTCGTTGAGGCAATGAAAATTCTCTCGGGCAACGCCGATAGCGTCTCGCCATATCTGACAAAACTCGACCTGTGGACGAATCGCGTCCAGCAGCTGACGATATCCCCCAAACCAGCCAATAATTGCCCCTGCTGCGTACAGCGGAAATTTGAGTTCCTAAATACGAAGTAAAATTTCGAATGAATGAGAGACTTACCCACACAATCTCTGTGGGGTTATTTGTCGGTGGGTTCGGTTGGCGTACCAGATTCGCCATCGGTGGGTGCGTCGGTTTTGTCCTCGATTGGATGTGCCAGTTCGCGGGCGACGGCGTCGAGGATGCCGTTTACGAATCTGGGGCTTTCGGCTGAGGAAAATTCGCGTGCCAGACGAAGCGCCTCGGAGATGACAACTTTAAATGGAGTTTTGCCCTCGCGCAGCTCGTGTACGCCTAATCGCAAAATGTTTCGATCTACCAGCGCAAGTCGCGGAATATCCCATCGCCGCGCATGACGTTTGAGAACTTCATCGCATTCCGAGCGGTCGTCGAACGATTCTGCCAGCATCTGCAACGCGCGATCGACTACCGTCGAAGGCTCGTGTGAGTCGCGGATGAATTCCTCCACCATCGCCCAGCCCTGCGTGCCCTGCGAGTCGATGCAGCACAAACCCTGCAACGCCAAACGTCTTGAACGGTGTTGATTCACGTTATGCTTTGCTACCGGGAAGTTGGTTGAAAAGGTTTACCATTTCGAGTGCGGACATCGCTGCGTCGGAGCCTTTGTTTCCGCTCTTGGCACCGGCCCGGTCGACAGCCTGCTCGACCGTATCGCACGTCAGCACGCCGAAGATACACGGTACGCCCGTCTGGATCGACACGATGGAAATGCCCTTGGCGACTTCCGAGGCGACATACTGGTAGTGGTCGGTTCCGCCGCGGATGACTGCCCCGAGGCAGATGACGGCGTCGTATTGTTCGCTCTTGGCTAGACGCCCGGCGATTACCGGAATCTCGAAACTGCCCGGAGACCAGACGACTTCGATGTCTTCCTGCTGTACGCCGTGACGCTCAAGCGTATCAACCGCTCCGCCGAGCAACTTGCTGGTGATAAACTCATTAAACCGCCCGACAACGATGGCAAACCGTGCCTCTTGTGGTGTCGTCAGCTGACCTTGATATTGTCTCATAGTATTTACTCCATATCCGCCATATCAGAAAAACCAGAAAAATGTCATTCCGCGGGGATTCGTATGCTGAAGTATACGCTAATACGCAGATTTGGCAAGGGAAAGGATGCCGCCCCCAGAAGGTTTTGTGGTTGGGAGCCTTGGCCCTACGTAATTTTCGATGGACTATATCGCGCGGTGAGAGTATTGTTTTGCGGTGATGACTATGATTACAAAACACGGTTTGCGTGAAGTTGGCATTTTGACAATGGCACTGCTCGGGCTTTGCGCGGTTGGCGCATTGCTGGGGGCGACTGTTTGCTGGGCGTTTGGATTCATATCCCTTCTCGCACTGGTCGTGTGGGGCTGGGTGCTGTGGTTTTTCCGCGACCCGACCCGCCAAACACCAACCGGCGACGGTTTGTTCATAAGCCCCGCCGACGGAGTCGTCGCAGACATTACCCCGCTCGGGGCTGAAAGCATTCTCGGTGAAAACGGCGTACAAATCGGAATATTCATGAACGTGTTCAACGTGCACGTCAACCGTGTGCCCTGCGACGGAGTAATCGAAGATGTCACACATCGCGCCGGTGCGTTTCTGGACGTTCGCGACTCCCACGCCTCAGAGCGAAACGAGTCGGCGACGATTCGCATGACGCATACGCATAACGGTAGGCAGTATCCGGTCGTTTTCCGTCAGATCGCCGGGCTTGTCGCGCGACGCATCGTCACTGCCGTGGACAAAGGGCAAACTGTTACTCGCGGGTCGCGGATGGGTATGATAAAATTCGGGTCGCGTCTGGAACTGCTGCTCCCGCAGGAATTGGCGGGCGAGATTTGCGTTTCAATTTCCGATCATGTGCGGGCCGGTGAAACGATCCTCGCCAAGTGCAAAAAATGCAAACAAGAGGAACCCAGCGATGGCTGATTATACCGAAAATACCGACAACACTGAAATTGACGACATACTTGAAGAGACCGACGACGAGCCAATCTCCACGCTGCCGCGCCGGCGGCTGCGAAGCACGGCGGTCCTCCCGGCATCGTTTACGCTGCTAAACGGGCTGCTGGGATTCGCCGCGATCTACTACGCATCGAAAAGCGGCTTCGGGGTAACCTTCGGCGACTCGGACGCCGCCATCGAAGCCGTCAAGAATCTAAAAATAGCGTCGCTGCTGATTTTCGGTGCAATGATTTTCGATATGCTCGACGGTCGAGTGGCCCGCATGACGCGAACGACCAGCGATTTCGGTGCGCAACTCGACAGCCTTTGCGATATGGTAAGTTTCGGCGTAGCCCCGGCGATGCTGACACTGCACGCGGCGATTTCCATTTTGCGTACGCAGTTCGAGCGGCACATTCCCGTGGAGCGCGTCGTGTGGTGTATCGCCGCCATCTATGTTGCCTGCGCTGTGCTGCGATTGGCGCGGTTCAACGTAGAAACCGAGCAGGACGAGTCGGCACATATGGATTTTCGCGGACTGCCAACACCCGCCGCCGCCGCCGGGCTTGGATCAATGGTGCTGCTGTTTACCAGCCTCATGAAAGACCAGGCCTTGGTTCCAGAATCGGTACTACTGATCGGAATGAGCGTCACCTTGCCGATCCTAACGCTGGTTTGTGCATTGCTGATGGTGTCGCAGTTTACGTATCCACATTTGGTCAACCACTATATTCGCGGCCGAAAACCATTCAGCTATCTCGTCAAAATGGTGGTCGTGATATTGCTGCTGGTTATGTTCGAGTATCAGGCGATGGCGGTGCTGGTGCTGGCTTACATACTCATGGGCCCTGCGATAAGCACCTTCAAGACGCTCCGCCGGCAAAAAGCCTAGATCTTCTGTAGGTCATGCAACTTGTTGCATGGCAATTAAGATGCTCCTATTATTCCGTGTCATGCAACAAGTTGCATGACCTACAGCTCTCTCTCAAGGCCGGGTCTTGACCCGGCACCGGACGAATGTCTAATTATTGCTGCTTGGATTTTTCTTACCGAATTCTTCGACGAGTTTTGTCGACCCGGCACCGCAGCTGATGATAGACCGCATTGTCGATTCCACCGAAACGTCCACCACATGCACGTACTGCGCCTCGAGATGGTAAATGTTTCCGCTCGTGGGGTTCGGGCCTGTGGGAACGAAAACCGTGAACATTCCGTTTTCGTGCTCGTCGGTAACAAACGCTGTCACCAGCGTATCGTTGCCGTAGATTTGCGCGAGGGCGACTGTGGAAAACGGCGACTTTTTTCCGCCGAGAAGTTGCCCGACGGTTTCGCGCAGCAGCGAGTATCCGGGGAAGCGGCTGAGAATGGCGTTTTCGATTAGCTGATGCATCAGCTTGCCAACCTTGGTTCGGATCAGCAGCCCCAGCAGAAAACATGCTCCGATGATCACGCCCAGCACGATAATTGTCGCCAGCGCGAATCCGAAGTCGGATTGGTCCACGAGTGTTTCCGCCGCCGGGCGAACGCCGCTTATAACCATCCCGAAAATCCACTTGAACACAAACAGTAAAATCGCGGCTGGTAAAATCACCACAACGCCACCGAGAATAGTCGTTAGCACAAATGCTTTGAGTTTTTTCATGTCGATCTCCCTTTCGAGGTTCCCGAATTTTTTATCGTGTTTTCACCGGACATGATTCTAAACTTTCAGCAGCCCCTCGACAACAGGATTCGTAAATCGTACACTTATTTGCAGGATCGGCCGTGCCGGTCACGAAAAAACAACGCCCCACCATTCGGAGCAAAAAATGACAGACGCACCACATACACCCAACGACATTCGTATCATCGAGCAACTCGCCCGCACTCGCCAAGCCATGCACACCGAAATTCGCAAGGTAATCATCGGGCAGGACGAGGTGCTGGAGCTGCTGACGATGGCGATGCTGTCGCGCGGGCACTGTTTGCTAGTGGGCGTGCCGGGGTTGGCGAAAACTCTGATGATTTCCACGCTCGCCAAGGTGCTTAAGCTGTCGTTCAATCGTATTCAGTTTACCCCCGACCTCATGCCGTCGGACATCACCGGCACGGACATCATCGAGGAAGACCGCAGCACCGGGCGGCGCGAGTTTCGATTCGTCAAAGGCCCGCTGTTTTCGAATATCATTCTCGCCGACGAAATCAACCGCACCCCACCAAAAACCCAGGCGGCACTTTTGCAGGCGATGCAGGAGTATCACGTCACAGCTGGTGGTCAAGACTACCAGCTCGACCAACCGTTTTTCGTGCTGGCGACGCAAAATCCGATTGAGCAGGAAGGCACGTATCCGCTGCCCGAGGCGCAGCTGGACAGGTTTATGTTTATGGTGGCGGTGGATTATCCGTCGCGCGATGAAGAGCGGGAAATCGTCAAGGCAACGACCACAACTACCGCCGCCGAGCCGCAAGGTGTTCTCAGTGCCGAGGACATTCTCGCCCTGCAGCAAATTCTCCGCAAGGTGCCCGTCTCGCAGCATATTATCGACTACGCCGTGAACATTACCCGTGCGACGAGGCCGAAAGATCCCACGGCACCGGATTTTGTGAAGGAGTATTTAACTTGGGGTGCCGGGCCGAGAGCGGCGCAGTACTTGGTGCTTGGTGCCAAGTCGCGGGCGCTGCTTAATGGGCGGTTTAACGTCTCGGCCGAGGATGTCCGCACCGTGAGCTTCCCCGTGCTACGGCATCGCATATTCACCAACTTCAACGCCGACGCCGAAAGCATTACACCCGACGCGATCATAAATATGCTCATCCACGCCGTGCCGGAACCGGGCATCGCCGAGTACAAATCGCGATAATCTAACCCACCGACGCTGCGATTATTTGCTGCTGATTTTTGCACCGTGTGTCTGATTCAAAGATTTCCACGCCATCGCACCGCGGTCGACCAGCCCCATGTTTCCCAGCGACAGCATCAGGTGATTTTGCGCTTCGGATTCTTCCATCGGGGTCGTTTCGGAGCTTGCCATTTCGCAAGCGATTTCGCGCAGCTGTTGCGGGTCGTGAAAATGCAATCCCAGCCGATAGTGAATCTCGATTTGCTTAGTGTCGGGCCGAAAAATTCGGTCGAATATCGTTTCGGCCTGGTCGCGACGGTTCTGCTCCCACAGCAGCACACCAAGTTTCACCAACCCCGAGGCATGTAACGGCTGACTCCGCACTGTTTGATAAAATTCCTTAATCGCCTCACTCGACCGCCCCGCCGACCGCAGCAGCACACCGTAATGGAATCGCGCCTCGGTGCAGTTTGGTTCGCTGGCGACTCGCTGGGCGTGGGCGGTGAGTTCATTTTCGGGTAGCGGTTTGCACTGCGAATCGGCCTCGCCGCTCATCGCAACGGTGTCCGATTGATCCTGCAGCTTGTGCACAAAATCCTCCGCCGTGGTGATCTTGTGATGCAGGCGTATCATTTGCGAATGCAGCAGCGAGCAGTTGGGTTCCATTTGCGTCGCGAGGTTGTAGTATTCCTCGGCGTGCTTTGGTTTGCCGATAGTTTTGCAGGCCGTCGCCACGCCAAGATAGTTTATGAGCAGCCGTTCGTTATGTTCGGCGGCGAGGTAGAAGGTTTCGGCGGCTTCTTCCCATCGCCCGTGAACCAAATGGTGCGACCCCATGCGAACCAGCGCGTCGAGATAGTCACCGTGGATGCTCAGTGCGTAGCGGTAATGCTCCATTGCCGGTCCATCGTCGCCGACCATGCTGTAAAGGTTCGCGATTTTGACGTGAATGTCGGCGAAGTCGCCCTTGGTTTCGAGCGACTGCTGTAGATAGTCAATCGCAAGACGAATCTTACCGGCCGCAATCATATCGGGAACTTTCGCGTCGTCGTCGCCCCAGTTTTCGGGCTCCAGCGAAATGGCAGAATCAAAAACCGCACCGGCCTTTTCGGGTTTCCCCGCCAGCAAGTACAATCCACCCAGCGACGCACGCAGCCGGTTATCTTCCGGTACGATTCGAATCAACCGCTCGTAGCACTCGGCGGCCTCGTCGTAATTTTGCGTAACCAAATCCACCGCCGCCAATCTTGCCCATCCCTCAATGTACGATTCGTTCAGCGACGTGGCACAGCGATATCGAACCGCTGCCTTTTTTGGCTTCCCGAGTTTTTCGTAGCACAAACCAAACGCAAATTCAATTGGCGCCTGATACGGGCAAATCTGGTTGAGTTTCTTGAGAAACTCAAATACGCGATCGAGTTTGCCCAGCTTCTCCAGGGCAGCGATCATTCCCGCATAAGCAGCGGTGCTTTGCGGATTTTTCCTGCAGACATTTTCGAGTAACTTCTCGGCGGCGGCGAAATCCCCGCACCGCAAAAATTCCAGCCCCTGCAATAGCTCCGGACTTCGCTCCGTGTCGCAGCTGTCCTGAAAATCGGACCATTCTGGTTCGCTTATCCGGTAAAACGGTAATAAAACATCGCAAAGATCCGCCTCCAGACCCTTGCCCAATACCTCCAGTATCAAACTCACAACATCACCTTTTCGTCTTGAACTCGGCACCCCTGACTAACACAAAACCCGGCAGGTAGATGCCTGTTAACCCTGCCATTATAATAGTTCGGCAAAATTCGGGTGCGAGTGAAGTAAGCAACCCCAAACATCTCGAATTTTTTTGAATAACGATAAGTTGTTGCATGGCAGGTGTTTGTGCGATGTGGCGGGCGGGCAAAAACCGCTTGTTCGGGTAAACTGCGTCAAAACATGTAAAAAAACGTTCCAGGAGCCGGTACAATTACGCTGCGATGGCGAAATTTCTCGATACAGATCGAATTACTCATTACGCGCGGCGGCATACCCGGACGATGCTGGGGTTTCTGACCGCCCGAAAAACGCTGAACGTCGCGCGGGCGTTGTGGGAAATGAAGCGCCGAAAAATCGTGTGCAAGTCACGCCCTTTCGTGTTTCGGATCGACCCCTGCTCGCTGTGCAACCTTCGCTGCCCGTCCTGCGCGTCGCATCAAACGCAAACAAAAGAAAAACGCGTGATGGACTTCGACGACTTCGCGACAATAATTGCGAAAATTCGCCACACTGCCCTTCGCGCCTCGCTCTACGACATGGGCGAACCGCTGATGCACAAGGACATCTATCGGATGATTCGCCTCGCGACGGATAATCGCATCAGCACGCTGATCAGCACGAACTTCAATCTTTTCGGGCGCGAGAATCTCGACGAGCTTTTCGACAGCGGGCTGACGGTTTTAGAACCCTGCCTCGACGGATTTTCGCAAACCGCCTACGAAACATACCGCGCCGGTGGTAACGTCGAAACCGTCAAACGCGGAATCGAAATGGTAATGGACCGCAAACGCAGCACCAAAAGCAAGTACCCTCATGTAGATGTGCAGGTGGTGCTTTTCAAACACATACTCGACGAACTTTCGCAGATCGAGGAATTTCTCGACAGCTGTGGGGTCGACAACGTTACGGTTCGCCAGGAGAATCTTGGGTTCGATGCAACTGACAACGGCGAGGCTGGTAAGTGCAAATCTCCCGCCAGCAAAACCTGTTTCTGGTTGTACCTGGGTATGATGATTCGCCCCGACGGAAGTGTGTATCCATGCTGCGGGCGAGATTTCGATAGATTCTCGTACGGCAATATCCTGCACGAATCGCTTGACGAAATTTGGAACAACAAATACTACCGCGCATCGCGAGAAGCATTTGCAGGCGGAAAAGACATGAAACTTACCGACGAATTGCGTAAAATTCCCTGCCTGACTTGCCCACGGCGAGTCGGTGCGTAGTTACGAATTATGGTTATCTGAAAAAATAACCGGCAGCTGCAAATTATGTCGATTCGATTTTGAGGATACTGAAGGAGTTTTGGACGTGGAAAAAAAGTTTGATGCCGTTGTCGCCGGGCACCTCTGTCTGGATATAACCCCCGGTTTGGGGCATGTTACTATAGATCGGGCGGAAGATTTTTTCGTTCCCGGCAAGCTCATTAATTCGGAGGCGGCGACGCTGTCAACTGGCGGGGCGGTAAGCAACACGGGTTTGGCGCTTGTGAAACTGGGACTAAGCACGGCGTTGATGGGCAAAGTCGGCGATGATGCGTTTGGCGGGGTCGTGAAAAAGTTTTTGCTCGACAGCTGGGGTGTCAGCGAGGGGTTAATCGTCAGCAAGGGTTTGGATACCAGTTACACTATCGTGCTTACCCCGCATGGATACGACCGCATGTTCATCCACTGCCCCGCCGCCAACGACACCTTCTGTGCCGACGACATCAACTACGACCAGGTTGCCGATGCGCGACTTTTCCATTTTGGATATCCTCCGCTGATGCAACGCATGTACGAAAACGGCGGAAGCGAGCTGGTGGAAGTTTATCGGCGCGTGCATGAGTTGGGTGTGACGACTTCGCTGGATATGGCCTTGCCGGATCCGGAATCTCCGGGCGGACAGGTGGATTGGGAGCAAACCATTTCACAGCTGACGGGGCACTTGGATATTTTTCTCCCCAGTGCCGAGGAAATTCTCTACATGCTCGATCGGGCGAAATACACCGAATACCGCAAAGCCCGATGCGAAATGACCGACTTGATGACCGGGGATGACATGCACGCCATCAGCGATAAGCTGTTGGGGTATGGCGTAAAAATTATCGCCATCAAATGCGGTGATCGCGGGTTTTACGTTCGCACTGCTGGTGCGGATCAGCTGGCGAAAATGGGCTCCGCCAAACCGACCGACCTGGATACCTGGGCGGATCGCGAAATTTGGCACTCAACGTTCCGCATAAATGTAACCCCGAACACAGCTGGGAGTGGTGACTGTTCCATCGCCGGGTTCCTCGCGGGAATTTTGCGAAACTTTCCGCTGGAAGCCGCCGTCAAATCCGGTGTCGGTGCCGGGGCGTGCAACGTCTGCGCACCGGACACGCTCAGTGGATTAAAACCGTGGGACGAAATGCAAAGCAATATCGCAGCTGGGTGGGAAACCAATCCACTGGAAGTTACCGGCGACGGGTGGGTGCAGGACGGGGAAATCTGGCGAGGCCCCGCTGATATTTTTTAATAATGCGTATTTGAGACACCGTGCATCGTTTTTCAAATAACGCCGCGCACACCTTTCAAACGCGAATCACGCTAAAGCGATTTTTCGATCTCGGCGAGCAGTTGTTCGATGTCAAGCGGCTTGGCGAGGCAGATTCGCGCACCGCAGTCGATGATCTGTTGCTGCGATTCGGGTGAGGGGTAGGCGGTGACGGCAATGACCTCGGCGTGTTTGGTGGTGTCCTGGGCTTTGATCATGCGGCAGACTTCGTATCCGTCCATCCCGGGCATTCGCAAATCGAGAATCACAACGTCCGGCCGCATAGTCGCAATAAGCGTACCAGCTTGGAATCCGTCGTGCGCCTCAACGATTTCGTAATCGCTGTGCTTGGACTTAATCGCGCGAACGATCAGCTTCGTGATGGCCTGCTCGTCGTCAACAACGAGAATTTTTACCGGCGTGGGGCCCAGCTCCGGGGGAATTGGCATCTTGTGCTCTTTTAAAAACGCCAGCAGATTATCCATCACCACCCGACGGTGCCCTCCCGGGGTGCGATGCGCTTTGAGCAAACCCTGATCGATCCAGTTGGCAACTGAACCGGGGTCGACGTGCAACATTTCAGCGATGGCAAAAGTTGATAGGCTTCGTGCCATTGTTAAACTCCTATTTTCCGCGTACGGATCAATTCGGTACTCCAGCGTGCCGCACATACCTTAACCTACCGATTCGCCAAAGCCTGTACAAGTCTATATTTTGTCAAATTGACAATAATTCTGCTTTTTTCGGGTATTGCGATTAGGGTCGATTCTGCGAGAATTATCCCTAACGTCTTTGCAATACTGAGGATACCGAATTTTCAACGCCCTGTCCCAAATATTGCTGCCCAACGGCAGCGGGGGCTTTCCGTGATAATATCGGTATAAGCAATGGGCGACTTGAGCGGAAGCTGGACGCAAAACCGGATTTTCAAGGCAAAAACTTCGCTGTCATGAGGCCGACCCGCGCTGTGTCATTGCGAACGAAGTGAAGCAATCTCGTTTTCGATGGGTTAGATTGCCGCGTCGCTGCGCTCCTCGCAATGACAAATTATTACCTCCGGCGTTGCCGGTTGCCGGTGATGGCTGACCCTACGCGCCGGGTTAAAACCCGGCCTACAACTCTGCTGATCGCGATAATCGAGCGATTACGGTTTTTCGACTGGGTTGGCGATTTTCAGGTTCAGCTCTGCCAGCTGCGCTTCATCGACACGACCCGGTGCGTTTGTCAGAGGGCATGTGCCGCGCTGCGTTTTCGGGAAAGCGATAACGTCGCGAATTGACGATGCACCGATCATCGACATGACCACGCGGTCGAGCCCGAGGGCCAATCCACCGTGCGGTGGTGCGCCGAACTTAAGCGCGTCGAGCAGGAACCCGAATTTTTCGCGGGCCTCTTCTGCGCCGATCCCCAGCATCTCGAAAACCTTCGACTGCATTTTCGTATCGTGAATACGAATGCTCCCACCGCCCATTTCCATTCCGTTGCAAACGATATCGTACGCTCGCGAGCGGATGGTTTCTGGTTTGTCCTGGCGGTCATTCCAGTCGTCTATGTTCGGGCTGGTAAACGGATGGTGCAAGGCGTCGTAACGTTTTTCGTCTTCGTTGTATTCAACGAGCGGGAAATCGACAATCCATATCCACTTGTAGTCGCCGTCTGCGAGCATTTTTCGCTCGCGGGCCATCTTGCAGCGAAGCTCTCCAAGCACGCGAAGCACGACTTTTTTCGTGTCTGCTCCGAAGCACAGCAAGTCGCCCTCGGCGGCGCCCATTTTTTCGATGAGTTGCTCTGCGATTGGTGCGAGGAACTTTGCGATGCCGGTTTCGAGTTTCTTACCAGCAACAACTTTGGTGACGGCAAGGCCTTTGGCACCGAACATTTTCGACCACTCAGCCAATGCGTCGGTTTCTTTTCGCGTAAGCTCCGCCCCGCCCGGAACGCAAACGCACTGCACGCACCCACCAGACTTAATCGCGTTGGTAAACACGCCAAACTCCGTTGCCCCGGCGAGGTCGTCGATTTCGATAAGCTCCATCCCAAATCGCAAGTCGGGGCGGTCGGTTCCGAAACGCTTCATTGCTTCGTCGTACCGCATTACGTCGACGGTTTCGGGAAATTTGATTCCGGAAACCTCACACACTTTGCGGAGTACGTCGTTGGTTACGCCCATGACATCTTCTTCGTTGCAGAAGCTCATCTCTAAGTCGAGCTGCGTAAATTCCGGCTGGCGGTCGGCACGGAGGTCTTCGTCGCGGAAGCATCGCACGACCTGGTAGTATTTGTCGAGCCCACCTACCATCAGGATCTGCTTAAACAGCTGCGGACTTTGCGGGAGTGCGTAGAATCCTTCTTCCTGCATTCGTGCGGGAACGAGAAAGTCTCGCGCGCCTTCCGGTGTGCTGCGTGTCAAAAACGGTGTTTCGACTTCCACGAATCCGTCGGCGTCGAGCACGTTTCGCATCGCTGTGGTTATCTTGTGGCGCAGCCGCAACGCGCGGGTCATTTCCGGTCGCCGCAAATCGATATAGCGATACTGCAGGCGCGTGTCCTCGGAAGTTTTACCGAACTCGTCGGGTTCGAACGGCACGGATTCGCTACGGTTGAGAATTGTCAGTTGTGTGGCGACGATTTCGATCTCACCGGTGTCGAGCTTGGGGTTGATGCGATCTTTTCCGCGCGGGCGAACGGTTCCGCTGATGGCGATGACCCATTCGTTTCGCAGGGTGTCGGCAAGTTCGTATCGTTGCTGCCCGGTGGCGTCGCCGTCTTCGGGGCTGTCGAAAACCACCTGCGTTACCCCGTCGCGGTCGCGAAGGTCGATAAACAACACTCCCCCGTGATCGCGATAGCTGCGAACCCATCCGCACATTTGCACGTCTTTGTCGATGTCGCTGCTGCGAAGCTGTCCGCAGGTGTGTGTTCGTTTTAGTACGTCTTTGCTGTAGCTCATAATTTTTCCAATCCGGTTTGGCGGAGTTAAGTCTTTCAAATTCATACGCGTAAAGCTCACGGGAGCCTGGCGCGAATTCTCTTATGATTCGGGCCGTACAATGTAGCGTATTTGCCCGTTAATGCAACTGTTTTTGAAAATCGCGGGGTGGGGTTTTGGTGCGGTGGGCGTAAAACTCGTTAGTCTGGTAGGTCATGCAACTTGTTGCATGGCAATTTAAATGTTCCAATGAATCTGTGTCATGCAACAAGTTGCATGACCTATAAACTGAAGAAAGTTTTTCACCGTTATCACCACCGCCGCAAATTACGGATTGGCAGCTGGGATTTTTTTGGGTTTGGGCTTGTCGTCGGTGGTCGACAGCGGTGTTGCCTTTGGGGCGGGGGCTGGTTTTGCTGCCGGCGATTTTTTCGCCTTGGCCTTTTCAGCGTCCTGTTGTTTGGTGGTCATTTCAACTTTACCGTCGGCAAGATTCTCGACAAGATCCGCCTCCCACGCCGAAACTCCACGCATCAAGATCGCGGTCTGCTCTATACCCGGTAGAATGATCCGCAATTTTCGCGGGCCGTTGAGAGCAAGGAAAATCGCCTCGCTGTCGGATACCGGCACGACCAAATCACCGGCACCGTGTACGAGATATACGGGGCAGGTGATTTTTTTGGCGTCGGCGACAGCTGACGTGGTGTCGGGGTCAAATTCGGCGATCTTGCCGATTTCGTCTAGCGCCTTGTCGAGGTCCTGCGGGCTGGTGAGTATCCCCAAATCTCGCTTGGCTTTGGCGCGGGTGTTTTTCCACGGGGCAATGGCGACGACGCCGCAAACTCGCGGTTCGATGGCGGCGTATTGGATGGCTGTTGCCCCGCCGAATTTAATTCCAAAAACATAGAGCGGCTTGGCGGTAATCTTCTTCTCGTTGATAAGCGTGTCGACGACCTCTTTGACGTCAAATTTTTCCTTCGCGCCGCAAGTGATGTACTTTCCGGTGCTTCGCCCGTGGCGGCGCAGATCGATCAGCACAACATCGAAACCGCGTTTGGCGAGCTTCTTGCCCATGTCGAGATAGTTCGCCTTGCTTTCTTTCGTGCCGTGAAGAATCACGACTGTGCCTTTTGCGGGAGCTTCGGTTTTGGCGTTGATTCCCCACACGTCGATGATGACTTCGTCGGGGCGTGTGAAGCGGCGATGGAAGGTGATGATACCTTTTTTCTGCAACTCGTCGCCGGTGCCCATCAGATCCATCTTGAATTTGTTATCCAACGACGTTTCTGGCTCGATGATCTGGGTATTACCACATCCACCGACGGCGAGAACCAGCATTACGAGTGAAAGCGAAAGAAAAATAATCCGTGCCATGGTTCTATCTCCCTATTAGGTTGCGGTTGAGATTTTTTGCACAAACGTCACGCAAATATAGTAACTCTATCGGTATGATAAGCCAAAGGAGTTTTTCATTTTTTTCAGGTGAACGATTTTCGGGCGATTTTATTCAAAACCGATCGATTCGCCCGTCGATAACGGTAAGCCCATCGGTGTGGTTCAGAGTATGCAAACATTTGAGCTTGCGATCCCAGCTGGGGGTAATCGTTTCGACGGGGGTTTCGGAATATTCGGTTTCGTTAAGCGTCTCAATTCGATTGATCGTTACGCCCCACCCGTACTCGCGCGAACAATTTTGCCCGGGGCGGAGTATTTGACCATCATGTGAAAAAATTTCACCGGCCGGGCGGGCGCGGCGAACGTCGGAAACAATGGGATTCTGCGGATGCGGCGTCCAATTATCGCTCAATGGGCTGTCGGCGTAGAACAAATGCAGCTCGGTGTTCAGCGACGACGCGGGATTATCCTGCACGCCGGTGAACATCCACCACTTTCCGTTGTGCTCAAACAGTGTGGTGTCGAGGGCAACGATATTCTTCATGAGGTACCCGCAAAATTCCCAGCGGTGTGGAAATTCCTTGCAGCGGTACAGTTCAATCGTACGGTTTGTGTAACTTTCGGGAATCATGTAGTAGCTACCGTCGTGGGCAAACATAAACGGGTACGACAAATGATAGTCGCGATCCAGCACAACGGTGGGTGTGGTGAATTTTCCGTCTGGCGTGATGGTCATGTGCGCGATGTGCCCTTTGGCGGCGGCGTAGTCGAACTCCTCGATGAACACGTGATGCAATCCGCCGTCGTAAATCACAAACGGGTCCGCCCAGAACCGATCCTTCGGTGGAACTATCCGCGTAAAATTCTCGAACGATGTGCTCATCTGATTTTCGAAGCGAAACATCAGCATCCACTGCTCGCGGGTAAATGCGCGGCGGAGCTTTTGGCGTGCGATTCTGGTAATCTGGACGGCCGCGAAGCTGCACGACCTGAAAGTGCGTGGTTCGCGGTAGATTTTTCCGCGGGGCGCATCGGCGGTAATCTGCTTTTGACGCGCGCGGGTTAAAAAATCGTCGGCCCTGAGTAAATGCAGCTCGCGAAGTTTTCGCGGGAGCATTCCCACCGCGTTCCAAAACAGGTCGCTCTGGTTGCGATTGACGTAGCAGCGGTCGGTTTCACCGAACATGCGATCCAGCACCAATCCGTCGTCGAGCTGCTCGCTGAGCATCTGCAAAACCGCGCCGGTGACGGGGTTGTTTTCGATTACCTCCCACACGCCCGGCGGGCCGCCACGATATTTGGTGTTGTCTCCGTGATGATACGACCAGACACCCAGCGGGGCAGCTATGAGAATTTCTCCTCGCAAAATTCGGAATCCGAACCGCACGAGCACGTCGAGTTTGCAGTCGCGAATTTTTTCGACGTCGGGTTGCGGGAAATAGTCAGAAAATTTCGTCTCGCGCGGGGCAACTTCCAGCGTGGGAATATTTTCCAGCAGCTCGGTGGCATCACACAGCTCAAGCGAATCGTTGGATGATGGGAACAAACAATTTTCGATTTTCCGCCCCATCCGCCACGCCAGCAGCCCGGGATTTTTCACAATTCGTCGCCACAGCGACGGTTCCTGCCCAGAATTGGCCCGCAGCACGACCAATGCGATTTCGCAGCAGTCGGATTCGGCGATCATTCGCACAGACTCCAGCACCCACGCGGGAACCTGCACTGAGTCCAGCAGTAAACCGATTCGAATTTTCCCGGAGCCTTGCATACAGTCCTATCGGCTAAAATCTGCGAGTAATCGAAATCAAAAGCTGGAAATATCTCAGGGGGGCGTATAGAATATGTTCGTGGTAGACGACAGATAGGCAACATTTATGAAAGGGATCAAAAATGAATAGCATGAAAACACTATTGTTGTTGATGTTAGTGGGAATGTTTGTTGTCGGTGGATGCGGAACCGCCATCTCCGAAGGCGTCGGCGTGGCGAAAGGCCCGCAGGGGCATTTTTTCCAGACGCAAGATCTTCCCTCGCTGCAGGGATATCAGAGTTTCGAGGTCGGTAAAATAACCGACGGGTTCGGACGATCCCCGGCGGAGCTTTTGTCGCTGCTGCCCGGAGATATCCGCGAAGCACTGGTAGAAGAAGAACTCACCGTTGGAAGCAGCGGAAAAACCGCGATCATTACGGGTAAGATTCTGTTCTACGAAAAACCAGGCACGTTCGATAAAGTCGAGCAGGCAATCGCAGAATTTTCCATCGTCGACAAATCCTCCGGTAGCATTATTGGAGAGGCGTACGTTGTGGGCAGAAGCAATTCATATATCGCCCGCCGTGGTGTCCCCGAAAAAGCCAAAGCCGTCGCCAACGGCGTTACAAAGTGGATCATCAACGCTATCCCAGGACACAAAGAAGAGAAAAAGCGTCGCAAAGAAGCTCGCGGCGACTAAAACATAGTCGTAGCGGTGCGGTAAGCAGATTCAACTTTCCATCGCGGGGAGTGTGCGCGCAACGCCGCCGGCGAATCCGTAATCGTTCACCGAATTTTTAGACAGGATAACAAGATTCTTGCTATTGTGAATTTGGGAATTCGGATTTAAGAAAAGAATTTTCACCGCAAAGGATCGCAAAAACCGCAAAAGATAATTTACAAAACTAAAAATCTATCTTTGCGTTCTATGTGTTCTTTTGTGGTGAATTCAATCTTATTCTTTCTCTTACTGAAAACAGCTGATAACTTTGATTGACAGGAAAAAGATCGCGAACGCTTACGTGAAGTCTTATCGCCGCGTCCAGGCTGGCAGCAGGAACGTATCGGTTTTGTTGGCGGGTGTTTCGTTACCGGTATAGCTGTCGGGATTGTTGGCGATGGTGTAGATGTTGTCTTGCTCGACGCCGGTTTGCGGTGAGGTGGCCCAGCTGCTATGCCCGTCGAGATACAGCACGTTTTGCCCACAGCCACGATGATTTTCGCTGCAATCTTCCTCAGCCGACGATTTATCGTAACCGTTTTGGAACCAGGGCGACTGGTCGGCGAGAATTACCATCTCACTGTAGCGTCCCTCGCGCGTGTTAGGCCCGCGCTGCAGCGAATGCTGATACGAATATTGGATGTGTTCGGGTTTGGGGAAGTCGGCCATCTCAGGGGCCACGGTGAAACTCGCCCCACCGACCGACGGACATTGGAACGTCACTGGCGAAACGTGATAGTCGTTCTTCAGCAGCTTAAACAGCCCTGCCGAATTGCTCGCACATTCTTTCCCATTGCGATCCAGCCAATAGTCGGTGGTTGCATTTGTCCCGGGCATGTAGTCGTCGTTGTCACCGGCGAAACTTTGCAGGGCGTTGCCTATTTGCCCGAGCTGGGCGGCACAAAGCCCCCGCTCGCCGCGCCGCTTTGCCAGCTGTAACGACGGAATCGAAATTGCAACCGCGATAAGCACAACAGCTGCGACAGCTACAAGTTCTTTCATCGAAAACGTCGGGCGGAAACGCCGTGGCGCGTCTAGCTGCTGGAGTGACAAAATCGCATTCGTTCGTCGCACAGTTGCGATTCGGCTGAGAGTTTTTTCGAGCAGGTCGTCGGGAACTTGCGGCTGTGGTGCGCAGTTCAGGGCAGCGAAGGTGTTTTCGAGGTTGGCCTTCAGCGCGCGCAGGTCTGGTTCTTCTTCGAGGCGTTTGCGCACGGCGGCGGCTTGTTCGTCGTCCAGTCGGCTGCGAAGAAAGTCGATCAACAGTATTTCGTCTAAGTTTTCGTCCTGCGTCATACGTTTCCCAAAAAAGTTATCAGTTGTCAGCTATCAGTTTGCTCTGTAGATAACAGAGTTATCCACCAATTTTGAATTACTTGTCATTGCGAGGAGCGTAGCGACGCGGCAATCTAAACGGCCGAAAACAAGATTGCTTCGCTTCGCTCGCAATGACACAAAAACGGATATTCAAACTCTTTTCGTGCATTTATTTTCTGTGCCCGGTGTCCTCGGCGGTGAACGCTTTCCATTTCTCGGCGAACAATCCAACCGCTCCGTGCAGACGCGACTTAACCGTGCCCACCGGAATGTCCAGAATCTCTGCAATCTCCTTGTGCGGAATTTCCTGGAAATAACTCAAAATCAGCACAAGCCTGTAATTCTCCGGTAATTGCTCTATTATTATCTTTACGTTCTGTTGGGTCTCAAGGTTCATAGAAATTTCGTCCGGCGACGGAATTTCTGACGGAATTAGGCTGGCGTAGGTGTTTTTGGCGTCCTGCATAGAGCCGATGACCGCGTCGAGGGGGGCGGCCGAGCGGCGTTTTCTGCTGCGGAGAGCGTCGCGGGCCTTGTTGGCAGCTACCGTAAACAACCAAGGCCGAAACGTGCGGGTCATGTCAAACATCGGTGCCGACTGGTAAACCTGGAGAAAAGTTTCCTGAAAAACGTCCTCCGCCAAGGCTGCATCGCCCAGAAAACGCGACAAAAATGCGTATAAATTCTGCTGATAGCGTTTCACCAGGGCAGAAAACGCTTCGGAGTCCCCATCCAGAAACCGCTGAAGTAACTGGGCATCGGAAATCTGAGTCTCTTCGATTGTGGTGTTTACTGCCATCTATAAAAATATCCCATCAAACCCGTAACGATGCCCCACATCGTAACTCGCCAAGTCGGGGCCGATCCATGATAAGACCGCTATTTGCGTCTTACAAACAAAAACTCATTCAGAGTGTGGACAATTTCTACCTCAATCAGCCCTGCAAAACGCGTGCATCTGAAAAACGGTGGATTTTTTCGGCAGCGGGAGAAAATTACGGCCACGGCCGGGGAAAGCTGTTTTTTAACATAAACCCTTGTGGAAAAAGCTATTGCAGCCAAAACACCTTGCCGCCGACCGTTTTATGGCATATAAATTTATAAGGAATTTCCCTACCGCCCCGTTTACTGTAACACCTTTTTTTGACGCAAGTTATGCGATCTTGCTTCGGGGGGGCATCAGGTAAAAAATAAAAAAACATCAGACATATCCTTAAGAAATCTAATCGTTATCCGATAGTTAGTTGTAAGCAGGAATGTAGCTTTCGGGTTGGGAAGGTTACCACACTGAAATTTGAGCGAATGCTCAAACGGTGATTTATTGAAAAATAAATAGTTGTCGCGGCTACACTTTTTCTCTGCTGCTCACGTGACCGCACCCACGCTTAGTACAGGTCGAGGTGTTTACTGCGATATGAGGAGAGACCTTGGGGGCCCCATAACTGGGCTCCCGGGTCAATTTTACCCTCGTTTATAAGCCATTTTAATCTCCTTAAAAAGGACTGATGTTTTTTGTAATGTGTTGCAAAAGTTTTGGGCAAAAAAACCGGACATCCACTAATTGTGGGTGCCCGGTTTTGCTTTTTGTACCCTACGGGTCATGACACCGCATCACGCGCTATGGGCACAGGTTTATTTTCGTTAGTTGCGATCTGCCTGCTACGCGCGACTTCTTCGCCGCCTCTTATGCTGCGGGCGATCCGTGTGAAACTCCAACAGCCCCGCCGATACCTCGTGGGCCGTGGTGATGGTTTTTGTCGAGAGAAAAACCACACCCTTAGCCGCCAACCGTGAACAAGTATTTTTCGTGTATTTCGACCCGAAATCCAGCACCGCGTTGTTGGGGATAACCACGCCGTAACCGCGATTGCGTAATCCAATGGCTGCCTGCGAAACGCCAAACGATAATCCCGCCCCGCATACAACAAACGTCGTCGGGGGCAGCTGTGATAACAACCGCTCGGCTCGAGCGTGATCGAAAACATCCGTCGACCGCTGTTCAAAAATTATCTGATGATACCGCTGCAGGATATCGTCGGGCAAGTCGGTGATATTTCGCATCCCCAAATCTATATATGGCGGAATGAGAGTTTGAGGAAGCTTCCGTTCGCCGTAGCTCCCCTCCACGCAATGCGGTATGCGCCCCAGCGGGCCTGACTGGCCGGGCTTTACTCGCAAAACGGTGCTGATTACCGGGTGATTGTTGCTCATTGCCCACTCAAAAAGCCTGTACATCTGAGCCCTTACGTTCATGGCCTCGGTGGTGTACATGCTACCACCTGGGAGAAAAAAATCCGCCTGCATTGCTACATCTAACAACATAATTTCCTGCTTCACTTGACACCTCTTTTCCAAAACCGGCAGCCTTAGAGCCACTCAATCAGTTCAACGTTTGCAACGGGTAAATGGTTCAAAAAAAACAGGCTATTTTTTGCATTTTTTTTACGCCGTGTCAGCAGAGTAGAAGCATTTTGCGCGCAGCAAACCCCATCGGGAATTTTGTAAGCGTTCACACTCTTCTTCCTGTCAATCTGCGCAAAATCTTTTTTTGACAGGATTACAGGATTAACTATGAATTATTAAAAAGAAAACAAGCTATTCAGTGCTAACTGAAAACACCAGTGCGACAAATACAAATTCCTATATAAATTAATCCTGATTAACAGGATTTTTTAGCTTATATTCTATCCTGTGATCCTGTCAAAATTTTGCTGTGATATGGTTACGGAATTTTGTATGCGAGCAGGAGAAATGAGTTGGCGATGTTACAGGAAAATTCGCTGCAGTATCCAAAGCCCAGCCCCAAGTGCCCCCAGGCAACCCAAAAGATACAACAAAAGTATCGCCGATTGCAGCGGAAGTTTGCGAAGATTTCGAGTTCGTACGGTTTTGTAGACAATCGTTACCGACAGGCAGAGCGGTAAAACGTACCAGATCACGCTGCTCCAGGGTATCTGCATAGGATTGTAGAAAAGGTTGGCGATCATGCGGTGGCCTCGATTTCTTTGTCGGATTTACCGCGGGGTGGTGTGGATTCTGCACCTTGTCCCATCATCGCGAGCATCATTGCGTCGAAGATGCACAGCAAATTCAGCATACCGGCGATTCCGGTGAAGGCACGGGCGAGTTCGCCGGCGGGGTCTACCAGGAAAATTCCCTTCTCCTCGAGTTTATGATCGACGACCATTTGCAGATTCCCCGGGCGGCCTGTCGGATTTTCGCAAATTGCGTTGGGATTTTTCGGCAGCGCGATTCCGTTTGCCCGGAGTATTTTGTTGCGATGTTCGATGGCGATTTCCATGTCTGGATCGGTGGCGAGTTGCTTGTAGACTTGGTCTTGGCGGTACCAGCAGTAGACCCCGTCGATGCCCGTCAGCATTTGGGCCATCATCCACCAGCGTTCGTATTTGCTGTCGACGGTCATCACCCCGCCGATTCCAACACCCGTCCAAAACGTAACATTGATAACGACGAACAGGATAATTCCGCGCAGGCGTCGCCCGACGTAGATGTGCCCGGCGCCGGGGATTAACCACGCAAGCCCTGTAGCTACCAGCCAAATCGGTTTCGATCGTTTTTTGCGTTTATCGCTCATGCATCCTCGCAGAAAGTCTTTGAGTCCAGTACTCGGAGTGCAATTACACATCCCAAGAGAGGTTATGTCAAGAAGGATGTGCAAGATTTAGCCGTGAGAGGTGTTTTTGTAAATTTTTGCGAAGTTTTTCGATCTTTTATAAAAAACCCCGGTTGCGATTCCCAAAATTAGCCGATAACCCCTAAAGACCGGCACCGGCAAATGGTGACACGGTCGATTTGTGTTTGGAATTTGTCGAACTTTAGCTTGTAGAGAACGTATGAGACTTGCCTTTATTATCGTTTGCCTCACAGCCATTGGTGTGGGGCTTGTCCATATTCGGCGGAGAGAAATTGCTCTTCGCCACGAAGTCCAGAGTAAGCAGTCGCAGCATATCGTTTTGCGCCGTGAAATCTGGGACCGCCAAGTCCGCCTCGGACACATGACCACTCCGCAAAGCATTCGCCATCGTGCAGAAATTCTCGGGCTTGACATTGACGGTCACCAGGCCACGCGATATGTCGCCATGCGAGAATAGTCGAGGGTTCGCTTCTCTAATGAGCAAAATCGGCCTACGAATAACCCGGTACGACATCGTTTTTTTCATCGCTGCGGTAATGCTCGCAGGGCTGGGCGTTAAGCTGGGGTTTATGATCCATGCTCGATATCACCCGGTTACGGAGCAACAAAAACGCATCGCCGCGCTTGTGGAAAAATCCAGCGGCGGGCAGAAAGTCACGATTCTGATTTCCGGGCGGCCGGGGAATATCTACGGCAGTAATTTCAAAGGCGTTTCGCTGATGGCCGGTAGCAGGGAGGTTCCCAGCTGCTTCGTAGACCTGAAAATAATGAGCCCCGAACAGACGGTAAGGGTTTGCGAAACGCTTTCCAACATTTTTGATATCGACGTCGTCGAACTCCGCAACAAATTTCTCGCCAATCAGAATCGCCGCTTTGTGTGGGTCTATCGTGAAATGACCCCGCAGCAGAAACAAGCACTCGACGAAGCAATGGTGCAGATGCGCAAGGATGGCATTCGTGGGGTGGGGGTTCTTCGGGAGTGGCGGCGTGAATATCCTTACGGCAACCTCGCGGGGACGGTTATAGGGTTCTGTCTCAAAGACAACTCGCCGGGCGGAGGATTGGAACTCAAGCGACAAAACGATCTGCGGGGCACTGATGGCAGGCGTGTGCTCTGGGCCGACGTCCACCGCCGCGGAATTCGGCCGATCGTAGAAGAATCCAGTCAGCCGACCGACGGTGGAAACGTGTACCTTACCATTGACGTAAATATCCAGAAATATCTCCAGGACGCCGTCGCGGAATCTGTCGAAAGGTTCGGCGCGCAGTGGGGTACCGGCATTGTGGTCGATCCGCAAACGGGCGATATTTTGGCGATGTGTTCAGCCCCGACGTTTGCCCCGAATCACTTTAACACGACCCCCGCGGAAAATATGCTCAACCGCGCTGTCGCCATGCCGTACGAACCTGGCAGCATTTTTAAACCCATTATCGCTGCCCAGGCGGTGCAAGACGGAACCATGACATACCAAACCATGATCGATTGCGAAGGTGGTGTGTATTCCGCTCCGCGACACGGACGGATTTCCGACCACGGGTCGCGATATAACGAGCTGAGTTTGCGGGACGTGATTGTGCGGTCGAGCAATATCGGCATGGCGAAGGTCGGCGAGGCGATGGGCAATGAGCGGTTGTGGCAGACGGTTCGTCATTGGGGTTTTGGTAGGCGAACGAAACTTGGGTTACCGGGTGAAAGTCCGGGCATCGTTCGGCCGTTACGAAAATGGGACGGTTACTCTACGTGGCGTATTCCGTTCGGGCAGGAGATATCGACATCGGCGCTTCAACTGGTGATGGGCTTTTCGGTTTTTGCCAACGGCGGAAAGCTGTTGCAGCCGAACATTGTCCGGCAGGTCACCGACGCCAAGGGAAAAATAACGTGGAAACCAAAACCGCAGGACCCAAAACAGGTGCTTTCCCCCGATGTGGCAGCTGCAACCTTAGCTGTGCTGCAAGACGTTGTGGAAGATCCGCACGGTACGGGAAAAAAATGTCGCATTGAAAATTGGACGAGCTGGGGCAAGACAGGAACGGCGCAAATCTCTAATCCAACAGGGATTATACCAGACGCCTACGTCGGAAGTTTCATCGGCGCCGCACCGGCAAAAAATACCAAGGTAATTTGCCTAATCTCAATCTACTATCCTGACCGACAAAGAGGATATTACGGCGGTACTGTGGCTGCCCCATATGTTAAAGGCGTATTGGAAAAAACTTTGACTTATTTGAAAGTTCCGTCAGATCGCTGAACCAGGCGAGTCGGGCGGGTGTTGATATATTTTAAAAACCCCGTCGGGCTGTTGAATTTCTCAGCTGTGATGGGTATCCACTGAAAACTACCAGTGGAGAAGTTGATATTTAGAAAGTTCCGATGCGGCGCTGAATTCGGCGACGTGACGGATGCCCACTGAGAATTGCGGGTAGAATAATGTTGCTGTTGTGGTTCGCTGGGAACGCAATAGCATCGACTCGCAAAATGTGTTCCGGTGAGCATGAACAGGCCGATTCCCAGCGTTGGCCCGAGCTCTTGTCGTGCTTGGTGTGCGAGAATCTCGGGCAACGATGATAATCCGCTGCAGTTTTGAGCGGTTAATTATAAAACCGAAATGTGAAGTGAGAAACAGTGTCCCATGCGGTTCATTCCTCTTTTGGCAAGAGCGGGTATCAAACCACGCACCGTTGTTGGCGATGCTGATGTAAAGTTTGTTTGCTCGGACAGCCGAAAGTCCGCTCTCGGGGGTTGTTTCGTCGCCATTAAAGGTTGCAGCTGCGACGGGCACGACTTTATCCACCAAGCCATCGACGCCGGTATCTCCGCCGTTGTCGTCCAAAACGAATCCCGCATCCCGAAACATCTGCGCGACAAAATCGCCTACGCTGTTATCGACGACACACAGCAGGGCGTTGGAATGCTGGCACAGGCGATTTTGGGGTTCCCCGCCCGCAAGCTCGTCTGCCTTGGTGTTACGGGTACGAACGGAAAAAGCACCGTCACGCATTTTATTCATTCCGTGCTGAACAACGCAGGGATTAAAACCGGCATGCTGGGTACTGTCAGCTATGATACCGTCAAACGGTCGATCCCCGCGACAATGACAACGCCCGATCCAGTGGCGCTGGCGAGCATGTGCGACGAAATGGTCTCCGCCGGTGCCACGCACATGATAATGGAAGTTTCATCGCACGCTCTCGACCAAAAACGAATTTCCGGAATCGACTTTACCGTCGGAATCTACACAAACCTGTCCGGGGACCATCTTGACTATCACGGAACGATGGAAGACTACCTCGCGTCGAAGTGCAAGCTATTCGAGGCGATTTTACCGCGCGGAACTGCGGTCATAAATCGCGACGACCCCTACGCCGAGCAAATTGCCGCCGCCACCGAAGCCACCGTTTGCACCTACGGACTAAATCCGCTCGCCGACCTGCAAGGACGAATCCATCGCATCGATGCCGAAGGCACCGATTTTGACATGATCATCGGCGAACAGGTTTTGCCCGTGCATACTACGATGATAGGGCGGCATAATGTTTTTAACGCGCTGGCCACCGCGCAAGCTGTTTGCGCTCTCGGGTTGGAGTTTCCGCAAATCGCAGAGCTGCTCGGAAAAATCGAAACCGTTCCTGGCCGCCTGCAGCGAGTGCAAACCGACGGGACTTTTCAGGTTTTCGTCGACTACGCCCATACCGACGACGCCCTGCGAAACGTGCTCGGATCGCTTCGCCCCGTGTGCAAAGGGCGGCTAGTAGTGGTTTTCGGATGTGGTGGAAATCGCGACAAATCCAAACGTCCGCGAATGGCGCAGGTCGCGCAGGAATTCGCCGACAGCATCATCGTCACCAGCGATAATCCCCGCAACGAGCTTCCGCAGCAGATCATCGACGAGATACTCACGGGATTTTCCGGAGGCAACGTTCAGGTAGAACCTGACCGCAAATCGGCAATATCGCTTGCAATCCAGCAGGCACTTAGCGACGATATCATCGTCATCGCCGGAAAAGGTCATGAAACGTATCAGGTAGTCAACGGTCAGCGGACAGATTTTGACGACGCCGAAGTCGCCCACCGCTGCATCACCGCCCGTGGAAAAACTAAATGAGAGCTCTTACAGGAAACGAAATTCGCCAGGGAGTGCGAGGCCGCTGGTTAAGCAAAAACAGTCCGCTGCCGGTGCATGGTGTGGCGATTGATTCGCGCACGGCGGGGCAAGACGACCTGTTCGTCGCGATTAAGGGCGATAAGTTCGACGGGCACGATTATCTGGAAGCGGCCGCGGCGGCGGGGTGCATAGCAGCTGTCATCGAATACGCCAAGCAACCGTCCGACGAAATTATGCAACTTTTCTCGGCGGGGGTTTTCGGGGTCGAAGATTCCCGCACGGCGTTGATGGATTTGGCGGGGTACTACCGCTCGATTATTCCCGCGACCATCGTTGGGGTGACCGGATCGAACGGCAAGACAACCGTCAAACGCATGGTCGAGCACATTCTCAAAACTCGCCTGACCGGAACCTGCAGCCCCAAAAGCTTCAACAACGATATCGGCGTGCCGCTGACTTTGCTCAGCGCCGGTGCCGGGGACGACTACGTTATTTGCGAGGTCGGCTCGAACGCGCCCGGTGAAATCGCAGCCTTGGCCAGAGCCGTCAAACCCAACATCGCGATTATCACGTCCATCAATCCCTCGCATCTCGACGGGTTCGGATCGATAGAAAATATCGCTATCGAAAAAGCCGCACTGCTCGGATGGCTCGGCGATCGTGACATCGCCATCACCACCGCCGACAGCTTCGTGCTGGAAATGGCGCTGAAATCGTACTCCAACCGAACGATAACGTTTGGCGAGTCGCCGACGGCACAGCTGCGAGTGACAAACTACGAAAGCGACGGAAAATCGCAGCGGTTCCAGATCAACGACCGCAGCTGGGTGTCGCTGGGCGTTCCGGGTAAGCACAATGCGTCAAACGCCATGGCTGCCATCGCCGCGGCGGCACGGTTTGGATTCCAGCAGGAAGAAGCTATCGCCGCCATCGCCGATTTTACCGGCGTGGAGATGCGGCTGCAGGAATCGGTCGTCGGTGACAATATCACCATCATCAACGACGCCTACAACGCCAACCCCGCCAGCATGACCGCCGCCGCCGCCGTGCTCAGCGAACATTCCGCCAACCGTCGCGTATTTATCGCCGGTGATATGTTCGAGCTGGGCACCGAAAGCGAAAAACTCCACGAGCAAGTCGGAAAAACCGTCGGGGCCATGAGCATAGACTTAGTCGTTGGCGTTGGTGCGCTGGGGAAAATCATCGCCACGGCAGCCAAGCAGTGCGGGAAGAAAACCGCGACGTTTACAACCGTGCAGGATGCGGAAAACGAAATCGCAAATCTCCTCGAACCCGGCGACGTTGTGCTGCTGAAAGGTTCGCGGGGGATGGGTATGGAAAAATTGCTCAACGCGTGGGACGAGGGCAAAAAACAGTGATCTACTGGTTGTTCAAAAATTATTTTGCCGACGCAGGGCTGGGCATTCGCATCGGATGCGCCGGGGCGATGAGTTTTTTCATCGTGCTGTTTTTAGGTCCGCGGATGATCCGCTTTTTGCGCGCGAAAAAAATCGGCGACAAACCACAATTCAATCACAGCGTACTCGACGAACTTAACCGCAAAAATTCCGACACCCCGACCATGGGCGGTGTGATTATCGTGTTAGCGATTTTCGCAAGCGTATTGTTTTTCGGGAACCTGAGCAACATGTACATTCAGGCGGGATTGTTGGCGTTGGTATGGCTGGGGGTGTTGGGCGGGGTTGACGATTGGTTGAAGCTGCGAAAGGCTCCGGGTGATACGAATCGCGACGGGCTGCGCGCTTGGGAGAAGCTGCTGTTTCAGATCGGCCTGGCCGTGCTGTTAAGCGTGTTTGTTCATCGCTACGGTAACGCCAGCTCCATCATCGTTGACGGAAAAGAATCCAATCCAGCCCACAGTTTTTACTTTCCGATAAGCGAAATAAAGGTCTTCCTGCCGTTTGCCATCTACGCAATAATCATGGTCGTCGTGATGACCGGATCGTCCAACGCCGTCAACATCACCGACGGTATGGACGGGCTGGCGGCGGGAAATTTGTTGATCGTCACGATCGTGTTTCTCGTAATCTCATGGATCGTCGGGGTGGCCAAGTGGTCGCAGATTTTTTCGCTGCCGTTTGTGCCGTTTTCCGCGGAGATGACGGTTTTGTGTGCGGCGATGTGCGGGGCGTTGCTCGGATTTTTATGGTACAACACGTCACCGGCGGCGGTTTACATGGGCGACACCGGGTCGCTGCCGCTGGGCGGACTCATCGGATTCATCGCCGTCATTACGCGACAGGAAATTCTGCTGCTGGTCGTCGGTGGAGTTTTCGTAATCGAGGCAGCGTCGGTTATAATTCAGGTCGGGTATTTCAAGTGGACGAAAAAGCGATACGGGGCTGGGCGGCGGGTTTTTGCCGTCGCGCCCATCCATCATCACTTCCACGTCAAAGGACTCCCCGAACGAAAAATAGTTGTGCGATTTTGGATTCTCGGTATTATCTTCGCGGTGCTGGCGCTTGGAATGCTGAAGCTGCGATAGCTTTTGGACAGGAAATTGTTATTTCGGATTGCGAAATTTGGATTTAAGATAAGAGAAGAATTCACCACAAAAGAACACATAGAACACAAAGATAGATTTTTAGTTTTATAAATTTTATCTTTTGCGGTTTTTGTGGTAAGAAATCTTGTCTTGATTCTGCAATCGCCTGCAAAATAATTTCAAATGGAATGATAGGATGAAAAACACCGAGGCAAGGATGCCTGGAAAATTACAGCTGGTTGCGCTGGGACGCAATACCCTGGGGCAGGGCATTATCCTGACGGGTTTGGCGCTTTTGGGGTTGGGTGTTGTCATCGTGCAAACCGCAGTCGCCAGCGTGGAGACACCGGGAGTCGCGTGGTATCAACGCGTGGATTTGCGGCACATCGTTTTTGCGAGCATGGCGGGGCTGATTTTATTGACGCTGTGGCGATGCGATTACAGGATACTCGCCAAGGGCGAAAAGTTTCCGTGGGTGGCGTTGGGAATTTTAATTTTCGGGCTGATACTCGGTGGGCTGGTTTACGTTCCGGGTGTCGGGCATTCCATCGGGGGAAAATTTCGCTGGGTTCGCATTGGTCCGCGACAGTTTTCCATTGGGCTGCAACCTTCGGAGCTTATCAAGATCGCGTTGGTGATTTTTCTGGCGGCGTATCTTTCGCGTCCGCGAGTCAACAACAAAAGCATAAAGGTATTCGGTGTTTGCTGCCTCGCCATCGGAGTAAGTTTGCTGCTCATCGCCAGAGAAGATTTCGGCACAGCTGTGCTTATCGGCATGATTTCGTTCGTGATAATGTTTATCGCGGGGATTCCGTTTTACTATCTGTTTACGATGATCGCCGCCGGTGCCGCCGCCGGGTACTGCTTGCTGCTTATCGACCCGTTCCGCATCAACCGTATCAACGCCGCCATCGACACATGGTCGCCAGACAACCCCGCCGCCTTCCACGCGCAGCAAGCGATACTGTCGATTCTCAACGGCGGATGGACGGGCGTGGGGTTGGGTAACGGCGTGCGGAAACTGGGATTCCTACCCGAAGACAGCACCGACTTTATTTTTGCGACGTTCTGCGAGGAGGTCGGATTCCGCGGTGCGTTGCTGCTGCTGGGGTTGCTGCTTTTGTGGGTGTTTCAATGTCGCACAGCTGCAAAAAACGCGGGCGATGCGTTCGGTAAACTTCTCGCCGCCTCGCTCGGAATTCTGATTACGCTGCAGGCTGCGCTGCATATCGGGGTTAATATCGTAATTTTGCCTCCGACCGGAATCAGCATGCCGTTTATCTCGGCTGGTGGTACGTCGCTGCTTTTAATGGCTGCCGCCGCGAGTATAATCGTATCTGTCACTTCCCGGCGCGTAGCTGACAACCCGGAAGAAATCGAACTCCAAAACGTACAGAAAGCTGCAAACGCATGAGACCCAACACTTACATTTTCGCTGGTGGTGGTACGGGCGGGCATCTTTACCCCGGTATCGCCATCGCCGACGAACTCGTCAAGCTCGACCCCGACGCCACGATTGTTTTCGTCTGCAGCAACCGCCCCGGTGACCGAAAAATTCTCGACCCGCTACCATACGTCGTTGTTCCTCAGCCCGTTCGCCCGCTACCGCGATGGACAAAACTGCTGGGTGTCATTGCGTTTTTCAGGGCGTGGCGAAAATCCAAGACCCTCGCGCGACAGCTTATCGACGACTTAAATCCGCACGTGGTTTTTGGACTTGGCGGATTCGCCGCCGGGCCTGTGGTTAGCGTCGCTGCCCAAAAGAAAATTCGCTGCGGAATGATCAACCTCGACATAATTCCCGGCCACGCCAACCGATACCTCGCCACCCAGGTGGATAAAATTTTCACGCAGTTTGAATCGACCGCAGATTATTTTCCAGACAACCTGCTGGATCGCGTGCAGCACACCGGATACCCGATTCGTGCGTCGATTTGTAATGCCGACCGTCAGGAAGGGGTGAAGTTTTTTGGAATTAATCCGCGGCGCAAAACGCTGCTGGTGTTTGGGGGGTCGGCGTTGGCTGAATCTCTGACGCGAACGTTTCTGGAGCTGCGTGATGACTTAAAGGCGTTCGCCGAAACATGGAACGTTTTGCTGGTAGTCGGGGCGAAAATGCTTCCGGAGGCGCAGGCGGCGTTTGAGGATCAAAACGTAACGGTTGTGGAATATTGCGACCGGATGGACCTTGCTTACAGCGTTGCCGACTTAACGGTGTCGCGCGGCGGGGCGGGGACTGTTGCAGAGTTGGCCGCCACCAAAACCCCATCTGTGATTTTACCGTACCCCTATCACCAGGATCGCCAGCAGTACAAAAACGCCAGCGACCTTGTTATCGCCGGGTCAGCCATTGTCGTCAAAGACCAAATCGACCCGAAACTAAACGCCCAGTCGTTCCGCCAAAAACTCATGCCGATTATGCGCGACTCCATCGCCTTGCAGCAGATGAAAAACTCCATGCAATCTCACCCGTTCCCCGCAGCTGCGGTTATCGCAAAATGGATGGTAAAGTAGCTTTTCTTCTTGTGAGTGACCTTTTTTTCTGGCAGGTATTTTGATCTGCTATTATACAAGTTTTTTTGTTTTCAGAAGTTTTTTTAAGCCCGAAAGGGCTGACCAGAATTTAGCCGGGGGTGAAGCGAAGCGGAACCCCCGGATAAATGTTT
>DAOVZK010000021.1 GCA_030635145.1 Planctomycetota bacterium | reverse complement strand
GCTCTGTAGAGAACATGGTTGTCCAGCATCAATTTGAATTATTTGTCATTGCGAGGAGCGCAGCGACGCGGCAATCTAAACGGCCGAAAAAGAGATTGCTTCGCTTCGCTCGCAATGACATAAAAACATGTTTTCTACAGAACACTATGAATTATTAAAAAGAAAACAAGCTATTGGGTGCTAACTGAAAACACCAGTGCGACGAATACAAATTCCTATGTAAATTAATCCTGATTAACAGGATTTTTTAGCCCTATCTCTCATCCTGTTATCCTGTCAAAATTTAGCCGTGAATGGTTACAATAATTGTAATCGTTAAAACGCAGTTTCGGATGTCGATTTCTTGAGCATCTCCGTGTGCGTAACGATTTTATTTCGCCCGTTTTCCTTGGCATGGTACAGGGCACGGTCAGCCATCGTCAGCAAATCATCCGGCGCCTCGGCATCGTTGGCGTGCAAAGACGCAATGCCGATCGAAAGCGTAACGGGCACTCGCATACGTTCGTCCTGAGCGATTGTTTGGGCGACAAGTTTCCCGAGACGCTTGGCAACGATCTCGGCCTGCCCGATACTCGTTTGCGGTAACAGCAGCACAAACTCATCACCGCCGTACCGAGCAGCCAGGTCGCTACTACGCAGCGACGAACGAATCTGCTCCGAAACCACACACAAAAGCTCGTCGCCCATCTGATGCCCGAGCGTGTCGTTAAACTGCTTGTAATTGTCCAGGTCTATCATGCAGCAGCTAAGGTCGTCGGAATACCGCGCCGCCTCACCGAACCGGCGAATCAGCTGATCGTTAAACGCACGACGATTCGCCAAGCCCGTCAGCGGGTCGGTAGTGGCCATCGTCTCGAGTTTCATCATCGAACCTTCGAGTTGGCGATTTTTGACCTGCAACTCCTCGAGCGTCCATTGCAGCTGGCGGCTTAGCCGTTCGTGTTCGACTTTGATTTTGTGAAGGGTGATATTCTTCTGCACGATAACAGGTATCGCCAGCAGATAATCACCGTATTTGACGATGTAATCCTGCGCCCCGTGCTCGATAGCCTCCGCAGCAGTGGCGGAATCTTTCTCGCCGGTGACGAAAATGATCGGCACGTCGGCCTTGTCGAGAATCTGCGGGAGCACCTCAAGCCCCGACATATCGGGCATGTAAAGGTCGAGGAGTATCACATCGTAATGCCGAAGGTTCTGCTCTAAGCATTCGGTACCGCTATGAACAATCTTGATCTCGCTTTCCGGTTTGATCTCGTAATACATGAGTAGCGAATCGCTCAGCAGCGTACAGTGATCCTCGTTATCATCTACGATCAGAATTTTCGGACAGATTTTCTTCTTTTTTTCTTTCATATCACTTCATTTTCCGTGTCAGACAAGCCAAACAAAAATAACATCAACAACATCTGCACCCGTTGTAAACTATCCAGATCCTACAGGACCAAGCGCGTTACGCCGCCCGATCCACAGCTTCTTTTAAGCGTCGCGTCATTTCGTAGATATCGGGCGTTTTGAGAACGACACCGGCGGCGCCTTTTTGCAGGAGTTCGTCGCGTTGTTCTCTGCGCATTTTCACTCCCGATACAATAATCGTCGTAATACCTCGCAAGGTCGGTTCTTTTTTCACCTCTTCCAGAAACTCGATCCCGGTCATTCCGGGCATTTCGATATCTACAAGAATCATGTCGGGCAATTCTTTGGGGTTGGAGTTTTTCAGCATCGCCAGTCCCTCATATGCCCTTTGGGATTCCTTAAAGCTGCACTCCATACCCGTCATGTTCATGGCATCGCTGATTAACCATCGGTAATCGCTGTCGTCGTCAATCAGCAAAACGGACATCTGTTTTTCGGTTGCGGTCTTAAACACAAAGCACCTCCTTCTGTTGGGTCGGTTGGGTAGCCTCTTGGGCTAATGTGAAGATAAAGCTTGCCCCTTCACCGGGCGTCGATTCTACCCATATTCTTCCGCCGTAGTTCATCACGATTGACCGAACGACGGCCAATCCTACGCCTTTACCCCCGACATCCTTCGTCGAGGCTGCATCGCCGCGACGAAATACGCAGAATATCTGATCCTGCTTGTCAACCGGTATACCCGACCCGTTGTCGCTAACTTTGAATTCATGCTGACCGTCGACTACGCGGTAACTTACCGTAATTTTGCCGCCGGTTTCGCGATGCATGTACTTGATGGCATTGTCGATCAAGTTCTGCAACACCTGCCGCAGCCGGTTAGACTCCACGCACAAACTCGGGAGCTGGCCGTCAACTTTGAATTCTATGTTGCGATTCTGCAACTCAAACTCAAATGCACCCTTGAGTGCATCTATCATTTCGGCGACGTCGACGGTTTGGCGTTTGCCCTTCTGAGAATTGATCCTACTGAGCTCAAGCAGCTCGTCCAGCATCGAACTCTGCATCTCGACGTTGCTCTGAATGCGTCCCAGACGGGTGACAACTTCCTCTGGTAGCACTCCGCCCCACTTCATCTTGATAACCGTCGCCATTCCGCCAATGTTTCGAAGCGGGGCGTTTAGGTCATGGCTGACGGCTCGTAAAAACTGTTCCTTATCGCGCATCGCATCGACAAGCTGATCGTTGGTGTTTTGAAGTTCGTGCGTACGTTCATCTACCTTGGTTTCGAGTTCGGCGTTATGCTCGACCAATCGTTTTTGCATGGCCCCTACCTGCGAGGCCATCTCGTTAAACGCACCGGCCAATTCGCCGGTTTCGTCGCTGCGTTTTACGTTGCTGCGGGCGTCGTAATTACCACCCGCAAACTGATTGGTAGTGTCTACCAAACTGCGAATCGGTTTAACCATGAACTGCCACACCAGAATGTATCCCAACGAAATCGCGAAAAATACAATCGCACAACCCGTAAGCAAAATACCACGTTTGGCACTGCTGAGAATTGTATTGCTCCCCGAAATATCTACAACCAACCTTATCCCGCCTATAACTCCACCGGCCTTGCCGTCCTGACCCGCCGACAATACCGGCCGCGCGATAACGAGATAATTTTCACCGTATTGTTCGGCGATGGAGGAAGCAACGGGAAAGACCGCCACCCTTGACCACTCGTTGTTAGCCGTATCGATCCCGGCCGAGGAAATGACCTTTCCCTCAGCGTCGGTGATAGCAACGTAAGGAATAGGAATACTGTCGCACTTCTGCAGATCCCGCGTCAATGCACCAAGTGCCGCCGCTCGCTGCTGGGGTGGTAACTTGAGGTAACCCTCAGATGCAAGCCCAAGAGCTTTCCCCTGATGGATCGCATGTTCTATGCCGATATTTTTTACCACTTTTCCCACCGCGCGGTAGTAAAATCCACCCCCGGCGAGTACTACACCAATTACGATGTAGAAAATGATAAGGGCACCTTTAGTCTGTAGCCCAAGGGCATACCAGCGGCGGGGTGTTTGGGGGCGACCGTTAATTTTCTCACTTGCGGAAGACTCATTACTCATAACATATTCCCTCGGTAGACAGTAAATTGGAAAATTTTTACATTATTAGACAGCTATAATCAATTCTTCGGATTTTTTGGGGGGGTAGTTTCGTAAGAAATCATAGTTTTGGGAGAAAACATGTCGCCTGTTGGCAATTTTTTAAGATTTAAAAATCTACTCCCAGAAGTCTTTTGTCAGTAACCACTTAGGGTTTTGGCAAAAACAACCTGTTTCGATTGTCACCAAAAAAAAGAAACTTAACCGCCATTCCCTTAGGGTTTTTAGTTGAATTTTTCAAAAATCAGGTTATAAATGATTCTGTGAAAAATCCCCGTGCTCAGGGGGTTCACTACTTTGGCTCGAAATAATGAAACACTTCGCGGAAGTTCTGTTTTGAGGACTGTGTACGTGCTCGCGTACGAACGTGTTTCGTTGGACAACATAGGGCTTTTTGAGATTGAAATGCCGTAGCTATGCTTTGGTAAGGATACCGCAGCTGGCGTGGATTACGGCATATCAAGCTCGAATTGCTCTAGCTCAAACAGAAAGTGAAAAGGCGATTATGGCAACTGGAGGAGAAAAGTTGGCAGGGAATCGTGATTTACAGGCTCATGCAGAAGGCGATTCGGGGCTGGATTTGCTCGGTGAAAGCGTTTTGTTCAAGCAACTCCTTAACGTCGTTGACGCTGTGGCGACTAACGATTGTATTGTTTTGCTCGAGGGCGAATCAGGTACAGGTAAAGAACTTATCGCCAAGCGAATTCACAAGCGTTCATCTCGATCAGGTGATCCTTTCATACCCGTTAACTGCCCCGCAGTTAGCGAGACTTTATTTGAGAGCCAATTTTACGGCCACGTCAAAGGGTCGTTTACTGGCGCTTCGGTAGATACGCTCGGTATGGTACGGGCAGCGGAGGGCGGAACACTGTTTCTGGACGAAATCGGCGAGCTGGCGTTGCATCTTCAGCCCAAGCTGCTGCGATTACTGCAGGAAAAGGAAATCACCCCCGTCGGTGGTACCAGCGCCATAAAAGCCAACATCCGATTCATCGCCGCCACCAACCGATCACTCGCCAAAGCTGTAGTCGAAGGAAAATTCCGCCGCGACTTATATCATCGGCTTAACGTGGTTCGCATTCAGGTTCCCCCGCTACGCCGGCGGCCTGAAGATATTGAACTGCTGCTGGACTACTACCTCGTTCATTACGCACGCGAATACGGCATGGAATTCCGCGGGTTACCACCCGAGATTCGTGATAAACTCGTAGCCTACCCCTGGCCGGGAAATGTCAGGGAACTGTGCTGCTGGATTGAACGCCTATACGCGGCGAATCTTCCCCCGGTTCCGCCCACGAGCGACATCTGGGACGACCAATACTTTAACGAGTCACCGACTTACGTAGGGCAGGAAGTCCCGCAGAGCTGCGCCAAAAGCACAATCGGCGTACCGCAGGATCGAATGGGAGCAACCGCTCCCGACATAACCTCGCTTGCCGACGCAGAATTCGACGCAATCAAGTCTGCCTTGTCGCAAACGGGAAACAATCGCTCGGCGGCTGCCAAACTTCTCAATATCCACCGCACAACGCTCTTGCGAAAGCTAAAGCAGTACGGGCTGGGATAAAAACCAGGCCGGTTAGAGCAATTGGCAATTTCTAATTTACGAATTCCAATTGTAAATTTGAAATGGGACGCTTGCGCCGCGAAGCGAAATTGAGAATTGAAAATTATTGCCCTGTTGCAAACATAACTTTAGCCTGTCATTGCGAGCGAAGCGAAGCAATCTCAATTCTCATAGATTTAGATTGCCACGTCGCTGCGCTCCTCGCAATGACATGCAATTCAAAGCGTTTCTGCTAATACAGGATTTTGTGCGCTCCCCTGCCGTAACTTTCCTATCTCTTGAGTGACTTTTTCCGCTGCTGCAGCAGCCAATTGTAGAAATCGTCGCTGGTGTAGACCTTGTCCCAGATATTATGCCCCATCTTCGGGTAAATGATCAGCTTCACATTGCCCCCGACCCCTCTCAACGCATTGTCCATCTCTCGGGCGTTAAGAATCGAGACCTTCCTGTCCTTTCCGCCGTGATAAATCCTTATTGGCACGTTTCTCATGCGGCCGGCAAGATACGGGTTCCCACCGCTACCGCAAACCGGCGCAGCTGCTGCAAATATCTTGGGAAACTGCTCCAGCAATGCCCATGTTCCGAATCCGCCCATGCTCAACCCGGTAACGTAGATGCGGCGGGGATCTACCATGTACTTTACAGAAACTTCGTCCAGCATGGCCATTACGCGAATAATCATTCTGGAATCTGTCCACCACTCATTCTTGGGGCACTGCGGGGCGAGCACGATAAACGGAAAATTCTTACGCAAAGGAGCGAACCTCGGTAGGCCGACCTTTTTGACGCGATCCAGATTCGTCCCGCATTCTCCCGATCCGTGCAAAAACAGAATCAGCGGATAGACCTTACCCGGCTGGCCGTAATTTTCGGGCAAATACAACAGATACTGGCCCTTCACCGGAATCGTAAGCTGTTTCTGAATCTTCTGCGGGGTCATTTTTCCGGTTATGATCTTTTCTGGCTTGGCAGGTGCGGTGCTGCTCTGAGAATGTGCTACAACCGCGCACAAAACCACCACCGACAATACCAACGACGCCAATACGATCTTTTTTTTAACAATTTTCATCATTCTCATGTTCGTCTCTCCAAAGTGGTTAACGTTCGCCTGTACCATTTATACAAATAAATCGGTGAATAGTACCTGTAAATCTTAAAAAAAACAGCACATCTACCAAATGGCGGATGTGCTGTTGAAAAACAGGCAATAGTGATTAGGGAATAGTAACTATTGCCTAGTGCCTAATCCCTAGTCTCTAATTCGTTCACTTTTCTTCGTTGTCGCTGGTTGTCGTCTGGCCTCGCTGCATGGCGATGACGCCGGTGCGGGCCAGTTCGCGGATTCCGTAAGGTCGAACCAAGTCGATAAAGGCTTCGAGCTTTTCTTCGGTGCCGGCAAGTTCAACCATTATGCTGCTTTTGCTGACATCGACAACACGCCCGCGGAACAAGTCCACCAAAGACGTAATTTCGGTGCGTTTGTCGGGGAGTGCGTGAACCCTGATCAGCATCAAGTCGCGCAAAAGGCAGTCCGCCCCGAGAAAATCTCGCACGCGAACAACAGTGATAAGTTTTTCCAGCTGTTTGCGAACCTGCTCTAAAATCCGGTCGTCGCCGATGACAACAATGGTCATCCGCGAAAAACGCTCGTCTTCCGTTCGTCCAACGACCAATGAGTCGATGTTGTATCCGCGGGCTGCGAACATACCCGCAACGTGAGCCAAAACTCCCGATTCATTTTGAACAATCGCGCTAATAACGTGTTTCATTTTTTATCTCCGTAAAGCGTTCACAGCTTTTTTCATATTTTTTATATCAATCCAACCAATATCTCTTTTTTTGTCAGGGTGACAGGATAGTTAAAAACTCCTTCGCTCGCTGACAGAGTCAGATAAGTTCACCATGGATCATATCGTCAAGGGCTTTACCAGCCGCCACCATCGGGAAGACGTTTTCTTCCGGCTCGACGCGAACGTGCAGCACATACGTGCCCTTGGAATTGATCATTTCCTTCATTGCGTCTTCCAGTTCGCTACGGTCGGTAACCGTACGTGCCTCTGCCCCGAAACCCTTGGCAATCAGGGTAAAATCGGGACACTTGTGAGGCGTGGCACTGTAGCGTTTGTTGTAGAACAGCTGCTGCCACTGGCGAACCATGCCGAGATAATCGTTATCCAACACGATAAACTTCGTGGGCAGGTTGTTCTGGACGGATGTGATAATTTCGACCATCGTCATCGAGAAACTACCGTCACCGTCGATATCAACGACCAGTTTGTCGGGGTTACCGAACTGCGCGCCGATGGCGGCAGGGACGCCGAATCCCATCGTGCCCAAACCGCCCGACGTAATGATCTGCCGCGGTTTCTTCCATCCGTAAAACTGGGCCGTCCACATCTGGTGCTGCCCAACGCCCGTCGCAATAATCGCATCGTGGTCGGTCAGCTTACCGAGCATCTCGCAGACTTCCTGCGGTTTGATCTTTCCTTCCGCCTTGTACGTCAGCGGAAATTTCTTCTTCCAACCATCGATCTGCTTGATCCACGCCTCGCGTTTGCCATCCTTAATATGCGGTAGCATCTGCTCGAGAATGCATTTGGCATCGCCGACTAATGGAATGTCGACCATGACGTTTTTCGAAATGCTCGCCGGGTCGATATCCAGATGGATAATCTTCGCGTGCGGTGCGAATTTCGTCAGGTCGCCGGTAACGCGGTCTTCGAACCGAGCGCCAACGGAAATCAGACAGTCGCAGGCCTGAACAGCGTGGTTGGCGTAGGCAGTACCGTGCATACCCAGCATTTTCAGGCTCAGCGGGTGCGATTCGTCGAACGCACCAAGGCCCATCAGCGTGGTCGTCGTGGGGATATTGCCCTTGATGGCCACTTCTCGCAGGACATCGGACGCACCGGACAGGATCACACCACCACCGACGTACAGCACGGGGCGTTCCGCATCGTTTATCGCCTTGGCGGCCAGCTTAATTTGCCGTTCGTTGCCTTTACCACCACGGGGTTTGTAACCCGGTAAGGCCATTTCCATATCCGGTTCGCCATCGAGCAACGCGGTTGTTGCGTCGACGGGGATATCGACAAGCACCGGCCCCGGCCGGCCGGAACTGGCAATGTAAAACGCCTCTTTGATGATACGCCCGAGATCCTTGACGTCCTTAACGAGGAAGTTGTGCTTAGTTACCGGGCGAGTAATGCCGGTAACGTCGGCCTCCTGAAAAGCGTCGTTGCCGATCAGCGAAGATTTGACCTGCCCGGTAATCGCAACCATCGGAACCGAGTCCATATTAGCAGTCGCCAGCCCCGTGATAAGGTTAGTCGCACCAGGCCCGCTGGTGGCGATGACAGTGCCGGTCTTGCCCGTACTGCGGGCGTAGGCATCGGCCATATGGCAGGCACCCTGCTCGTGGCGGGTCAAAATAAACTTGATTTTCGAGTCGTGAAGCTCGTCGAATATCGGCAGCAGCACGCCACCGGGATATCCGAACAAAACTTCCACGCCTTGGTCCCGGAGCATTTTTTCAAAAACTTTCGCTCCGCTCATCCCGGAAAAATTCGTTGCCTTGGTGTCGTCTTTTTTTGTTTTTTTCGTCATTTCATATTTCCTCATTCCCTACAACCCATCGTTGCGGGCCGTGATATTAAATTGTTTTGATAGAATCTCTCAAATCGCACCAAAACACAAGGTTTTTCGCCGATAAGTTTTCGTGTCTGTACAAATTCAGCACACTTTTACCGGCATGGTGGTTTGAGAGACTTTAGAAGTTTCGGCCGCTACGCTTAAACCCGCACGCAGCGACCTAGATAACAGAGACGAGTACTACAACTACAGACACGGTGGATGCTGCGGACAGTATGGACGAAAAGCTTCCCCTAAGCCCAAGTCGGGCCTTTGCCAGAGTTCCGCGATGTTTCGTGTCAGTAGTCATTGGAGGTCAGTATACAGCGCAAAGCGGCAATGTCAACCGTTTTGTCGGATGGCGTACCAAGGATGCGAATTGACGCGACGGGCTGCTAGTTATTCTGATAGGCGGCGACGGCTTCGTCGCGGGTATCGAAAATACCGATAATCCTGTGGATATGCACGAGGTCGAATGTCACCATGACGCGCTGCGACGGGCGACAGATTTTCAGCTCACCACCGGCATCGCGTGCCATCCGCATACAGTATGCAAACGCACCAAGCCCGGAGCTGTCGAGAGACTGCAGTTCACCGATATCCAGCACTACATTCGGAGTCTTTTCCAGAATCGGAGTAACATCGCGCATGAAGTCTTCGTGGTTGCTGGCATCGAGATGATTACCAAGTAAAGTCACGACTGAAATATCACCTATTGTTTCAACGTTGAGATCCATATCCTTCCTTTCGGCATTTCGGATCACCATGATTCAGCTTTTTTGGTGCAAGGGCTGAATATTCTGAGCTTTATCTTATATCAGTACCTGCTACATATCCAAAATAATATCCTCTTTGAGTCGAAAAATTTGAAACCCGCCACCGCGACCGACATCTGGGAGATACGTGCCGCGCAGCCTGCCAAATCTTCGCTCTACCCGGCCATCGTCGACATCTTGAACACCGGCAGGATAATACTCATCGCGATAAAACCAACGACGCCGCCCATAAGGACGATCATGATGGGTTCAATCAGCGAAGTTACCGCCTTGATTGTTTCCTTCAGCTCCCGCGCGTAAAATTCGGAAATATCCGTCAACACACTACCGAGCTGCCCCGACTCCTCACCAGCCGAGATCATCTGCACCACGCTACCAGGGAAAAGTGTACTCTTCTTCAGCGGCGTGACGATTTTATCGCCCTCCTGCACCGAGTCGCGAACACTTAACCACAAATCGCGGTAGAGAAGATTACCGGAAACGTCGGCGGTGATGTCGAGTGTTTCGAGCATCGGCACACCGGCATTTACAAGCTCGCCCATGGTCTGCAGGCCTCGGGAAATGTAAATCGCCCGAAACATTCGGCCCATAATCGGAATCTTGAGTTTGAACTTGTCGAAATATAGCTTCCCGGCGTCGGTTCGCAGCGCAAAGATCAGCCCCACAATAAGTGCGACAAATCCTCCGATGAGGAACATCCAGTCGTTTCGCAGAAAATCGCTCGCCGCCAGCAGCATTTTTGTGGGCTTAGGCAGCATATGCTCCTTGCCCTTGAAGATATTCAAAAATCGCGGCATCACCCATGACAGCAGAAAGATTACCGCACTGACAGACAGGGTAAACAGCACGGCCGGGTATATCATGGCCCCTTTTATCATGCTTCTGGTTTCGGCCTGCTGCTCCTGATAGGTGGCGATTCGCTCCAGCATGGTCGAAAACTTACCGGACATTTCCGACGCACGAACCATATTTACGTACAGCGTACTGAAAGTTTTGGGATGCCGCGCCAACGCTTGCGAAAACGGAGTACCAGCCTCAACGCCCTGCTGAACCTGCAGAAGCATCTTCTGGAAACGCATGTTTGTTACCTGCTCCTGAATACCTGCAATTGCGTCTCGAATGCTGATTCCGGCCTTGATCATAACGGCCAGCTGCTTCGTGAAGTACATTACTTCTTTCAGCCCCGGCCGAGATTCGACACGAATGTTCTGCATCCTGGCGAACAAACTCTCCTCGCCGCCCGCCGGTTCAACACTTATAACCTGCCCGCCAAAACCCTGTGCAATTTCCGACGCCGCCATTACCGACGCCGCGTTAACCACACCAGACTTGATGGTGCCACCGTCAACCTGAATTTCGTATTTGTATCTAGCCATAGCTGTCTGAATTATCTCCCCAAAACTTTATGCAAGGCCTCCGGATTACGGGCCCTTGCGATTCCATCTTCCAAATTTATCTGGCCGTTAATGATCAAATTCTTTATCGATTCGTCCATCGTACACATTCCGGCGGCACGATTGGTCTCGAGAATGTTCGGGATTTCGTGCAGCCGATCATCGCGAATACAGTTCCGCGCCGCAGAATTGCAAATCATGATTTCCAACGCCGGTACCATCCCCGAATTGTCGCGTTTATTGAACAATGTCTGCGTCACCACCGCCTGCAACGTATTAGAGAGCATGGTGCGAATCTGCTTTTGCTGCTCACCGGGGTAAATGTCTATGATTCGAGAAAGTGTTTGGTGCGCACTTTGCGTATGAAGCGTCGACAACACCAGGTGCCCGGTCTCTGCTGCGGTAAGGGCAGCGGAGGTTGTTTCCAGGTCGCGCATTTCACCCACGAGAATAACGTCGGGGTCCTGGCGGAGGGAGTGTTTTAGCCCGCTGGCAAACGAGGGTACGTCAAAACCAAGTTCACGCTGCTCAATAAGGCTTTTTCGCGAGTTGATCTGATATTCGATTGGATCTTCAAGCGTAATTACGTGGCGAGAGTAATGTTTGTTCATCGCGTCGATCAACGAAGCGAGCGTCGTACTTTTGCCGCTACCCGTCGGGCCTGTAATCAAAACCAATCCGCGCGGAAGGTTGTAGAAGTCCTGCACAATCTCAGGAAGATTCAGACTTGCGATATCCGGAACATCGTGCGGAATGGCACGAAAGGCGATACCGATCGCCCCACGCTGATAGTGCGCGTTTACACGAAAACGCCCCACGCCCGAAAGAGCGGTGGCGAAGTCAATGTCGCGGTTCTCGTCTAAACGGGCAAATATTTTTTCACCGACCATTTCGACGACCATCTTTGCAGTATCTTCGGGGGTAATTCGATCATACCCATCGGTTTCCTGCAAAAGCGTGTTAATGCGAAACATCGGGCAGTGCCCGGGAACCAGATGTATGTCGCTGGCTCCGAGTTCAAATGCCTTTTGCAATAAAGTAGCTCTATCCACGATTAAAATTACCTCGATTATAAGCGTTCATGCTCTTTTTCCTGTTAATCAATTTTTTATTAAAAATTCTCTTTTTGACAGGATCACAGGATTAAATATAAATTATTGAAAAAGAAAACAAAAAAAACTATTAACCTTAAACCTCGTTGCAACGGGGCAGTGCTGAATACCATCAGATGTTCAACATTTTTAATTATGATTAACAGGATTTTTTAACCTAATATCCTATCTTGTTATCCTGTCAAAATTTTCGCGTGAACATACCCTCGATCTATGTTTCCGTAACTCGCATGACTTCTTCGACTGTGGTCAATCCCTGCGTAACTTTTTCCAACCCGTCAATCTTCAGAGTTTTCATGCCGGTTTTGACAGCCAACTTCCGAACCTCGTTTACAGACGGGTTGGTATGGATAAGCGCTCGCATTTCGTCGCCGAGTTCCAGCAATTCATATATGGCGACACGTCCTTTGTACCCGGTATGCCGGCATCGCTCGCAGCCGGCCCCGTGGAACAGCTGTACGTTTTCAATGCCCTCTTTTGCGACATAGTCGATTTCGCGTTGGCTAGCGGAGACGATTTCTTCCTTGCAGTTCGGGCATATGCGTCGCACCAGCCGCTGCGCTAAAATTCCGTTCAAGGCGGCACTGATAAGGAACGGTTCCACGCCGATATTGATTAACCGCGTTATACTCGACGGGGCATCGTTCGTATGCAGCGTCGAAAGAACGAGGTGACCTGTGAGGGCAGCCTGGACGGCAATTCGAGCGGTTTCGCTATCGCGAATTTCACCGATCATCACGACGTCGGGGTCCTGACGCAGCAGACTTCTAAGGGCTGCCGAGAACGTCATACCGATTGCGTCGTGAACGTGAACCTGCGTAATAGACGACAGCTCGTATTCGACGGGATCTTCCACCGTCGAGATGTTGAGTTTCGCGGCGTCCATAATTTGAAGCGCCGAGTACAGCGTGGTACTTTTACCACTACCGGTCGGGCCGGTAACAAGGATAACTCCGTGCGGCTGGAGGATCTGATTCTTGAAATTAGCGAGAATTTCCTGCGAAAATCCGAGATTTTCCAGCCCGACGCTAATCGAGCGGTTATCGAGAATTCGGATAACGCATTTTTCACCGTGCACGGTCGGGAGTGTACTGACACGCAGGTCGATGCTACGGCGCTTGACGGTTACGCGAATTCGGCCGTCCTGAGGTAGTCGCCGCTCGGCGATATCCAGGTTCGCCATAATTTTCAGGCGCGACAGAATCGCCGCATGCATCGCCACCGGCGGTGCCGTCTGCTCGAAAAGAATTCCGTCCATACGAAATCGAACTCGCAATCGCTTCTCGCCCGGTTCGATGTGAATGTCGCTGGCGCCTTCGCGGACGGCCGTTGAAATAACGTAGTTCACATAGCGAATGACGGGACTTTCACCGGCGATTTGCTCGAGGTCCTGCTGTTCCTCATCATCGCTGTCAATAAGCGCAACGGTGTCGTCGTCAAAGTCGGCAACGATGTCGTCTACTTGTTGCCCTGGTCCGGCGGAAAGGTCTTCGATGGTTTTTCGGATGTCGGCTGGTGGTGATACGACCAACTCGACGGGAACGTTAAGGCGGCGGCGGAAGTCGTCCATCAGGAAAATATCCGACGGATTCGAAATCGCGATGATGATCGCCTCGTCGTGCCAGTCCAGCGGTAAAACGACTTTGGAACGCAGATAATTTACCGGCAGCATCATAAACGCTTCTTCGTTAACGTCGTCCACTGTGATTCGACGATAGGGAAGCTTGAAATAATCCGCAGCTGCCGAAACCGATCTCTCTTCGGTGATGGCATTACCACGCACGAGCGCATCAAGAACGCTTAAGTGCGGATTGTCCTTCTGCGTTGCGTGGGCCAGCTCCAGCTGATCGTGGGTAATTTCACCATTGCTCAGCAACGCCGCCTCGGGCCCCGACACCGGCCCCGCTCCCGCGGGTTGGGGGCTCCACAACTCATCAAGATTACCGTCGGATTTGGACAACAAGTCCGTACCGAACGTGTCCAACCGGGCCAGCCCGATGTCAGTGTTTTCTGGTTCTTGTTCCAACTGTGACTACTCCTGAGATGTTCTTACCACCTATTAGTCGGAACCAGCTGAGAGTTTTTTGCGTATATTTGCGAATATTCTGACAAATAAAAATACTTACCTTTTTACGCGTCTATTCACCAGAAATCCCCCCGCAATTTTACAGAGCAAACCCGCCAAAAATGCGGATTTTCATTTCCCCTTGGTGGCAGATTTAACCATCGGCCGCAAGTGGCGTTCGAGTGTACACTTTCGCCCACCCTTTTCCACAACCACTGCATTATGCTTAACTTGGAGCAATTTCCAGCCATTGATAATATCGCCCTCATTCATGACATATCCCGAAATGGTCGCCGATTTAACATCGTCGCCCATGAGAATCATCTGCAACTTCAGCCCCTCCTGCGATGGAGTCTTGGGTACTTCCTCGACTGGTAAATCCTCTTCCTGCTTGGCAGCGATTATTTTCTGCTCCTCGGAAACGTACTGCGTAAAGGGATTTTTTTTGAGCTGACTCACCGGAATCTGCTTTTCGTTGGTTTTGACGTAAAAAGTTTTCACCAGCTTACTGACCTCAGGATCGAGCGGTTGCCCAGCCTGCGGGAGTTGCATTTGCATTTCTCTTACGCCCATCCCAACAAAAAAACTATTGCTGGCTTCAACTTCGGTCTGCTTGAACGGTTTGACACCTACCCTCGACATTAAAACCCAACCAAGCCCAGCGACAAAGGCAAGGGCCATCAGGATAGTTGTGCGATTGGCGTTGAAAAAGCTCTGCGATTCCGCCTCGCCACCGCCCCCGCTTGACGCACTACCATTTTTTGACAGGTGTTTTTTAAGGTGCTCAATCATTCGGCATCCTCACTTACTGCTGTTTTGTGATAAACCACAAGCCCCAGCTTCGCATCTATCTGTGGGGGCCCCTCGGTGTTGTGGCCTTTAACCTTCGTGATTGTCATTGTGTCTACGAGCACTATCCTGGGATAATGTTCCAGCGAGATTAGGAAGTTGTACACACCCTCAAAGGAACCTTCCAGCTCAATGTCTATCCAGTTGATACCATACCCTTGTTCGTTTGCTTCGGCTTGCTGGTCGGGGCCTCTGCTTACGGGCCGAACATCGTTAAGCGCCACTCCGTTATCCTGCGCCATCTTCGTCAACCCGCCAAGAACCTCGCCCAATCCACTCTCGTCGGGCAGCCGTTTTTGCGTATCTTCGACAAGTTTGCTTAGCGCCACCTTGTCGTTTTGAACTCTTTTAACCGCCAGCGGCCGAACATTTTGAAACTCGTCACACGTGGCAGACATAGTTTTGGCGCTTTGGGTCATATCCTTCTGGGAGTCATAGCGCGGTTTAATCACCGCCAAAAACAGCAGCATCGGCACCATTATGAGCAAGGCGATAAAAATGGCTTCACGTTTGCACATCTTGTTCATTTTGACGCTCCTTCAACCTGCAGGCCTGATGTCATATTTTCGGTTTTGTCGGGTTTAGTAATCGGGGCATCAAGGCTTCCGCCATTTGCTTTTATCAATGCCCGGATATCCACTTCGTTTAGAAGCTCCATTTTGATTCCAAACTCACGCAACTCCGCCCCCCCCACCGCAGACTTGTCGGATTTCTTCGACTCCTGCTGCCGGGCATAGAGAGGTTCTATCGTTTTGAACAGCCCTTTGCTTTTCAACGTCCGAATCAATTCGGCCACTTCGTAGTCATTTTTCGACACCGATACGCCCTCAATCGTAACTGTTACAATGGGGTCTGGTTTGGGAGCAGGCGGTTCGTCGGCGTCGGGTTGCTCGGACGAACTTTTTCGGTGGAGGACATTTGAACCTGTCTCCTTTTCCTTCTTTTCAGGTTCGGGTATGGTCGTTTCAAGCTGGATTTTCGTCAGCGAAATTGCTTCCGGCAGCGAATTTGTAATCACACCCAGAAGATAGCTTCGCGGAATTCGTTCTTCCATTTTCATGGCGTCTTGAGCTTGGGCCATCATTTCATTTTTGGTGCGTTTAAGGGCCATAAACTCGCCCGTTAGCCCCGAGGCACTTTTGCTCGTAACCGAAGCGTTTGTGTATTTTTCGCGGGCATCGTCGAAGCTGCTGCGTGTCATACGGTCAACAATAATCGCACCGCCCATGATGACAGCAAAAATTAAGATGCACATCAAGTCCAGCCGTTCACGGAACTGCCGCTTAATATATGATTCCGGTAATAAATTCATGGCACTCATGGTATTACTCTAATCTTCCTTCCCGCAGAAACTCAGTCCTATTCCCACTGCCAGTCCCGGCCGCGGGGTTTGCTTGAAATCAACCGCACCGCTGGCACACCCAGATGTACGAAGCCCCATCATTGGATCGCCGATATGGGCCGGTAAATTCAACCGCTTCGCCAGCATCTGACACAACCGATTATCCATCGCCTGCCCGCCCGTAAAAATCAGCCGATCCACATGTGTCTCGCGAAATACCGATTTATAGTACAGCATGCATTGCTCAATGCTGTGATGCACATCACTGACCCACGGTTGAACCAGTTCGTAAATTTGCTGCTCGGTCTCGGATGGGAGTTTCTTTTTCTGCGCGTCGATGCGAAATTCGTCTATCTTATCTTCCGCAACATCCATGCCCTTAACGATCAACTCGTCGATATCTCTGCTGCCACACGTAAGGTTTCGCGCAAAGACAACATTCTTGCCCTTCGCGATGACAACCTGCGTGCTGACCGAGCCCAAATCGATATACAACGCTGTATGTTCCGGATTACTGCCCCACGGAAACAGATTCGCAAAGCATTCCACAATCGCCAGCGATTCGATGTTAACTCCCACAACCTTCAAACCTGCACGGCGGGCCATATCCAGATAGGCGTCCATTGTTTCGAGGGGTATGGCGACAACGATTATTTCCTGGCGAATCTCACCGTCGCAGTAAACCTCACCGGCAACGACATGTCTGATGACGGCCTCCTGTGAGGGGTACGGCAGTTCGCTTTGGATCCCGCGGCGGATGGCAAGTTCGGTATTTTTGGCGTCGGTTCGCGGAATTTTGATGTGCCGCACGAATGTATTCTCGGCGGGTATTCCCAAAACGCATTTGCGTGATTTGAATCCCCCGCTGCGAAGAACCTGCGGTATGTGCTTGGCGAGGTACCCCATCCGCTCGAAACTATTTTCTCGATAGGATACCGGAATATCGACAGCCCCGCAGGCCGCAAGCTCAACTCCGTCTTTTACCCCGCAGAGCTGAACCAGCTTTACCGAGGCAGAACCGAGATCAACCCCAATGGGCATCATTTGTCTGGATGACGCTCCGAACATTTTTTTTCCGTGCAATACCTGGGTCATTTGCATTCTCTCAACTACGTTTTGCAAATTTCTATGCTGCCAGCCGGAGCCACCCTCACTCGGGCAACTCCGGCCTGGCCTGTTCAAATCATTTCAACCTTGTTGCTGAGGCCGATCGAAATCGCCCAGCGGTCGGTTGATACATATAACCTTACTCAGCTTCGGCGTACGAAAACTTACCACTCGCATAGCTGTAGGTGTAACCATCCGGAGCTTCAGGTGCGTCCTGGATAAAGTTAGCGGTTGAAAGTACCCCAGCAGCAGTGGCATAGACCGTACCGGTGGGATAAGCCCCATTCGATACACGATAGTGTTCCACAACGCTGTTGAGTGTGGAAATGTCAGTCTTTGCTTTTCCGAGATTGACGCTGTCGGCCGAGTCTACGAACTGCGGAACAACCACAGCTGCCAAAATGCCAAGCAAAATAACGACGATCAAGATTTCGATTAGTGTAAATGCAGATTTCATAATAATTTATCCTTCCAAGTAGCCTTTAGTGAATTTGTGATTAATGTAACGTTAGTTATAATGTCAGGGTCATGCCTACTCTAATATCCTCCACCGATGTGTTGTCCTCGCAAAATTTTCTCAAGACTAAAAGGCCTTTCCCTACTTTTGCTTTTGGTGGCCTGAACCAAAAGACTTTCCTCTCCAGAAATCCTCTCTCTTCTGAATACGTCTCGATACCCCTCTGCAAATCCAAGCACAACAATGGAATCAACCATCGCAACCCGGCAGCAATAAAGCTTTCGCAACCGCCGGATTCTAGAGGCGTGACATAAAATATGTCATGTCCCTCCCATGCCATGTACTACATTTCGTCCTTACATAAACCCTATCGGAATATGTTTGATGAGGATTAAGCAGCACAAACCAAAAATAGGTTACATTTTTTCCCCGTGCCGAAAAAAAACAAAAGATTTGTAGAGATTACACCCTAAGGAGTTTCAGTATTGAGGCGAGTTATTCCCTGAAAAGTGGGTTTTTAACGGAAAACAATAGAAAATGCGCACATATCCCCCGGAAAGAAAATTTTGCAGGCGAGGTAGTCTATTTCGCAGAATTGGCGCGAGTCAGCAGTTCTCGGGCGACGGAATTGGTGGGATCGCTACGAAATGCGATGGCGTATTGCTTGCGGGCACGGTTTTTATCACCCTGAGCCTCATAAACCTGCCCCAGCAGGCAGCGAAGCGTAACGTCTTTGGTATTCCGCTGGCACGCCGACTCCAAAATCTCAATCGCCTTGCTAAACTGCTTGTCCCTGACTAATGAATACCCAAGCACGACAGTCGCATTGGAATTAACCGGATCCAAAACCAATGCCTTTTCGGCGTTGCGGATGGCGGACTTGAAATCCTTTTGCATGAGGGAGGCTTTGGCGATGTTGACCCATAGCTCCGAGTTTTCGGGACTCAGCTTGGCTGCAGAGTGGTAGGTGCGGATGGCGTTTTCGGGTTGGTTCATCACGATATAGCAGTCACCCAGCGTGGTGTAGACCCACGTTGAGGGTTTGTAGTCTTTGTTGGCCATCATATTCTTGAGAACAGCGACAGCCTTTGTCGGACGCCCCGCCATAAATTCCGCATGTGCAAGCATTTCGGGATATCGCTGATTATCAACGTCAAAATCGCTGGCCTTTTGAAAATACCACGCAGCCCTGGAATAATCCTTCAAAATCATCGCAATTCGCCCGGCTAGCTCAAATGTTCCCGGATCGCCCTGGATATTTTTCATGTGCCCTTCGAGATACTTCTGCGCCTCGGTTGTTTTTCCCATGGCAACGAGCGATTCGGCGGCGGCTTCGACGGGATCGAGCGAACGCGGGTTAAGCTCGAAACTACGGTGAAATTCTTCAAACGCCACCGAGTAATTACCCAGTTTTTCGTTCGCCATTCCCAGCAGATAGCAAATTTCTGCGGTCTCACCGCTTTGCATGCGAAGATCCTCGAGACACTTAAGCGCATTTTGGGGATCGTTAAGTTCCAGGCATATGCGCCCCAGCAAAAGGCTGGCGGCTTGGTTTTCCGGATCGACACCCAGAATATCGACCAGCCGTTTGCGAGCAGATGCAAGTTGTCCGCTGGCGTAGCTGTCTTCGGCAAGACCCATCAATCGGGTAACACGAGTGTCACGCCATTGGCTAAACGCCTCATCTTTCGATTCGTCCATAGTCGGTTGGTCACCACAACCCGACAAAAGAACCACAAGCAGGACAATACAAACACACTTGACCCCCAAACCATACCATCGAGATACATTTCGGGAATTAAAGCGAGCTTCACGTGCTTTTGGGCATTGTTTCATCATTGTTATCTCACGGGGTTCGTTTTTATGTTACAGGACTTTTTATCCGCAGCATAGTAAGCGTTCACACTCTTTTTCCTGTCAATCTGCCTACGAAAAATCTCTTTTTTGACAGGATTACAGGATTAACTTTGAATTATTAAAAAGAAAACAAGCGATTGGGTGTTAACTGAAAACACCATTGCGACGAATACAAATTCCTATGTAAATTAATCCTGATTAACAGGATTTTTTAGCTTATATCCTATCCTGTGATCCTGTCAAAATTTTGCCGTAAATGGTTACGCAGCATCTACAACTAGAGCATAATTTATTCAATGGGTGCAAGGGGCAGAAGCCCGTCCTCGCTCACCGCCGAAACTTCCTTGGTCGTATTTTCGGCCGCTACTGGTTCAGGTGCACCGCTTTTGGGATCAGCTTTAGTCATCGACTCGTTTTTATCTGCCTTTGGCTCGGCCGACTTTTTCAAACTGGGATTTTCAGAACGATCCAGCTGTTCCAGATCGACAACGCCATGAGGTTTAACCGTCTTTCGGGTTTGAATCTGGGAACGTTTTTTGGTCATCTTCCTGGGCTTGGGTTTTGGCCAATCGGTTGGCTTTTTCATGATGCCGAATTTGTTTCGAACCTTTTTGGGAAGCGTTCCAGAATCGACTGGCCTGCGGGGTGTAACTATAGGTTCGTACGGTAGGCCTATTTCCTGCATCATCATGCGAGTAACAACGTAGCGAGTGCTGCTTTCCATGGGCATATCAGCCCAGTACGCCTGCTGCGTCAGTTTCTCTTTGAGCTGTATCGCCTCAACCATCTGCGGATCAATATTAAGCGCCATATCAACTTTCCACAGCGCCCAGCTGAGATTCCCGTTCGTCGATTCCTGCCGTGCCGAACGCATATAATCACCCGCCAACCGCGACCGCGACCACCATCGCAGCCCAAGTCTGGCACCTACGCGGCAGCGTTCGGCGTCGTCTTTTATGCGTTCGCTGACGGCTTCGTCTGGGCCGTGATCGATAATGTGCGGGGTTATGAGGATGATGACTTCCTCGCGAATGGTGGTGTCATCCGTGCTGCGGAACGCCGCCCCAATACCGGGTAAATCACCAACGCCCGGAATCTGCTGGCGATCAAGCTTGATATGGTCGCGGAACAATCCACCAATTACCATCGTTCGCCCGTCACGAACGTAAACATTTGTCGTAACTTCAGTTGTGGTGCTCGATGGAAGTGCCGGACTGTCCGCACCACCAACCTGAGCGACGGTACCTGAAGAATCTTCCGGATGAATTTCGAGGCGGATATAGTCGTCTCTACCTATGATGGGGCGAACCAGCAACTTTGTACCGGTTTCGAGAAACTCAACCGTCTGGGTAGCCGACGTCTCCGTCACTGTCGTCGTGAGGTAACCGTCTCGTTTACCGATGAGCACCTCACCACGCTGCTTGTTGGTAATCGTAAGTTTGGGAGTCGCCAGTACCGTAACATCCGTCACGGTTTCCAACGCCCTGATAAACATAGCAACGTGATTAGTCACAAGACCGAACGTAGCGGCACCGGCAGGGACGTTGGAACCAAAAGTCTGGGTGGTTCCAATCGCACTGTTGCTGAAATTTGATATCGCACCCGGATGAACATTGGGGAGGGGGAGTCCTACATTAGGATAGGGCGTGTTGATGGTAGTCATGCCACTTATTGCGCCCAATGAATTGAAATTTACTCCACAAAGCGTGTTTAAGTCTATACCTAGTGCCTCGCCTTCAGTGAGTTTCGCACTCAAGATCGTTGCCTCGATAAGCACCTGCTGCGGTAAAATGTCGAGTTCCTTGAGCATTTCGGCGATTTTTTCCAGATTTTCCTCGTAGTCACGAACCACCAGCGCGTCGTGGGAGGCGTATTCCCCGCTGCCGGTTAGTTCGGAGCTGGGGGTAATGCCGATGGCGGGTTCGGGGGTGACGGCAATTATTCCGGTTGTGGATAACGCTGGGGTAACCAACGTTTTGGCGTCTTTGGCTCGCAAATATCCCAGACGGAAAATGCGAACCGGCATTTCGCGCATCAACTCGTACTCTTCAGCGGTGTAGACGTAGATAAAGTTGCCTTTTTGCTTATAAACCAGCCCATTGGTGGTCAAAATCGCATCCAAAGCCTCTTGCATCGTAACGGAATAAAGGTCGGCCGTCACCGTACCGGAAACATTCCGCGAAACGATAATATTGGTCTTGGCTTTCGTACTTAGGTGCTGCAAAACCGAACGCAGGTCGATATCCTGAACGTGGATGCTGAACCTTCCCCCTGCAGTCATGCGAATATCGTTCTCGCCGATCAGCTTACCGCCTTCTTTCGTTTCGGTGGTGAAAGTTCGCGGCTGCGTGGTGGGTTTCGATTCACCCGGCTCGCTTTTGGCGCCTTTAAGGCCCTGCCGCTCCTCAGCCTCCCTGATAGCCTTTTCCACTTCATCAAGAACCGCATCGTTGCGGTCATCAGAAAACAGGTCGTCACCCTTTTCCGCACTATCCTGCCCAAACGCAACACCTGCGCAAAGCACGATTCCCCCTAAAAGAGTTATCCAACACGCACGATGAAGTAAATTCCATTTTATCTTCAAAAGATACATTTTCTCCGATTCCTTTACTTGCGACCGACCCATAATCGCTCCAACTCAGATGCAACCCAAATGGGGCAAGCGATATCCTTAAATAATATCAGCTGTTACCAATGTAAAAGCGCACAAGGAGCTACTGTCCAAATATCGTCACAACGGTAAAAAAACGGTTAAGGAAATTTTTGAACTTTTTGAGAAATCCCCGGAATTGAGAAATCGGAACCATAACAGTGTACAGGAAACACCTTATTAACAGCGTAAAAACCAGGCTATTTTGTAGAATTGTATTTTGCCCTATTGAAAACATGGTTGATTTCGCCGGGATACAACCTATCTAAGTCGTTTCCGCCAAACCTTGTGTTATCAGAAACGTTTTGAACTATAATGTCATTGCGAGGAGCGCAGCGACGTGGCAACCGGTAACACCGGTGGTAAATAACTTCCGGCGGGGTGGGCGGTGTGACCGTAGCGATTATTATTGCCTCCGCTGCTAGCGGCGAGATTGCTTCGCTTCGCTCGCAATGACAAGCTGAGGTCATGTTTTCAAGAAAGTAATCTTATTTAAAAATTTTAAAAACCCTCGAGCGGGCGATATGGCGCGTGGGATGTATCTTCCTTATGCTCGAAGGCACGCCGCCCCAGCAGGATAGGTCTTCGCTGGGCGACATTGACCAATAATCCCAACGCGATGCAGTTAATCACCAGCGACGACCCACCATAGCTGACAAACGGAAGGGTCATACCTGTAATCGGCATGATTCCCATGGTCATTCCAATGTTGATGAACATCTGCGATACCAGCAGCCCGATAACCCCCACCGCCAACAACCGCCCGAAGGGGTCGTAAGTCGTCGCCGCCACCTCAACGCCAAGTATCAGAATCACCGCGTATAGCAGCAGCACCAAAAAACAACCTGCAAACCCCCACTGCCCCCCGACAATGCTGAAAATAAAGTCGGTATGATCGTCGGGAAGTATGCTGAAGTACCACTCGGCGTCGATCCAGTCTTTGCTGCCGATAAATTTTCCCGACCCCAACACGATTTTCGAGTGATACAGATGGAACCCGTTGTTCTTAATGGCATCGGCATCGCCCTGCTGTAACCAGCCGCTAATCCTCGGTAGCTGATGCTTTTCCATCGCCGCCAAAATCGCAGCAGACACTATAATGCGAGGTTTTTTCTCGTTTCCAACCGTCCAATACGCCGTCGCCGTGCGCTCCTTGATTTCACCGGGGGTCATCCCCTGCGTAGAACGCGAAATCGGAATCAAAACCAGCACCCCTGCGATAACGACGATCCCCACGAGGTGCCGCAACTTCGCCCCGGCCATGTACAACATAAAAAAGAGCGTCGGGAGAAACAAAATCGCCGTCCCCAGGTCCGGTTCGCGAAGAATCAGCACCATCGGAATAAGCGTCAGCAAAAACGGCGGAACTAACCCAATGAGCTTGCGGTAGTGGCCTCCGAGACGCAAATACCACGCCAGCAGAATTATATACGACAGCTTCGCCAGCTCAGACGGCTGAAGTTTAAATACTTTCAGGTCAATCCATCTGTGCGATCCGCGGACGGCTGGGACGAAAAACACCAGCACCAGCAGCAGTAGGGTGAATCCGAAGATTATGTACGCCTGCGAGCCGATTTTCTGATACGGAACTATCACCGCAAGCAGAAAAGCTACCAATCCGACGGCGGCGAATATCATTTGCTTTTCCCAACGCCCCCCACCGCCGGGTCCCTCGGCGTGTTCGGAGACATGGATCGCAGCTACACCGACAGCGATGAGAGCAATCATCGCAATAACGATAAAAATGCTCGCGACGCGAGGTACGTACCATGATTTCCCAGCTGGTAGCATTTTCTTACTATTTCCGTAAGCGTTTATACTCTTTTTCCTGTCAATCTGCGCCAAATCTCTTTTTTGACAGGATTACAGGATTAACTATGAATTATTCAAAAGAAAACAAGCTATTTTCAGTGCCAACTGAAAACACCATCGCAACGAATACAAATTCCTATGTAAATTAATCCTGATTAACAGGATTTTTTAGCTTATATTCTATCCTGTGATCCTGTCAAAATTTTGCTGTGAATGGTTACCTATTTCCTAATCCCTGCCGTTTATATATTCTAATTCTTCGCAGATTCTGAAAACTTCTTTCCCGATGGGTGCGGCGTAGGCACCACCACCACCCGGAGCGTAGTCTATGACAACGGCGATGGCAACTTGCGGGCGATTATGCGGCGAAAATCCAGCGAACCAAGCGTGCGACCCCTGGCGAACAATCGTATCACGCCGCCCGTCGCCATTAGTGTCGATTTTATGCCCCGATGCCTGAGCTGTACCGGTTTTACCGCAAACTTTGAACTGCAACGGATCGCCAACATTCCAGTGTTTAAATGCCGTCCCGCCATCTTCATTTACAACTTTGTACATTCCGTCATGCACAGCTGCCACATGCTGCGGTGATAGCGGAAGCTTATACGACAATCGCTCGGGGGTTGTCGAAATTTTCGCCTGCTTCTCGGGTGAGAGACTCGCCACGAAATCCCATCGCAACTCGATCAGCGGCTTTTCAATTCGTGGAACCATTAGCAGCGGGGATTGGAATTCTCCACCGGCGGCGATGGTAGCAATTGCGTTTGCCACCTGCAAGGGTGAAGCATCAAACGTCCCCTGCCCAATCGACATGTACCATTTATCGCTGGGCACAGGGCCGCGATCTCGATTCTTCCGCAGCCATTCGGCAGTACCGACAACGCCGGGTTTTTCTTCCGGCAGCCCCGTCCGCGAAAGTTTTCCATATCCAAATTCGCCCAGCCAGTAACACAACCGCTGATGCCCCAACGCCTGACCGACTTTCACGAAAAAGATATTGCAGCTGACCTTCAACGCCTGAACAACATCCAACGGCCCATGCGCCGAGTTGTGTGGCGCACGGCCGATCCAACATCGCGGTTTGCCGTTGCGGGCGAGGGTGTTTTTACCCGTACAGGTCAGCTCGGAGTGCGGTGAAATTTTCCCATCCGTCATTCCAGCTAATGCGACAACCGGTTTTACAGCCGATCCCGGTGGTTGGTACGCCGCCACCGCGCGGTTCGTCAGCGGTAAGTACGTTCTGCTTCGCATGGCGTCGATTTTAGCTTGGTTGTACTTTTCCCGTTCCTCCAATGTGGGTTTGTCGGGTAGCTTGGGAATGATCCCAGCCAGTTTGTTGTAGTCGCGTCGATACGTGTTCAGGTCGTACGTCGGAAACGACACCAACGCGAGAATTTCGCGCGAATCGACCGACACAACCGCAACGCTGCCGGTGTATCCTTTATCGGCGAGCATTTCTGTGATGCGCCGCTGGAGTTCGATATCTATCGTTAGTTGAACATCGCGGCCGGGCTCTGGTAGCACCTGCGCCGAAACCTCACCAGGCCGAGGCGACAAACGATAGCCACGTTTCGGGCGAAGCCATAGCTCGGCGGCTTTTTCGACGCCCATCTTACCTATCGAATCGGCGTCAAAATAATTGTGCCGGCGGCGTTCCAGATCAAACCACCGAAACGAACCACCAGAAACCCACTGCCGCCCCCGCAACTCATCGTCGGTAAGATTCCAATTTTCCTTATCGCCCTTAGTCACAAGCCCGGTGATCCCGATAATGTGCGACGCAATTTCACCCTGCGGATAAACACGCTTATGACCGGGTACAAGCGACGCGGCGACGATTTTGTCGGCGTTGCTGTAAAAAAGACTCACGTCGTTGGTGTCCAAACCGGTAACCACCGGATGCGACATTTTCCGTTCTGCGATCTGGCCACCGCCGCGCCGATCACGCGCCGCCTGCCATCGCTGCGTCCTACGTTTGATTCGCGACACGGTTTTGTCGAGATCGACACCGCGAAAACTCGCCAGTAACCTCGCGAGTTCCCACGTGTTGGCGGCACGCTGATCGTAAACTTCCCTTGCCTGGTCGGCCTCGAAACCAACCTTCATGTTCAGCCCCTGCTCTGCAGCAATTTCGCGAACCTGCTTGGCGACCCATTTGGGATCGCTGACGAGAAACTGGTACTGCAGATGCAAGTCGTGGCAGGGGCGATCCTCGGCGAGGATTCGATTGTTGCGGTCGAGTATCTGCCCCCGCTGGCCCGTCGTGCGTTTGTTGGGTAACAGTTCGACTTCTTCGCGCGACAGCGTTGCGGCGTCGCGATATCTCTGCCCGCAGAACAGCTGCATGTCGACTAAGCGCACAATCACCACGGCAAAAGCCAATCCAAAGAAGACCAACAGTATTTTTAAACGCAACTTATACATAAGTTTTCAGGTTTCAGTTTTCAGCAAGAAAAATTGTAAGCGTTCACACTCTTTTTCCTGTTAATCAAAAATTTTCTTTTGACAGGATTACAGGATTAACTGCGAATTATTAAAAAGAAAACCAGAATAAAATCTACCAACTACAAACAACCTAGCAAAGAACACAAATTCCTATGTAAATCAATCCTGATTAACAGGATTTTTTAGCCTATATTCTATCCTGTTATCCTGTCAAAATTTTGCGTGAATGGTTACGCAAATTACCGCCGCGACCGGCCGCCACCTCGCTGCGGCAGCGAGTCTATAAGGTAGCTACGGAAAAGCATCAGCCCGAAATACACCATCGGAGTCAGCACCGCCGTGTAAAGCCCGCTAAAAAACACCTGCAGCAGCATGGCCCCGTAACCACCCCACGATAACTTAAAGGCAACCAGCGACTGGATCGTAATCCACAACCCATGAGTGATTATGCAGAACAACCCCGCCACGATCACTTGCGTCAGGGCACGTTCGCTGTAGATTCCCTCGCGAATGCTAAAGGCGCCCCATGTGACGAACGAATACAAAATCGCCATCGGCCCCACGCAGCTACCACCACCACCCGTCGTAAGATCTATCAACATTCCCAGCACCCACCCGGCGAGCATGGCGTCGATAACGTCGCGGGCGTTAAACGCGATGAACAACGCGAAAATCACCAGAAAGTCCGGCCCCACCGGCCCCATGGCGAGGCGATCCAACGTCAGGATATTTCCAAGCGTCATCTGAACCATGACGAACAAATACGCGAATATGCCGAAACCAACCCAACGCATTATTTCGCCCTCCCGTTCTTCGGTGCTGCCGGTGCAACCTCGGGCACGACGATGTAAACTTCGCGAAGTGACGGCAGATCGGCGGTGGGTTTTATGTGCAGATCGACCCGGCCGGGATGCTTCGCCGAGTCTGTAACCTTGTCAACGATTCCGATTTCGACGACGGCCGGTAACATAGCGTCGCTGGGCATGGTTTGCAGCACATCACCGGGAAGAATGTTGTACTCCTTGGAAATTCCACTGACAATCAAGCCCGTCGCCCCGTCACCGCACGCCTTGACCGCAACGGGTAAATTATTCGCGATAGTCAGCTCACCCATACGATCAGCGAGCTTCACCTTGCGGGGATTTTGCTGATCGATGCGGCGGTGAATGTTGGCGACGATGCTAAACCCGCGGTCGTTTACCATATACATGCGGGCCGTGAATGCTTTGGTTTCCATCACCCGGCCGACGAGGGCAGAGTCGGAAAGAACCGCGAATTTCTGTGGGAGTTTCTTTTTGCGATCCGTCCAGAGACCGCGCGTGGTAACGGGGTGTCCGTTTTTGGCACCTTTGCGGGACCCGGCGTTTAGCAGTCGCCCATACCCGTACGGCAACGAGTCGGCCGCCACAACGCGAGCGGAGATCAGCTTGACGGGCACGTCGCTATCGGGGCCGAAAAGTTGGGTGAAGACCGAACCCCTGGCCACGCCGGTCAAAACGCGGTTCTGCTGCAAAACCTTGCTTTCGAGTACGTCGAGACGGCGTTTGAGTGCGGCGTTTTCCTGGGTGAGATTTTTGGCGTCGTCCCGTGTCAGGGCCGGGGTATCGAACGATATGCTCTTGACCCGCGAGGTGAGATACATACCGGCGTCACCGAAATGCGCAAAGGCCCAGTGCGTCATACCGCGCAGAGACCGCCCACCGCCCGGGCCCAGCAGCGTGGTTATACCAGCAACCACCAGCAGCACGCCCAGCACCAGAGATTTTGATGATTTGATACCGAATATCATAAGTCGCATATGATACCAGCTTGGGCGGGCGAATTACAATTTCCAATTTGCGATTTCCGATTTTCAGGCGATGGCATCGCAGGCCCGGCCACCGGCGATGGTTGCAGTAATCACATGTCCCACGATACTCCTGAGTTCCCGGGAGTCCAGTCCCTAACTGGGGATGTGCTATCGCCTACGTCCATGTTTGGGGGTAAGTTTTGCAGGCAGGCGTTGGCGGCTTCGGCGGCCAAGCCTCGCGTGACGGTTAGAGAATTAACGACCGAAAAATGGTCTGCTCCGACGCCGATGTTCCTTATTCCCCTGATACCGTCCGTACCGGAAGTGTGATAGTGTACAATTTTTGTCCGCCAGGCACCGTTGTGTGTGATCTTTCCTGTCAGGTCGTGCGGGCCGATGGGCAGTTGCATGTCGACCAAGCCCAGGAACGTTGGCGCGCTGGGGCCATTCTTGAACGTTCCGTTCTCCAGCAAACCATAGATGGCGGTAGCACCGCTGCTGTGCCCGACGGCGATGAACTGGTTGTGTTGCCCGGCGGGCGTTTTCTTCTTTTGTTTCCACGCGTCGTACTCAAGCCCCAGGAACAACTCGGAATCACCTACAGGCAACAGTCCGATGATTCTTCGCTTAACCGCGATGCGGTGATCCGGCATGACAGCAGAGATTTGTTGGACCATCTCGCGTTCGATTCGGCCCATAGTCTCGGCCGTCTGCGTCCACCCGGCCATAATCACCAGAACAACTTCCGGGGATCCAGGCGGCAAATTTCTTCCGTAGGCCATGTTCAGGTTTGTATCTTGCGGATCGCAACCTGCCAAACCGCAGACCACGGCACCGCAAGTAACGGCGAAGATCACTGCCTTGGCAAACCACGGGGGTTTCTGGTATTTTTTAGCCATGTTCCTCTCCTCAAGTCTCCTCCCAGATTCCTGGGGACATTCGCGCCTCGCTACTGACTCCCGTTACTGACAAAACCCAGACCCTCCAACATAGATATATCGGCCTGGGATATCCCGGCATTGAGGACGGAATTTGCTTTATTACCCGCACCCCTCAGTAAGAGGGGCAACCAGCAACGCCGGTAGAACTCCCAGCGACATGGGCGGTGTGACCGTAGCGATTATTATTGCCTCCGCTGCCAGCGGCGAGATTGCTTCGCTACGCTCGCAATGACCGGCGTCGACGGTTGCAATAGGCGTCAGCCTCCGTGTCATCCTCGCGCAGGCGGGGATCCAGGGAATGTAGGGAACGACATGGAAAAACCCCTGGATTCCAGTTTTCACTGGAATGACAGAACAAGAAAAGAACTGGATCCTCGATCGGGGTCGAGGATGACAGAATAAGAGATGATCCTAACAATGTTCCCGCGGCCCATGCTGTCATTGCGAGGAGCGCAGCGACGCGGCAATCTACATCTATGAGAATCGAGATTGCTTCGCTACGCTCGCAATGACAGCCTAGCGAGGGAGGGTGGTGCGACCGTAGCGACCGCCAACGGCGGTGGCAAATAGCCCGTCGTGCTACGCCCCGCCGGGTCAAGACCCGGCCTGTAATACCAAAATGGAATCCTTTAAATAATTCGTTGGTGTGAACGTGGTTGCAAAAACCGCAACCACGGCACCCCGCTGCGATTATTTGCAACCGCCGCTGGCGGGCGGTGCTACTGGTTGCCACCGCGGCTCGCGGGTGTTATAATCCCGCGTATGGAAACGACGAACAAACGGCAGAGCGGCGATATCGAATCAATCGATTTATCTGTAAACATTGCGGGCGTGGAGTTGGACAATCCGCTGATGACAGCTAGCGGGACGTGCGGATACTCCGACGAGTACGCCGACTTCGTCGATCTCGGAGAGTTGGGCGCGTTTGTCACGAAGAGCATCTCCGTTGCCCCTCGCAGCGGGAATGAGTATCCGCGAATCGTCGAGACGCGGGCGGGAATGATGAATGCTATCGGATTGGCGAATGTGGGGCTGGACGTTTTTATCAGCGAAAAGCTCCCGAAGTTGCAGGCGATGAACCTGCCCGTGTTCGTCAACATCGCCGGAGTAACCCAGGCCGACTACATTCAGGTCGCCGAAGCGTTGGAAGATATCGACATCGTTCGCGGTGTGGAGCTGAACATCTCCTGCCCGAACGTCAAGGCCGGGGGCATTCAGTTTGGCGTTGACCCGTCGGCCGTCGAAAAAATCACCGCCGCCGTTAAAAAAGTCACCCGCAAAAACAAACTCATCGTAAAACTCTCACCGAACGTTTCCGACATCACCGCCACCGCACAAGCCGCCGTTAACGGCGGTGCCGACGCGCTAAGCCTCATCAATACGCTCACCGCAATGGCGATCGATATCGACACGCAACGCCCAATACTGGCGAACAAAACCGGCGGACTCAGCGGCCCGGCCATTCGCCCGGTGGCGGTCTATATGGTACATCGCGTTTACACCCAGGTCGCCAAACCCGCGGGAATCCCAATCATCGGCATGGGCGGAATCCAGTACGCCTCCGACGCAATCGAGTTCCTGCTTGCCGGTGCCACAGGCCTAGCCCTGGGAACATCGCTGTTTGTAGACCCGCGATGCATTGTCGAGATCAAAAACGGCATCAGGAAATACCTGGCTGACCGCGATAAGTCGAGCGTCCAAGACATCATCGGGGCACTGCAAATCGACTGATTCTGCAGCTCCAAACTCACCAAACATATCCTACACTGGAGTGGCGTCTGGATTTTTCTTCCTTTTGGGCAGCGGGCGAATGTATAATGCCTGATCTCGGGTCTCAGGGCGGGAGTGTTTTCATATGCAAAAAATGCGAAAGATGCGGAAAGGCAAGATGAAAGTTTTTATGCTAGGTTGGGAGTTTCCACCCTTCATCAGCGGGGGTCTTGGGACTGCCTGTTACGGGATTACCAAGGGGCTCGACGAAGTCGGCGTGGAGGTTTGCTTTGTGCTGCCGACGGCAGTGCCGGTAGACTCGGCTGACAGCGGCGCGACCGACCATATCACCCTCCGCACGCCATCAGATTTGATTTTGCCCGACGATTTTGACGACGGCGAAATTTCGGAAGAAACCCGCCGGCATATCGAATGCAAACTCGAGCATCTGACGATCCATCAGCTAGACGCGATTCTTCAGCCTTACGCCAGCGAAGTGAGTTTCGAAATCGAAATGCTGCGACTTAACCGGCAGGTGCGGTCGAACGCGGCGAAGGAAATTCTTCGCAAGGTGATAACCGACAAGCGTCATTCTAAAGACGCAAAAAAGCAGACGGCCGAGCAGGCGGCAGCTTCGGCGGCGCCAAAAGCGAAAACACACAAAGACGTCGAGCAGCAAAGTGCCTTACCGCACGGTTCGCTCGTTAAGGGCGGAGCGGGTGAGCATTACGACGGCGACCTGATGGGGCAGATACACCGCTACGCGAGATTGGCTGTCGAGTTGTCGGAGGGTGAAGACTTCGACGTAATCCACGCCCACGACTGGATGACATTCCCGGCCGGGATGGCCGTCGCCGCCGCCAGCGGAAAACCGCTCGTCGTGCATGTTCACAGCACCGAGTTCGACCGGGCCGGGGCAAACGTAAATCAGCGCGTATACGATATCGAACGTAGCGGAATGCACGCCGCCGCACGCGTAGTATGCGTTTCGCACCTCACGAAAAACATCGCCATTCACCGCTACGGCGTCAACGCAGAAAAAGTAACCGTCGTCTACAACGCCGTCGAATTAACACCCGACGAACACTCGCTAATGAAGCCGATTTCGCGCGACGAAAAAATCGTGCTGTTCCTCGGGCGCATCACGATGCAGAAAGGCCCGGAGTATTTCCTGGAGGCTGCCAAAAAAGTCATCCAGAAGTACACGAACGTTCGTTTCGTAATTGCCGGCAGCGGCGACATGGTTCGCAAATGCATCCAACTCGCCGCCGACCTGAAACTCGGTAAGTACGTAACATTCACGGGCTTTTTGCGTGGGCAGGATGTCGACAGAATATTCAAAATCGCGAATCTCTACGTAATGCCCAGCGTGTCGGAACCTTTCGGCATCGCCCCGCTCGAAGCCATGAGCCACAACGTTCCCGTCATCATCTCCAAGCAGTCGGGCGTGTCGGAAGTGCTGACGCACGTGCTGAAAGTAGACTTCTGGGACACGGACGAGATGGCGAACAAAATTCTGGCGGTGTTGCGGCATGAACCGTTGCAGCGTACGCTTTCGCAGCACAGCCAATTCGAACTGCAAAAACTCTCGTGGAACGACTCTGCCGTGCAGCTGAAGGAAATTTACAGCAAATTAATAGAATAAGGAATCTTGGGGCTTGATCTGGAAACTTTTTTCCGTCTAATGGTGATATGGCATCAGTAGTTTTTTACTTTCAAGTTCATCAGCCTTATCGGCTGCGGCGATACAGCATTTTCGACAGCGGGTCGAGTTACTTTGACGACAAGTCCAACGAGCAAATCCTCCGCAAAGTCGCCGACAAATGCTACCTCCCCACCAACCGCCTGATGCTGGATTTAATCCGGCAGCACGAGGGCCGGTTCCGCATCAGCTACTCGGTGACGGGCACGGTTATCGAGCAGTTTGAACGCTGGTATCCCGAGGTGCTGGACTCCTTCCGCGAACTTGCCGAAACCGGCTGCGTGGAATTCATCGCCGAGACCTTCTACCACTCGCTTTCGTTTTTGTACAGCCGCGAAGAATTCATCGAGCAAACCAACAGCCATTGCGCCATGATGGAGCGACTGTTCGGACAACGCCCGAAAGTTTTCCGCAATACCGAACTGACCTACAACAACGACGTCGCACATACCGTCGAGCAAATGGGCTTCGACGCCATCTTAACCGAAGGCGCCGACTTTGTGCTGGGATATCGCAGCCCGAACTTCATCTACACCCCGCCGAACTGCGAATCTTTGCGAATGCTGCTGAAAAACTACAGGCTAAGCGACGACATCGCATTTCGTTTCGGCAATCAGGGCTGGCCGGAATGGCCGCTGTCCACCGAGAAATTCACCAACTGGGTCGATCAAATTAACGGATGCGGATACGTCTGCAACCTATTCATGGACTACGAAACATTCGGCGAACATCAGTGGGCCGACACCGGCATCTTCGATTTTATGCGGGCACTACCGGGAACGATAATGCAGTCGGGCAAGAACGATTTTCTGACCGTATCCGAAGCCATCGCCCGTTATGACTCAGCTGGGGAAGTTGACATCCCCCACATGATCTCCTGGGCCGACACCGAGCGAGACCTGTCGGCGTGGCTGGGAAACAGTATGCAGTCCAACGCCCTGCACGATGTCTACGCACTCAACGAAGCTGTCAAGCAAAGCGACGACGGTACGTTGATCCACGATTGGCGTAAGCTGCAGACGTCTGACCACTTCTACTACATGTGCACGAAATATTTCTCCGACGGCGATGTCCACAAATACTTTAACCCCTATGAATCGCCATACGACGCGTACATCAACTATATGAACATTCTCGACAACGTACGCCTGCGATGCCAAAAACCCGTCGGAACCATTTAACATAAACAGGCACTAGATGCTATTGCCTAGAGGGCGTTCTCAATTATCGTGATTATCGTCAAGTGGTGTAAATAATATCGAAAAAATCTATATTATGGCTCGGCGTGGCTTGCAGGCATCTTGAAGTC
>DAOVZK010000048.1 GCA_030635145.1 Planctomycetota bacterium | reverse complement strand
GAGCCAGCCTCGGAAGGATGTTGCGAGGGAGTAGGTTGCAGATTTGGTGGAGAACGGTATTCGGTGAGGCAGCGGGTTGCATGGGTTACTCCTGTCTGTCTAACGCAAACAGAGTACCTCATAACCCGCTACTTTGCAAAAATCAGACACCCCACCAACCGGCTATGGGATGACTGTGACATAAACAACAAAATGTAATCCCCGCTGTGTGTGAATAAGAAACCGAGTCATCCCCCTCATGCAGCTAGCGAATTCAACGGTTGGATTCGGGAATTATTCTGCAACAGCCTCTTATGGGACGTAAAACATGCACAAGCTGCGATTCAGACAAATCCATTTAGATTTTCATACATCAGAAAAGATCGCCAACATCGGCGGAAAGTTTGATAAGAAAAAGTTCCAGGACGTATTAACTAACGCACGGGTTAATTCGATAACCTGTTTTTCCAAATGTCATCACGGATTAACTTATCACGAGACATCGGTTGGGGTAAAACATCCCTTCATGAAAGGCGAGCTTCTGCGCGAGCAATTCGACGCCTGCAAAGAAATCGATATTAACGTTCCGATTTATCTTTCGGCCGGGCTGGATGAGGCGATGGCTGCGGAACATCCCGAATGGCTGACTGTCAACCCAGAAGAACAAAAACCCGATCCACATAGAGTCGGATTTAAAAAACTCTGCTTCAACAGCCCCTATGTTGAATACCTCAGCGAACAAATTAAAGAAGCCGTCCGCCTATTTCCAACTTGCGACGGTATTTTTCTCGACATTATCTCGCAGGGTCAATGCTGTTGCGATTCCTGCGTAAAACTAATGGCCGAAAACAATTGGGATGCCGCAAAAGAAGAAGACCGGGTGAAATGCTCGCAGCATGGGTTGGATCGATACTATCGCATGACTACCGAGGCAGCTAAGGTTGACGATCCCGATATGCGGATTTTTCATAACTCCGGGCACATCACTCGCGGCAAGCTCGACATCCTTAAACACTTCTCTCATTTGGAGCTAGAATCGCTTCCGACTGGTGGCTGGGGATATGATCATTTCCCAATTTCCGCAAAGTATTGCATGAATCTTCCATATGATTTTCTTGGCATGACCGGAAAATTCCACACCACATGGGGTGAGTTCGGTGGATTCAAGCATCCTAACGCATTGCGTTACGAATGCGCTGCAATGCTGGCGTATGGGGCAAAGTGTTCGATAGGCGATCAGCTTCATCCTGAAGGTGATATCGATGAATCGACTTATGAAATAATCGGCGAGGCGTATAAGGAAGTCGAGAAAAAAGAACCCTGGTGTGATAATGTCCAGAGTGTTTCGGAAATAGGTTTGCTTTCCAGCATCTCCCTTCAATGCGGCGCACAGTCGGTCTGGACGATGAATGACGATGCAGACGTCGGGGCCGGGCGCATTTTGCTTGAAGGACAGTTCCTTTTTGATGTCCTCGATACCGAAATGGATTTTGGCAAATACAAAGTTATGATTCTCCCTGACGAGGTGAGAGTTAATCAAAAGCTGAAAACAAAGCTCGACGAATACCTCGCAAACGGCGGAAAACTTTTGCTGACTGGTGAAAGCGGGCTTTGGGCGGATAAAGATGAATTTGCATTTGATATCGGAGCCGCCCATGAAGGCCCAAGTGAATATCAACCGGATTACATTCTGCCGATCAAAGAACTACAAGCCGGTTTTGTGAAAACCCCGTTGGTCATGTATACAAAATCACAACGGATTAAGGTTGAGGGCGGAAAATCTCTCGGCGATGTTTACGATCCTTATTTCAACCGTGCATTCGATCATTTTTGCAGCCATCAGCACACGCCCAACAAGACCGAACCATCGGGTTATGATTGTGGTGTGCTCAACGGTAGCATAATGTACCTTGCACATCCTGTGTTCAAACTTTATCGCGGGATGGGGGCGGTGGCGTACAGGGAATATGTCACCAAGGCGATCAAAATGCTGCTTGGCCAGTCAGCCCTCGAAGTTACAATGCCTTCAACCGGTAGAGTATCCCTGATGCATCAACCAGCCGAAAATCGTTACGTTCTTCATCTGCTTTACGCTAACACTATCAATCGCGGAGGTGAGATGGATTTGTCCGGTGGAACTGTCGCCGGTAAAACCAAGGGTGTTGAAGTTATTGAAGATTTGATGCCGCTTGCAAATGTTAAAGTAAAAGTCAATCTCGGCTGCGAGGTTAAAAAAGTGACGCTTGAACCGCAGGGTAAGAAGGTTGATTTCGAATCCAAGGACGGGCATATCGAATTGACCGTCGATGAATTCACCTGCCACCAGATGATAGTTCTTCAATACTGAGAGCTATCCTGCGCACCGTACATATCAAACCCGCAATATATTCGAAACGTTACCGTAGTAAAAATCCACGCCCAGAAGGCGTGGTCTAGATTCAACAAAATTGAGGTGCTAAACGGATAGCGGACACGTGGCTTGCCAATTATGCTGCCCGTTCTGGTTTCATTTCATGCATTTCCTCATAGACCACCGGGCTGTACACCCTGTGCGACGTGCCGGATCTCCAGGGTTTGATCGCACCGCGGCCGTTGTTGGTGGAAATAGGTGCCTTCGACGGCTGCTTCATGGTTGAGTCGGCAATGAGTTGCTTCCGTGAAGTCGAAAAGATTTATGCAGCTGCGGGTGAACCCGAAAAGCTTGAACTCGACCTGTTCGAAGGCGGACACGCATGGGGCGCAAATAAGTCATTCGATTTTTTCAACAAACACCTTAAAAAGCGATAGCCATAACTTCTGATCAAGTGTCCGCTATCTATTTTGAACCTCACGCAGCAGGAAAACAGTAATAGCTTGACTGACATTAAGTTTATCTGTTAAATACTCCAAGGGTCTGCTACATATTCGGTATCCACAACGTGATAAGGAAGAATAACATGAAACACCTGTCTACAATTGTGTTGGTAACAATATTTTCAATTTCATTCGCCGCTGCCGCCAAGCCCCCGACTGTCTCGCTGCCAGCGATATTTGGCGACAATATGGTGTTGCAGCGTAATTGCCCTGTTCCGGTCTGGGGTGCTGCTGCTCCCGGGGAGACAGTCACTGTCGAGTTCGCCGGGCAAAAGGCATCGGTTACTGCAGATGCAGCCGGCAAATGGAAAACCACCCTCAAACCAATGCCAGCTAATTCCAAACCCACCGTTTTGACGGTTCGTGGTTCATCCAACACGGTCAGTATCAAAAATATTGTTGTCGGTGATGTATGGATATGTAGTGGGCAGTCAAACATGGCATGGAGTGTCAAAATATCTCTTCAGGCGAAAAAAGAAGTAAGCACCGCCAATTTCCCACTGATCCGTCATATAAAAGTCCCTTGTCGTGCATCTGATCGGCCGTTGGTGAACTTCCGTGGGAAGTGGCAAAAATGTTCACCGCAAACAGTCGGTAATTTTACTGCCGCCGGTTATTTCTTTGCTCGCCGCCTGTATCAGGAACTGAATGTTCCCATCGGCCTGATCAACACCACATGGGGCGGAACGCGTATTGAACCTTGGATTCCACAGATTGGTTTTGCGAGGATTAAACAACAGAAGTTTGCCGCCAACATCCTTAAACGCCTGGAATCGGCGGATCCAACAACCGTAGCTGGAAAAGCTGCCTTCAACAAGAGCATCGCAAACGTTGAAGCCTGGGCCGACAAAGCCAAAGCTGATGTCGCCGCCGGTAAACTCCCACCTGCCTTGCCGACCGTACCATCTATCGGCAACAAACACACTTACCCAGCCTGCCTGTATCGTGGCATGGTTGCACCGCTGGTACCGTATGCCATTCGGGGTGTCATCTGGTATCAGGGCGAATCTAACGGAAACGAAGGGGTATCATATTACCATAAGAAACGGGCACTGGTCGGAAGTTGGCGACAAGTCTGGGGCCAAGGCGATTTTCCGTTCTACTGGGTGCAGCTTGCGAATTTCCGCACTGACAAAAAGACTCCCGCCGGTGGTGACGGCTTCGCCAAGACCCGTGACGCTCAACGTAAGGCACTGGATATCCCAAAAACAGGGATGGCAGTAATCATCGATATAGGTGCAACCAGAGATATCCACCCAAAAAATAAGCAGGATGTCGGTGCCAGATTGGCACAGCTGGCGTTGTCAAAGGAATACGGTAAAAAGATCGTTCCCAACGGACCATTATATAAGGGATATAAAATAGAGGATGGCAAAATCCGTGTGTCATTCGACAACGTAGGCGGTGGGTTGATTGTCGGTAAAAAAGTGGGATTGGCACCGACGCAGGCTGTCCCCGGAGGTAAGCTGGCACGCTTTGCCATTTGCGGTGCCGATAAAAAATGGGCTTGGGCAGACGCCGTCATTGATGGCGAGAGCGTTCTGGTCTCCAGCCCAAATGTTCCCAATCCGGTCGCGGTGCGATACGCGTATTCGGGTAATCCCCTGGGTGCCAATCTTTACAACAAAGAAGGGATCCCCGCATCGCCGTTCCGCACAGACTACTAGCAAACAATAGCCTTCTTTTCTCGAAAACTTTTATCGAAAAAACGTGATTCTGCCTCCCTTGAGCAATAGAATCTCCTTGGAAGTGATATGGACATAATCCCCGCCCAAACGCCGGGATTTTTCCGCGGGTTGTTATTGTAAAAAAATCTGCCGACTTTTATTACAGGAGCTATCTCACGTGCGACACAGTATTCGGACCAAGATGATCACCTACATTGTGCTGCCGACTCTGGTGATCTACGTCATTGTGCTGGGGATTGCGTTGGTTCACATGGAGCGCCATTCCAGCAATGAGATCAAGGCTAACATGACGCGGCTGGCATCTAATTACGCTGCCCGCTTCGACGATGCATTCCGAAACGCCGCCACCATCGCCGACACCACCGCACGGTTCATGGAAATAACCCCCAACATTACCGAGAAACAGATTTACGAACTTTTAAGCGCGAACGTAACGCAAGACCCCGCCATCTACGGGGCAGCGATGGCGTTTGCCCCGAACACCGACAATAAGGGCGATCAGGGCAATCTGGATAAAAATTTGTTCTGCCCTTATGTTTATCGCAAGGGCGACGCTCTGACTCAGATGAACATTACCCGCGACGTTCTCGACTGGTATAGCGACCCGCGTTGGGAGTGGTGGAGCATTCCGAAACGTACCGGTAAAAGTACGTGGACGAAGCCGTATTTCGACGAAGGCGCAGGTAATGTGCTGATGGTTACATACTCGGCCCCGTTTTTTCGCGACGGAAAGTTGCTCGGTGTCACCACGGTGGACATCAAATTACCAACACTCAAGAAAAACATCGGGCGGGAGATCATCGGCGACGTAGACTTTGTAATTCTGACAAGCGCGGGGCAGTACGTTTTCAGCCCGAAGTCTGAATTGATTATGAACCGGACGATCTTCGACGTGGCGAAGGAAAAAAACGACAAAAAGCTACTCGCCGTCTCCAAAAAGATAGTCTCCGGAAAACCCGGCGTGCAGATTGTCAGCGGGTGGACTTCTCCGGATGAGCAATGGATATTCTACGCGCCGATCAAATCTACCAACTGGGCGTTCGCCGCCCATATTCCCGAAGACCAGGCCCTGATGGGTGTTCGCAAACGAGTATTCGTTGCAATGCTTGCGCTGCTGGGAACGCTCGTTCTGATTATCGTAAGCATCTACTACGTTTCGGGACGAATCACCAGCCCGATAGCGAAACTGCGGTCAAAAGTCCAGGAACTTGCCGCCGGTGACTTAAACACGCAAATCAAAGACATCAAAAGCAAAGATGAAATCGGCGAGCTAGCCGTAAGCTTCAACCAGATGTCGAAAAATCTGCGAACGCACGTCGAACAGCTGGCGGTGCGAAGCTACGAGCTGATGCTGACCCAGGATGTAACGATCATGTCGTTGTCGACGCTGGCGGAGGCTCGCGATCCCGAAACAGGTGCGCATATTGCCCGCACGCGAAATTACGTCAAAGTTCTCGCCGAGCATCTTGTCGATCACCCGCGATTCAAAGAATTCCTCGGCACCGAGAACATCATCGACATGCTTTACCGCTCTGCCCCTCTGCACGACATTGGAAAAGTCGGCACGAAAGATAATATCCTGCTGAAGGCGGGCAAACTTACCGCCGAAGAATTCGAGGAGATCAAGGAGCACCCGACAATCGGCGGTGATGCCCTGCGATGGGCCGAGCATCGCCTCGGGTCGGATTCGTTTTTGAAGTATGCCCGCGAGATTGCGTACTCGCATCATGAACGATGGGATGGGACGGGATATCCGAGCGGGCTGGGAGGCGATGATATTCCTATTTCGGCGAGGCTGATGGCGCTTGCGGATGTCTACGATGCTTTGACGAGCAAGCGAGGGTACAAACCGGCCTGGCCGCTGGACAAATCCCGAGATTGTATCGTCGAAGGTAAGGGCACTCATTTCGACCCCGACGTAGTCGATGCGTTCCTCGCCGCCGAGGAAGAATTCAAGGAAATCGCCGCCGGCAAGGTAGACCCGATGGTGTAGCCCTCAGCGAGGGTTGCTAATTATTACCTGCGGCGAGATTGCTTCCGGAGTTTATCCCGATTCCATCGGGATCGCAGTGACACCGGCAACGCCTCGTTGATTTCCCGCCAAGCTATCGCCGCATCTGGTGTAGTCATGTCCGGGACGAACCCAAAATCGTGATACACCTTAATAGCAGGTATCCGATGCGATTCCGTCGTAAGCATCGCTCGCCGATGCCCCAGCTCTCGCAGCCGATTCATGGCGGCGGATACCATCGGCTTGGCAAGCCCCAATCCGCGATATTCCGGAACGATCGCTGCGAAATGAATCCGCCCCCATCGCAGCCCCCGATATCTGTGGTACCAACTCGTAATCGTCCCGATATCCTCACCATCCGGTGACACAAGAAAAACCCCGCGCCGCTGCAATCCCTTCATGTCACACCCGAGATACCTCTGGAAAACATGCTGGGTCACCGCACCGTGCGAACTGCCGATATCCGACATCGCCCAGATATGCAGCCATAACTTGACGTCGTCTTGCTCAAACGCTCGCAGCCGATAACCCACGGAAAAATCGAACCGCGGGATATTTTCGAGGTCGTTTCGGAGCATTACCACGCTTATGTTTTTCATGCAGTTTTCCTTGGTTTGGTGCAGCCCTTTTTGATACAATCTCCGCCCTTGGGATTTACCCTCACTATTATAAGCTTTTGTAAGGAGCAAAACCAACATGATAAAATCGCAGAAAAAAAATACGAGTTGCGAAGACTACAGAATTAAAGACATTTCATTGGCCGACTTCGGGCGAACCGAAATTCGGATCGCCGAGCACGAAATGCCGGGGCTGATGGCTACGCGCGAAAAGTACGGTAAGGACAAGCCGCTGGCCGGTGCGAGAATCATGGGCTCTTTGCACATGACGATCCAGACAGCTGTGCTTATCGAAACCCTCGTCGAGCTCGGTGCCGACGTCCGCTGGGCATCGTGCAACATTTTCAGCACGCAGGATCACGCCGCCGCCGCCATCGCCGCCACGGGCGTACCCGTGTTTGCCTACAAGGGCGAAAGTCTCGAAGAATACTGGGACTACACGAAAATGGCGATCGAATGGCCCGACGGTAAAGGCCCGCACATGATCGTCGACGACGGCGGTGACGCGACACTTGTTATCCACAAGGGGCTGGCTGCCGAAAAAGACGCATCGACACTGGACGGTGAAGTTGGCAGCGAAGAAGAGCAGATTATCGTCAACCTGCTGAAAAAGACGCTCAACGAAGACCCGAAATTCTGGGGACGAATCGCAGCTGACTGGATGGGCGTTTCGGAAGAAACCACAACCGGCGTGCATCGCCTCTATCAGATGATGGAACGCGGCGAGCTGCTCATACCCGCCATTAACGTCAACGACTCGGTCACCAAGAGCAAGTTCGACAACGTTTACGGCTGTCGGGAATCGCTCGTCGACGGAATCAAGCGAGCTACCGACGTTATGATCGCCGGGAAAGTTGCCGTTGTCTGCGGTTATGGTGATGTCGGTAAAGGCTCGGCTGAGACGCTGAAAAATCATCGTGCCCAGGTTATTGTTACTGAGGTAGATCCGATTTGTGCGCTGCAGGCTGCCATGGCCGGTTACAAAGTTACGACCGTTGAGGAAACTCTCGGAATCGCCGATATCTACGTCACCACCACCGGCAATAAGGATATCATCACCGCCGACCACATGGCAAAGATGAAAGACCAGGCCATCGTCTGCAACATCGGGCATTTCGATAACGAAATTCAGGTTGCGGCGATGAGGGCAACACCTGGTATGGTGCACACGAACGTAAAACCGCAGGTCGACATGTACACGTATCCCGACGGGCATAGCATTTATCTGCTAGCCGAGGGGCGGTTGGTCAATCTTGGTTGTGCAACAGGCCATCCGAGTTTCGTGATGTCCAACAGTTTCACGAACCAGACGTTGGCCCAGATCGACCTTTGGACGAATCGGCCGAAAGTTGGTGTGTATCGTCTCAGCAAGCAACTTGACGAAGAAGTGGCACGGCTGCACCTGAGCAAAATCGGCGTTAAGCTGACGAAGCTCTCCAAGGAGCAGGCCGACTATATTGGCGTTGATGTCAACGGGCCGTACAAGGCCGAGCACTATCGGTACTAAAACGAGTATCGAGACTGAAATATAGAATGATGCGGGTGGTGGGTTTGATGCCCACCGCCCGTTTTTTATGCGCAGGCTTTGCATCACAAAAAAGCATAAAAAAAGCTCAAAAACCCGCCTCGCAAAAAAAACTATCCTATACTTGAATTGATACAACGTTACCAACGTATCGTTGTATGAAGGGTTGGTTTGTATCCCTTCACTGGTTTTCGGGGATGAGTTTGGGATATGGCGTGTTGGCGTAAGTGTCGTGGTAGTTCGGGAAGAACTCCAGTTCCTTCATTTGCTTGTAGGCAACCTCGGCGAGGTCCTCTCGGCGTTGCTGGCAAAATGCGTGATGATGTTACTAACAGCCTGTTTTTTTAACTGCTTAATTTCTTTGGCATCCATTTTTATTACTCCATAAATTGAAGATCGATCCAATCTTCACAGTGATGAAAATCAACTTTTGTAAGCGGCGCGCAGGAAGTCAGCTCCACACCGTCCGGTAAATAAATCGAATAATCGTATCTCGCGAGATGAAATTTCCAGACATCGCCGCTTTGTGGCGATGCACCTTTTAGCGAGGGTAATTCGGCGAAGGGAACAGCCATTTCGAGGCACCAGTATTCGTCGACATCGCTCGGGTCGTTGAGCGTGCCTTTTATGCTGACGGCCGACTTCAATCCCTCGCAGTCCCAACGTGCCCAGCGATGATGATCGCCACCACCGGCGTGCCTTTTGAGATTGTACGCATCGTAAACAGTATTCAGCGCGTTGATCTCGAAGTTGTAGTAGCATTCGTTATCGGCGTGCGGTTTGAAAAAGACTTCCAGCACATCTTCGCTGCAAGTTTGCGAGTCATGCTCGGTGAGATAGCTCCATATGTCCTTATCGTAGGCCTTGAAACCAACGTACAAATAGTCCTTATCCCACAAGACCCTCGCCTCGGTCTTGCTGATGGGCTGGGCGTGCGAAACCGGAATAATCAAACCGATCTCCCCAGCCTTTTCCCAGGCGGCGTCATCAAGAATTCCGTCAATGACCAACGGTTCATTCGTAAAACGGCACTCGTATTTGTTTGCTAATTTATTCATGGTTCCATACCTCATGTTAAATTTAGAAGGTTTGCTATCTCAATTGCTCCTGCCTCTTGCCAAATCAGGATCATCTAATAGCGTTTTACATTCACATCGATATAAATGCAATTGCTAGCGGTAAAAATATATCCGTCCCTAAAATTTGTGCCTCCAAGAGCCTGCTGTGGATTTGTGGGAGAATCGTCTATAGAGCAACTAACGCTTGACCTGCGGGGTTCATGCAGGCTGCGGCGGGCTGATTGCGTCCGCTTGCATCGGCCCGTACGGACCTGCTTCAGTGTCCTTACCAGCCTTGTCCTCGCTGGCGACGCATCCCGCATCTTAATCGTTAATTGCTCGAATTCGGGAAAATTTAGCATTTCTGTTAATCAGTTATTGCAAATTTAATGGAGACATTGTAATGTTTCTCCGATTGTTATGGTAGGCCGGTGGCGGGTAGAAATTGCCCGATTTTACCGCCTCTGTATCTCGCCAGCGTAGCTCAACGGTAGAGCACAGCTTTTGTAAAGCTGGGGTTGTGGGTTCGATTCCCTCCGCTGGCCTTTTTTATGCGCATCTTTTGCATAAAACGCACAAAACGCATCTTCCGTACAAAGCGCACAAAAAAACGGGTCCATCTTCTTGCATGAACCCGCTTTTGGGATTTTTTCAATTCTCTCAATTCTGCTTGCGACGGCCGATGTCCGGGGACGGTTAACCGCCCTGGGGGCTTACGCCTCGGACTGGTCGAACATTTTCTGGGCTACGTCGGCGACGTTCTTCGCCGTCAGCGACAGCATCTTGAGTGTTTCTTCCGGTGAGCGTGTGCTCTTGGGGGCGAAGCCGGCATTGATGGTTTTGACCACGACACCGAGGTCGCTGACAGCGGCGGCGGCGGTAAGTTCGTCACCGAACCCGCCAACGTAATTGTCTTCGATCACCAGAATCTGCCCGCGATTGTCGTCACCGATCTGCATAATTTCGTCAGTGGCAAGGGGCATGGCGTAGGCATCAATCAGCGACGCTGACAACCCCGCCTGCTGTTCGAGCAATTCGACAGCCTGCTTGGCAACGCCAACCATGTAACCGCTGGCGACGATGGCGATGTCTTCACCGTCGATAAGATGCTTGAACCCGTCAAGCGAAAATTCTTCATTTTCGTCGTAGATGAAATCAACGTCAGGGCGATGCGTTCGCATGTAGCACATTCCGTCGAGGTTAGCCATCATCTCCGTGAGTTTGAAGGCAGCCATACCGTCTGCGGGTTGGAATACGCGAATCAGCGGCTGACCATCGACTCGTTTTGCATGTGCGAAGGCACGCATGAACGCAAGGTCGCACAGGCCCATTTGCGACGGGCCGTCAGCTGCGAGGGAAACACCCGCATGCGAACCAACGATTTTAACGTTGGCACCACTGATGGCTGCCATCTCGATTTGGTCGTAGGCACGCACGAAGAATTTTGCGAACGATGACGTAAACGGAATTCGCCCACCGGCCGCCATGCCCACCGCTGCGGATATCATGTTTTGCTCGGCGATTTTGCATTCGACGAATCGGTCGGCGTGCTGTTTTTCGAAGATGTTGGCGAATGTCGAACCTTTAACTTCGGCGTCGAGGGAAACGACTCGTTTGTCGGCGCCGATCGCACCCATCGCCACGCCCCACGCACAACGCGTCGAAATTTTGCCTTTTTCCAGGGCAGCTTCAAGCCCGGCGGTTTTGAGGGCATCGGCAAACGAACCTGCCGAAATATCACCACCGTTGGGACGGCTGACAGGCAGCGGTTCTTTGAGGTCGCGTGCGTCGACATCGGCAACTTCAGCAACGCCAAGCTGACCGGCCTTGGAGTCAAGCTCGGCAAGAGCGGCGTCGAGTTCGGCACTGGAAACAGCTTTACCGTGCGAGGTCGTCCCCTGCAAACACTCCACGCCCCAACCCTTGATGGTCTTGGCGACTATGGCGATGGGTTTGTCTGTCGGTGCTGCGGTAAGGGCAGCGAAAACTTCGTCCCAGTTGTGCCCGTCGATAACTTTTACGTCGTAACCGTAGGCGATGAGTTTTTTCTCCATGGTCTCGGCGGACTGCTGCTCGGAAACCAGACCGCTTTGGCCCTGGCCGTTGCAGTTGAAAATCGCGCGAACGTTCATGAGCTTGTTGTCGACGACAAAGTCCAATGCCTCGGCGACCTGACCTTCGCGGGCTTCTCCGTCGCCCATGATGCAGAAGAACTGGCGGTCGCTGCCGTCGAGTCGGGCTGCAAGTGCCAAACCGGCAGCGACGGAAAGTCCCTGACCAAGCGAACCTGTCGCCGCATCAAAGAACGGCATACCAATCGCCGGGTTTGGGTGACCGTCGAGTACGCTGTCGGCGGCGCGCAATGTAAGGGCGTCGCTGAATCGTAGTTCGGACGGCTGTGACGGAAGCCCGACGATACCACCAAGATCACAATACGCTGCGTAAACGATCGGAACAGCATGGCCTTCAGAAAGCACCAAGCGGTCAGCACCCAAATTCCATGGGTTTTTGGGATCGTAACGCATTACGCGGTACATTAGGGCGGTGACTATGTGGCTTAGTGCTAGCGAGCTGGACGGGTGTCCGGTGCCGGCTTCGGTGCACATGCGTACCGACTGTTTGGCTAACTTGATTATCTTACGATCCAGATCCTTATATTCGCTCATGGACTTAACTCCCTTATTTATCAATATTCAACAATGATATATCATCACCCCGGTACAACAACAGCGCCAAGGCAAACGAAGTTTAATACAGTACACCAGCCGAAACCCAAACGCAATAGGCTTCCTCATTTATTGCGCAGACATCTGGGCATCACTCGCGTAAACGGCAAACCTAACGACGTTTTATGGACTCTTACGGCCCGCTAGGGGCTTTCCTTAGGGATTTTCCGGGCCTATCTGTAGTGTAATGACTCTACTTGAGGTGAATAATTACTGTAAATTTCGGGTCTAACGTTGAATTTGGTTATTTCACCGCCTATAATTTCACGAAGTCACGGTTTCAACAAACAGGTGCGGCGATGGTATTGGTGTGTGTGTTTACGCCCCGCTGCACCGGAAATGGAGCCCTGTGAAAATTTTTGTAATGAATAGGATGCGAACCTTTACTACCAAAACGCGGGGGAAGGCCCCAGCCCTGCCGCGGGTAAGCGGGTGGTGTGTGATAATCGCGGGGGCTGTTTTGCTGATGTGTTCGGGGCAAGTCACTCGCGGGGATTTTTCAACAACTCAAACGTCGCTGGATGCTGCACCCGTCACGGAAACCATCACGGCCGATACTTCGCCAATCAAATTGCAACTCGACATGCTTGCCGATTCGCTTTTTGTATACGGGCTTGAGTTTAGTGTGGGGTTACTTTCGTTGTTACTGATTGCGATTTTGATTATCGCGATTAAACGCTGCAAAATCCGCCGAGCGATGATTGACATCCATGATAATTTCCGCTCCCTTGCCGAGAACGCCAACGAAGGAATCATCGTCAGCCAGGGTAAAGACATGAACATCGTTTTTGCCAACAGCAAAAGCGCCGAGATTCTCGGATACGACCTGGAAGAATTCATCAAGCCCCCGATTGCAAAATTGTTCCATCCCGACGAGTTTGAAAAAATACATCGATATCGCAAAGACCGGTACAAAAATCCGGATTCTGCTCCAACGTTCTATCAGCAGCGTTTGCTGCACAAAGATGGACGTGAGATTCCTGTTGAAAGTTCAATCGCTTTTACGACGTGGGAAGGTAAAAAGGCCGTCATCACGTCATTCCGCGACATCAGCGAGCATCAAAGGGCAGAGCAGGTTCTGGCATCAGAACGTGATTTCGCCGAGAGCCTCGTAGACACTGCTCAGGCAATTGTGATGATGCTGGATCCGGAAGGTAAGATCGTTCGCTTCAACCCGTACATGGAGGAAATCTCGGGATATTCGCTGGATGAAGTCAGGGGTAAAGACTGGTTTGAGACTTTTCTCCCTGAAGAGGATCATGCGAAAATTCGTGACGTTTTTCTAAAGGCTATTGGCAACATCGATACCAAGGGTAACGTCAATCCCATCATCACGAAAGATGGAACCAGACGCGAAATTGAATGGTACAGCAGAACACTCAAAGACACTGCTGGAAATGTTACGGGGTTGCTTTCCACGGGACAGGATATCACCGACCGGTTGCAGGCCGACGAGAAACTTCGTGAAAGCGAAGAAATGGCTCGGGCGATATTAAACGCATCACCGGCGGCGATTGTGCTGCTGGGCAAAGACGGTCTCGTCATAGACTGCAATGAAGCATACCCCGCGAGGTTCGGTCAGACCAGCGAGCAGCTAATCGGGACCTACGTGTGGGATTTATTCCCGCTGCAGATTGCCCAGCGACGCAAAGCTCAGATTCAGGCGGTATTCGATACAGGCAAACCATTCGTCGGCGAAGATGAAAGGAACGGAACGTGGAACGAGTATCATATCGAACCGGCTACGTGGGAACCTGATGGGCACGTTCGCACGGTGATCGTCGAGGCGTTGGACATCACACCTCGCAAACACGCCGAGCAGCAGCTCATCTCTCAGGCCAGATTCACCAGCGAAAATCCCAGCCCGGTAATGCGCATCGACGAGCACGGGGAAATTCTCCACGCCAACAAACCCGCCAGGACTCTGCTCGATAACATGGGCGGATTCGAAAACCCCAGGCTCCCGGAATCGTGGAAGGAATTAATCAACCAAGCCCTGGACACAGGAAAACTGCAAACTGTCGAATACGACTGCGGTGAGAGTACTTATTTTCTGAACTTTGCACCCATAGTCGACTCGGGATACGTCAACGCTTACGCCCACGATATCACCAGACGCAAGCAGACCGAGCGCAAGGTTATCGAACATCAAAAAAAGCTGCGATCACTCGCTCAGCTGCTGGCGCAGTCGGAGGAACGTCAGAGACGCAAAATCGCATCGGGGCTGCACGATAATGTCGTACAAAATCTCGCAGCGGTGAAAATCAGCGCGACGATGATGCGTGACAGCAGCAAGTCGAAGGAATTTCGCGAAGAGATGGAAGGCATGATCCGGATTCTCGACGACACCATCTATGAAACCCGAACGCTTACATTCGAGCTGTGTCCCCCGATCCTTCACAACCTCGGATTTGCCGCAGCTGTGGAATGGCTGCTCGAGCAGTTCGGGAAGAACAACAAAATTACGACTGAATTCCACTCGCGGGCGGATTCTGCCCATTGCGACATGCCAGCTGACATTCGTGACCTGATGTTCCAACTGGTACGAGAAATTCTCACCAACATCGCCAAGCACGCCGAAGCCACCAACGTAAAGGTTACCACATCCAACCAAAACGGCGGATACGTCGCGAGCATCGAAGACAATGGAGTCGGTTTCGACGTCACTTCGATAATGTCGAAATCCGACGGGATGGATGGGTTCGGACTTTTCAACATACGCGAACGCTTAGGGCATTTCGAAGGGCGACTGGATGTCGACTCAAAGCGCGGTAAGGGAACAAAAGTAACAATACGCCTGCCAAACCAAAACGATGGAGAACTAACATGATAGAAACTCAAACCATAAAAATCTTGCTGGTCGACGATCACGATATTCTTCGTGGCGGCTTGGCGGCTGTCCTGAACAACGAGCCTGACATGGAAGTTATCGCAGAGGCAAACGAAGGTAGAAGCGCACTCGACATGGTTCGCCAACACAACCCCGACGTTATCGTGATGGACGTAACCATGCCGCACCTTAACGGCATTGATGCCACCACGCAAATCTGCAAAGCCGCCCCCGACATGAAAGTGCTGGCGCTTTCGATGCACGGTGAATCGAAGTTCGTTTCGAGAATGCTCGAAGCCGGTGCCAAAGGATACCTCACCAAAAGCTGCACGCCCGAAGAACTCGTAAGCGCCGTGCGAACCGTTCACAAGGGCAAGGTTTACCTCTCGCCGAAAATCGCAACCGTCGTAATCCAGGACTACGTCGCACCGGAAAAAGTCGCCCCCGGGCCATCACTCGAAAAACTCAGCTCGCGAGAACGCGAAGTGCTGCAACTTTTCGCCGAGGGAAAAACCACCAAACAAATCGCCATGCTCATGCACCTAAGCCCCAAAACCATCGAAACCCACCGGGCACATATCATGGAAAAACTCGGAATCCACAGCATCGCCGAGCTGACGAAGTTCTCGCTGCGTGAAGGGCTAACGAGTCTCGATCATTAAAAGCATGTAACCATTCACGGCAAGATTTTGACAGGATCACAGGATAGAATATAGGCTAGAAAAATCCTGTTAATCAGGATTAATTTACATAGGAATTTGTATTCGTTGCAATGGTGTTTGCAATTAGCATTTAATAGCTGTTGTTCTTGTTTTCTTTTTAATAATTCATAGTTAATCCTGTAATCCTGTCAAAAAAAAGATGTTTTGGGCAGATTGACAGGAAAAAGAGTGTGAACGCTTACAAAAGCATTAGAGCGTGCAATTGTGATGCAAAGACGATAAAATCTTGCACCATGAGCGCAAGACGTAAAACACTTTTCAATCTCGCCGCCGCGGCCGGGCCTAATCGCAAACCGGATCTCAAATCCGAAGCGCCCGCGAACAATGAAAAATCCTCTACCGGTGCGATAAGCGTTTCGAGTTGCGTCAAGCTCATCAAAAACGCACTCAGCAACGCATTTCCCGAGCACATTGCGGTCGTGGGCGAAATCAGCAACGTATCGATCCCCGCCTCCGGTCACATGTACTTTTCGCTCAAAGATAGCGACTCTTCAATCTCTGCCGTCATGTGGAAATTCGCTGCCCGCCGCCTGAAATTCAAACCCGCCAACGGCATGGAAGTCGTCATCGAAGCCAAGCCCGACGTTTACGACGCGCAGGGCAAGCTGCAGCTTTATGTAGAACGCATGACCCCGCGTGGGGCTGGGGCGTTGGAGGTTGGCTTTCAGCAGTTGCAGGAAAAGCTGCGTGGCGAAGGACTTTTCGACCCCGCCGTTAAGAAATCCATCCCGCGATTCCCCCGCGCCGTTGGTATCGTAACCAGCGCCACCGGGGCAGCTATTCGCGACATCCAGCGGACGCTTCATCAGCGATTCCCGTCAGCGAAGGCGTATCTTTTTCCGGCGATGGTTCAGGGTGACGGCGCCGCTGAGGAAATCGCCACAGCTGTGAAACTTCTCGACAAAAGCGCCGCGAAATTCCAAATAGACACCATCATCGTCGCACGCGGCGGCGGATCGCTGGAAGATTTGTGGGCGTTTAACGAAGAGATTTTAGCGCGCGCCGTTGCCGCTGCCGATACGCCGATAATTTCCGGCGTCGGACACGAAACAGACGTTACGATCTGCGACATGGTTGCGGACTTTCGGGCAGCGACCCCGACAGCGGCAGCCGAATGCGCCGTTGCTGACAAACTCGAACTCGCGCGGGGTATCGCAAACCTTTCCGCCCGCCTCGATCAAATCACCCGCGACACCGTCGAGCGATGGAAAATGCAACTCGATGCGATCTTGCGATCCGCCGTTTTTCGCGATCCGACAACACCGTTGCGAAATTCCGCACAGCGTGTCGATGAGCTTTCGCATCGGCTACCAGCTGCGCTGCAAATGCGACTGAGCGGTGCAAACCGCGAACTCGAACCGCTGATCCCGCGGCTGATGAGCCTCTCGCCCGAGCGACTCTGCGAACGCACCCGTGCGAAGCTCGACGCGATGACATCACAGCTGCGATGGGCACTTGGAAAGTGCAGCCAAACAAACGGCGAGCGGTTAGGGCAATTAGAATCGGCATTGAAAGTCGCAAACCCGGCGAACCGCCTGAAACTCGCACGCCAGAAAATCGACGCAATCGCAAAGCATCTCACCGCGATGAGCTACCGCAGCGTACTAAAACGCGGATTTTCCGTCACCCGCACCGCCGACGGAAAAATTATTCGCTCGGCCTGGAACATAAATCCGTACGACGTAATCGAAACCGAATTCGCCGACGGAAAAACCAAAAGCCTCGTGCGAAAAATCGAATCGCCCGACGGTAAAGAAATGAAAACGAAAAAACAAACTCGAAAAAACAGCGGCCACGAAGAATCACCGTCGCTATTCGACTAGCAGTTGGAGAAATCAGCATGGCAAAGGACAGTACCGCAAAAGATATGACATTTGAGCAGGCATTGGAAACGCTGGAAACTATCGTCACCCAAATCGAGCAGGGAAAAGTTTCGCTCGAGGAATCCATCGAGAAATACGCCGAAGGCACGACACTGATCGCGAAATGTCGTTCGATTCTCGACGGAGCCGAAAAGAAAATCGCCCTGCTGTCGGCCAAAGACGGCGGATTGCAAACCGGCGGCGACTTGCCCGAACAGGATTAGTTGCGACACGCCCGCCGACCATGAGTAAAACGCAACGAATTTTGATGGAAATGTACGACGCGATGCGCAGCCATTTCGGCCCGCGAAAATGGTGGCCGTCGTCGCAACCCCGTAGCACACCCGCGGGAAAACTCGAAATATGTATCGGTTCGATTCTCACGCAAAACACCAACTGGGGGAACGTCGAAAAGGCGTTGGCAAATCTGCAGGCGGCGGGGCTGATGAGTATTCCGCAGCTGTGTGCCAAACGCAGCGACTCGCTCGGAAAGATCATACGCCCGGCCGGTTATTACAACGTCAAGGCGAAGAGACTAAAGAATTTCGTCCGATTCGTGTGCGACGAATTCGACGGAGACATCGCCGCGTTTTTGAATCGCCCCATAGAACCGTTGCGCCGCGACCTGCTCTCGATAAACGGCGTCGGCCCGGAGACCGCCGACAGCATCATCCTCTACGCCGCCGGGAAACCAACGTTCGTTGTCGACGCCTACACGAAACGAATTTTCACGCGGCATGGACTGATGGACGAATCGGCCGACTACGAATCGCTCCGCCGCTTCTGCCAAACGCATCTCCCCAAAAGCACCAAACTCTGGAACGACTACCACGCCCAACTCGTCGCCGTCAGCAAAGATTTCTGCAAACCCACCCCCCGCTGCGACCACTGCCCTCTAGCCGGTAGTAATAAAAAATGTCCAAGCCACAATGCCCATTGAATTTCCAATGTCTAATGTCCAATTTTCAAATTCCAATTGAAGATGAAAAAACGTAAATTGCAAATTGTTCGTCGTTACTACATTCCCTGGATCCCGGATCTTCGCTGCGCTACGTCCGGGATGACAGAAAAGAATATGCCCGCGATGGTAAAGGATTATTTATTGCCTGTCGTGCTACGACCGGCGACGCCGGAGGTAAATAATATCGCCGCTGGTGTTAAAAATTGCGGCGTTCGTTGATGGCGTCAGAGAGGATGGTTTTGTTGGCGTATTCGATTTGTCCGCCGGTTGGTAGCCCGCGTGCCAATCGCGTGACTTTAACGCCCAGCGGTTCTAATAGCGAGGCGATATGCAGCGACGTTCCATCGCCGCTGGTTTTGTGGTCGGGTTTCAGGCCGCCTGTCAGCCAGATAAATGAAAGATTGTAGTACTCTGTAACATAAATAAAGTGTAGCGAGCCTTTTTGCCGATAAGGTTGATAGAACCTTTAACCGGCATGGAGGCCAAAATGAAAAAGTATATCGTAGAATTGACAACCGAAGAACGTT
>DAOVZK010000009.1 GCA_030635145.1 Planctomycetota bacterium | reverse complement strand
GCCGCGAAACAACGACAAAACAATTTTCTGCAGTAGCCGAACGTTCTGCAATATTTGATACTGGATGCCTTCGGAGCAAAAATTTGAAGGGTCGTGGAGTGTTTATACTTGACTCCTCACTCTTCATAGGTGCCACCCGCCCAAGACACAAAAATCTCTTAGTCCTTGACCAACGGTTTGGGGCTATCAGAAACAAATTTTGTGTCTGATTCCAGCAAGCTCTTCGGGACACTTTGGGAATTATTTTCAGTCAGCTTAGCCTCAATCTCTTGAAGTATCGTAATCACCTCTGCAGCGGATTTCTTGAAAGCGGCTTGTGCTGTCTCAGGATCAGAGTCAATCCATGTAACGATTTTCTTGAGGAGTTTTTTCTTAGCATCTCTGCGTTCCTGTTTTTCGCTCAGCGCTTGTATATGCCCTATCTCCTTCCTGAATTGTTCTGGATAGTACTCTTCAAAATCATGCTTCGAGAATTGGCGGAAGTGCTCTGATGGCCAATTGTGGTAATCAGCTTTAAGCTCATCAATAACTTCCTTTTCCTTATCACCGCCATCTACAACGACCCATGCTTTCCCTTTATAGGTAGGTTCAAGATGTAAGAATATGAATAACTCAAATCTCGTTTTTGCATTTTCGACACCACTAGCGGCACATGTTTGTAGGCGATGTTTTAATTTTTCAGCAAACCACGGTATGAGATATTCTCTGATAATACACTCCGCAGATGATTCCTCAAGAATCAGCCACCCATCCCACATGTCGACATCGCAGAGTTCGTAGCCAAGTTCAGATAGTATCTCCCGGCGATCTTCAGGAGTAGCAGGAACTGGCTTTACTTCAGATAGAGGTAACCGATCTTCTGTTTGTATGGTGCAGCTTACCTTGAAGACTTTTGACCCTTCCACGGCCACAAGTTTTCTGAGTACAATATTAGAGTGTGTGGTTATTATAAACTGGTTTGTTTTGGATTTTTCTATAACAAGATCCAGAAGGCTTTTGAGTGCTTGTGGGTGAATATCATTTTCAGGTTCTTCAATTAAGAACAGCTTGTTTTTCGCCTTAGCAAGATTAACCACAAGTCCTAAAATATTCGATACATCTGCACCCATTGACTTAAGAGGAATGTTATCCATATTTTGAACTACGTAGACAGCTCGCTTGCCATTCCCTTTGACGGCCGCTGTGATTGAGAAGCCGAGAATATCATTACATGCTCGCTTGTACAATTCGTACGCGGGTTGGAATGCCGGGTTGGCCAACTGATCTACCTTTGCGTACAAGTTTAAAAACGTGGGGAGAACACTGTTGACCGTGGTTTCACTGATCTGGTCTGAGAAGTCTGTTACTTTTCGGTTGGATAGAAACGGGTAGATGAAGTTGCCGGGCTCAGATGATGGTAACTTATGAAGAGGCTCTTGCTGGGTATTTTTATTGAACCCACCCCAGGCATGGGAACCTTTGCCACGCACAAATTCAAACCATGTGCGATCATATGTTTTGGGAAAGAAAGCTTCTGTGCTGCCCCCAAAGATAATATCGACAGAACCCGTGGCTTCACCGATTCTGAGATCAGAAGCATTTGTCACGAGGAGCTCCTGTTGGAGCGACTGGAGAGGAAGTATAATGGAACTCTTGCCGCTGTTGTTGGTTCCAATGAGAACATTCATGCCCTGGGAGAATTCTAGGCTTGCTTCCTGAAAAGAGCGGAAATTTTTCAATACAATAGATTCGACCCACATAATGCAATCCTCTTTAAGTTACGATGAAATTAACTGCCCGCTTCTCTCGCCTGCTACATAGTTATACAACTGATTCTGTAATCCAGCAAGGAGGATTTGGTTGGAAATTTCCCTGGATCCCCGCCTTCGCGAGGATGACAAAAATTACAAATTCGTAATTGGAAAATTTTCTCCGGTGGCGGGGCTGTAAATCCCTTGACGCTACGCTGTTAAAGATTTATCATCACGTTATCGGACTTCTGGGAACGTCCTGTCTGTGCTTGTGGTTTCCCTGCGGTGTTCGGTGAGGTGCCTTAACCTATTGCAATAGCATACAGTAGCAATTATCCAATACTTTCATACCAAGGCCCTTGCAGGTGACGCAGTGTGGTTTAACCCTTGCTTGCGATACGCAGTTCCGGGCCGACCCTGATATGGATATCGTTATGTCTGCTACCGCTGATGCATCGCGGGTGTATCTTGACGGTGGCTTGTTTTTATTTAGAGGCTGTTTCAAAGCAACCTCTCATCTTTTTGCATGGATAGGCGATGGCTGTAAAAAAACGACAACGGCTGGGTGAAATTCTCAAAGACTGGGGCGTAATTTCGGATCCCGGAATCCAGGAGGCACTGGAATACTGCCAATCTGAGGGCGCGCGTATTGGCGAGTCTATGATGGCGCTAGGGTTGGCCGAAGAGGAAGACGTCACACGCGCCCTTGCCATCCAGCACGACATGCCATACATCGATCTCGACCGCAATCTCATCAACGCCACCGAACTAAGCCTTCTCCCCGAAGATCGCATCAAGCGGCATCAGGTAATTCCGATGGGCCGCGACGAGCACAACCGCCTCAAGGTCATCATCACCGACCCGCTCGACCTCGACACGCTGGAAGTTCTCCGGTTTATGCTCAACGAAGAACCAGTCCCCTGCCTGGCCTCAAAAGCAAAAGTTCGTGCCTATATCGAACAAAACGTCGGAACGACCCTATCCGTCGACGAAGAAGTTAAACATTTCGAAGATATCGACGAAGACGATTCCTCCATCGACGACGAAGACCTCGACGAAGGCGATGCCCCGATCGTGAGGCTCGTTTCGATGCTAATAGCCGAGGCCGTCCGCCTCAGGGCCAGCGACATCCATATCGAACCGATGGCAAACCGAGTTCGCGTAAGATACCGCGTCGACGGTGTCTGTGCCGAACGCGACAATATCCCAAAACGTATGCAAGGCCCGGTTGTCAATAGATTTAAGATTCTTTCCGGCATGGACCTTGCGGAAAAACGCGTGCCACTCGACGGCCGAATCAAAATGCGTATCGACGGTGAAGACATAGACTTCCGTGTATCTGCCCTCCCGGCCTACCACGGGGAAAGCATAGTTTTGCGTATTTTGAGGCCGGAAGCTGCGAAACTCGGGCTGGAACATCTCGGGCTTGAACCAAAACAAAAGGCGCTGTTCGACCGAATCATCCGCCGCCCCAATGGAATCTTCTTGGTGACAGGCCCGACCGGTTCTGGTAAAACCACCACCCTCTACAGTGCCCTCAACGAACTCAACCGACCCGACCGCAAAATCATCACCGCCGAAGACCCGGTCGAGTACAATTTCACCGGAATTAATCAGTGCCAGGTCCGCGAAGATATCGGATTAACGTTCGCATCCATCCTCAGATCGATGCTTCGCCAGGCACCGAATATCATACTTGTTGGTGAAATTCGTGACTTAGACGTAGCAAATGTGGCGATTCAGGCCGCATTAACTGGACACTTGGTTTTCAGTACACTTCATACCAACGATGCACCCTCCGCTTTGACACGTCTGATCGACATGGGAGTCAAGCCCTTCCTGGTAGCTAGTAGTGTGCAGGCAATCATGGCTCAGCGACTCGTCAGAACCATATGCCCCGACTGCAAAGATGTAGACCCCGAACCAGACCCGAAAATACTCACCCTGCTGGGGTTTTCAAAGGAAGAGTCAAAAAGCACAACTTTCTATATAGGCAGAGGTTGCAACGCTTGTAATGGCACAGGATATCGGGGACGCCAGGGTATTTTCGAGATGATGGAAATGACCACGCATATCCGCCAACTCGCCTTTGAATTGGCCCCGCTGTCGGAGGTCCGAAAAGCCGCCGTCGCCAGCGGAATGAGCACCCTTCTGGATGACGGAAAAGAGAAAATCAGGCACGGAATTACGACCCCTGAAGAGCTCGCCCGCATCACTCAGGAAATGGACGGTTAAATTTTTTGCTTTTCCGTGATTTTCTTTTTTTCACAGCTAAGCCTATTAAACTCAATATGTTAAGGCACATAGAGTCTATTTTAAGAAATTGATAATTGCGGTACTTACAGACTTCAACCTAATAATGTAGGTGGCTCTCGGAAGGGAAGACTCCTTTTCGCGGGCTGTTCCGACTTGGAAAGTTTAGAGGAGATTATGGCTACAGTACATATAGATCGGCTTTTGGAGACCTGCGTAAAAAGCGGTGCCAGCGATTTGCACATCCATGTCAACCGCCCCCCCACTTTGCGTTTGCACGGACGATTGAGGCCTTTGGAAACGAAAATTCTCGAACCCGAAGACACGATCACGATGATGAAGGCGATTACTCCCGAGCGTGCACAGCAGGAGTTGCAGGAACAGGGTGGAACTGACTTTGGTTTTGAATTCTCCGACAAGGCCCGTTTCAGAACTGCGGTTTACCAGGAACGCGGGCATATCGCGATGACTTTGCGTTTGATTCCCCAGAAGCTTTTCGGGCTTGATGAAATCGGGCTACCGGAAACTATCCAAGGGTTGCTGACTCGCCCGCGTGGTATGTTTTTGGTCACAGGCCCGACCGGTAGTGGTAAAACAACCACGCTCGCAGCCATGCTGAACTCCATCAATGAAAATATGGATAAGCACATCATCACCGTGGAAGACCCGATCGAGTATTTCCACCCGCACAAACAGTCGATTGTCTCGCAGCGTGAAGTCGGGGTAGACGTCCCGAGTTTTAGCGAGGCGTTGCGTCGTGCGTTGCGTCAAGACCCGGATGTTATTCTCGTTGGTGAATTGCGTGACCTTGAGACAATTGAGGCGGCCTTACGTGCTGCTGAAACCGGCCACCTTGTTTTCGGCACGTTGCACACCTCCAGCGCCCAGGGTACTGTAACCCGTATTGTTGACCAGTTCCCTGTCGACCAGCAGGAGCAGGTGCGTATACAGTTGGCTGATTCGCTGATCGGCGTGCTCTGCCAGGCACTCATGCCCCGCTGCGACACCCGCGGAATGGTCGCAGCCTACGAATATCTCTACGTCACCAGCGCCGTGTCGAACCTCATCCGCGAAAACAAGGTTTTCCGTATTCCTTCGACGATTCAGACTGGTAAGAAATTCGGCATGCAGCTGCTTGACGACCACCTATACTCCCTCGTCGACGAAGGAAAAATCTCAGCCGAAGACGCCGTCGATCGTTCGAGTAATCCCAGCGAGCTACGAGAAAAGATAGACAAAAACATCAGCGAGGAAAAGGCGAAAACTTAACCCCGCTGATTGGATTGATTGGAAAAAAGCAAAATGGCAACTGACATAGTAACACCTTCAATTGACGCATTGCGAGGCCGTCCGCTGGGTCGGGTTCTTGTCAAAATGGACAAGCTAACCCGCGAGCAGGTTCACGAGGCGTTGGATATACAGAAGAAAAAAAGCGGGCCGATTGGTGAAATACTCCTCGAGCTGGGGTACATCGACGAATTGACGCGAACTTTGGGCCTCGCGTATCAAGCCGGTATCGAATACGTCGATATCGCCACGATCGAAGTTCCCGACGAAGTCATCCACCTCATTCCCTCGCAGATGGCCAACGCCGAGCGGGTCGTTCCGCTGGAATACGATGAGGAGCGAAACCATTTGGTGGTGGCGATGGGATCGGCGGACAATTTCCGGGCGACCGATACGCTGCAGACGATGATGGGATTTACCGTCACTGCCAAGATCACCAATCCCGAAGATCTCGACAGCGCCCTGCTGAAGTACTACGACGTCGAACCCGAATCCATTGCTGACCTCATCAACGAAGTTGCCGGCGACGATGCCCTCATTATTGAGGAGCACGGTGAAAGTATAGACGTGGCCACCATCAAAGAGATGGCCGACTCCAACCCCGTCAAGCGACTCGTGAACATGGTGCTGCTCGAGGCCATTCGTAACCGCGCGTCGGACGTTCACTTTGAACCGTTCGAGCAAGAGTTCAAGATGCGGTACCGTATCGACGGTATCCTGTACGAAATGCTTCCGCCGCCGAAGTCAATCGCCGTCGCCATCGCGTCGCGTGTGAAGGTTATGGCGAATCTTGACATCGCCGAACGCCGCTTGCCACAGGACGGTCGTATCGAACTGGTCGTAAACGGTAACCCCGTCGACTTGCGTGTTGCCGTACTGCCGACGATGTTTGGTGAGAGCGTGGTTATGCGTATTTTGGACAGGTCGAACGTTTCGCTGGACCTTGAGAGACTTGGGCTTCGCGATGACGACCTGAACCAGTTCCGCCAGATCATCCGCAAACCTTACGGCATTGTGATTGTCACTGGCCCGACCGGTAGCGGCAAAACCACCACGCTCTACGCCGCGCTGAACGAACTAAACGACGTAGCCGTGAAAATTCTCACCAGCGAAGACCCGGTCGAATACGACATCGACGGGTTAATCCAATGCCAGATCAACGAGGGCGTGGGTTTGACATTTGCCCGCTGCCTGCGTAGTTTCCTTCGTCAGGACCCCGACATTGTGCTGGTTGGTGAAATTCGTGACCTTGAGACGGCACAGATTTCGGTGCAGGCGTCGCTTACGGGTCACTTGGTGTTTACTACGCTTCACACCAACGACGCACCGTCGACTATCGCGCGTTTGCTCGACCTTGGGATGGAGTCGTTCCTTATCACCGCTACGCTGGAAGCCATTGCTGCCCAGCGTCTTGTCAGAACCATCTGCCAGCACTGTAAGGAAGAGTTCATCCCTACCGAGGAAATGCTGCTGGAGTTGAACCTCACGCAGGATCAGGTCACCGGGCGTGTATTTTATCACGGTAAAGGCTGCGATTTTTGCCGCGGAACCGGATATAGCGGCCGTGTGGGTTTGTACGAGATCATGACATTCGACGACGAAATTCGCCAATTGATCATGGAGCAAAGAAGCACCAACGTGCTGCGCGAGGCTGCCAGAAAACGTGGTATGCGAACGTTGCGTGAGAGCGGATTGTTGGCGATTTTTGATGGAGTCACGACTATTGAAGAGGTCGTCTCCCAGACAATAGCAGATGACGAATAGCGTTTCGACGTTTAATAAACAAGGTGACCATTTACGCAAAAATTTAGACAGGATCACAGGATAGAATATGGACTTAAAAAATCCTGTTAATCAGGATTGATTTACATAGAAGTTTGTATTCGTTGCAATGCGTTTTGCAGTTAACAGTTTTTGTTCTTGTTTCTTTTTAATAATTCGTAGTTAATCCTGTAATCCTGTCAAAAAAGAGGATTTTAACTGGATTTACGAGATAAAAAGCGTGAACGGTCACAAAATTACGGTGTTGCAGGACGCCGAAAACATTGCAGGAGTTTACGATGGCAACGTTTCAGTATGAAGCAATGAACAGCGTGGGGCAGTCTACGAAGGGTTCTGTCGAGGCAGCATCCAGCGAAGAGGCAATCACGAAGATTCGCGGGATGGGGCATTTTCCCACGAAGATCAAGGAAAAGTCTGCTGCCGGTAAGGGCGGTAAGGCAAGATCAGGCCCCGCCGCAGCCCGTCGGCCCGGAGCTCGAACCGTCGGTAAAGTGCCCGTCAAGAAACTCACGCAATTCACGCGGCAGCTGTCGACACTTCAGGACGCAGGTCTCCCGATTCTGCGAAGTCTTCGCATTCTCGAAGATCAGCAGAAACCCGGCATGATGCGTATCGCGATTCGGCTGCTTGCCGAGGACGTCGAGGCCGGGCTTAGCATTTCCGACGCCATGTCGAAGCACCCTAAGGCGTTCGACCACCTGTTTACGAATATGGTTCGGGCCGGTGAGCTTGGTGGTGTTTTGGATATCATCCTGCAACGCCTCGCCGACTTCATGGAAAAGTCGCAGGCCCTGAAGCGTAAGATCATCGGCGCGATGATTTATCCAAGTGCGGTTATCTTTTTCGCATTTTTGATCGTGACGGGTTTGTTGATTTTCATCGTCCCCAAGTTTAAGACCATTTTCTCCGACATGGGCCAAGACCTCCCCGCCGCCACAGAAATGCTGCTTGGAATGAGCGACTGGATTATGGGCTCGGGATGGATGTTCATGATCGGGTTCCCGTTTGGTGTTTTTGTAGTCATTAAGTTATTGGGCATGAGCGAAGGCGGGTCGTTTTTCCTGGACAAGACGAAGCTTTCGATTCCGCTTGTCGGGAGCATTATCGGCAAGTCGTCGATCGCGCGTTTCAGCAGAACCCTCGGGACGCTATTGGCCGCTGGTGTGCCGATTCTCGATGCGCTTAACATCACAGCCGAGACTTCCGGCAACCATGTTTACCGCCGTGCACTCCTGAAAGTCCGCGAAAGCATCCGCGAGGGCGAAAGCATCGCCAAGCCGCTGCGGCAGGCGAAGGTCGTCGACGCGATGGTCGTTAATATGATCGACGTCGGTGAGGAAACCGGCGAACTCGACAAGATGCTCTACAAAGTCGCCGACACATACGACGAAGAAGTCGACGTGATGGTGGCGAGTATGGTCTCACTGCTGGAACCGATTATGGTTATCACGCTGGGTATCATCGTGGGTTTCTTCGTCGTAGCATTGTTTATGCCGATGGTCGGCATGATCGACGGTGTGAATCAGTAAGAATTAGGCACTAGGAAGATGTCGCAGATCGTAGGGTCGGCCATTGCCGACCATATTTGAACGCGTTGACATATTGGTCGGCAATGGCCGACCCTACTGCAGCACAAACCAGGTGAAAAACATGAATGAACTAAAAAGAAAATCGAAACCGGGCTTTACGCTGATTGAACTGCTGGTGGTTGTTACCATCATCGCGCTACTTGTCGCGATTATTTCGCCGTCTGTAAGCAAGGCTCTGGACATGGCCAAGAAAACCCACGTCGCAGCCTTTATCAGCTCCGTATCCAACGCCGCCATGCAGTACAAAAACGACAACACCTACTTCCCGGGGCAGGAAATGGCGGATCGGATTGGTGATGGATCAGGTGAGGTATCCGGCAGCCAAATGTTGGCTATCTGCCTGTTAGGTGGATTAGAACTCAATGGCTCCACCAGTGAAATTACTGGTACGCCTGAATCCGACTACCTCACATTCAAAGATGGTAAAACGACAACCGATACTCTCGCAAGTCGGCCGTATACAGTCACCGACATGTGGAAAGGCGACGATGTTCGGGCGCTTTTGTACTATCCTTCACGAGTCGGCAACAATGGAACCATTGCCAATGACGATGCCTTTGTTTACGAAGACAATGAGGCATATCTTTCAAGTTCGGATGGATTCCCGGAAGATGCTGGCAGTTTTCGCACCGCCATCACAGACAGCCGCTTTGGTGGAACCACTCCTAAAGCCTACAACTCTGACACTTTTATCCTCATCAGCCCCGGTATCAACAGAAATTACTTCGCTGACAGCGATGGTAAAAACGACGACGACCTCATGAACTTTGACAAATAAACTGAAAATGCTCTGGCAGGTACAACTGATTATGAAAAATCAAACCAATAATCGAACGTTTTCGCGATACCCCGGCAAGGCTGGCGGCGGGTTTACGCTTGTCGAAGTGCTTGTCGTAATTGCGATTATAATACTCTTAGTCGGCATTATCGGCCCGTCGATACACAAGGGCATGAAAGTGGTAAAGATGCGTCAGACCGAGTCGGCCATCAACATGATCGCCGACGGCTGCCAGCAATACCAAAGCGACTTCGACGATTACCCGCCCAGCGACGACGCCAACAGTGATATGGACCTCACTCAGGGCAGCCAGATCATCGTCCTACTTCTGACGGGATATCCGGACGACGATCCCAACGACGCAGCACCTCGAACAAGTTCTGGCACCGGCTTCCTCAAGGACGACGACGGGAAAACCGGATTCGGTTTCCGCACCGTCAAACGTGGTAGAGTTTACGGCCCATACGGCGGAGCCGAAAACCTCCAAACATCCGGCGGCGACACCCCCGCCTTCCGCGATGCCTTCGATAACGACATTCTCTACTACCGGTATCACGAAAATGATGATGAATATAAAGCTGCGCACAACACAACTGCACCAGTCCCAGACCCCAATTACTTCGCCGCCTGTGCAACTGTCCGCACCGACTTTCTGCTGCTATCCCCCGGGCCGGACGAAGTTTTTGCAACCTTTGAGGCTTCCGATAACACAGACGCCAAACGACTCGAAAAAATCAAGGATAGCGACGACATCACGAACTTGAACTAACAAACATGGCCGGGGATGCCCGACCCTACGAAGAACTATGAAAAACTTTGAATTACATGTCATTGCGAGGAGCGCAGCGACGCGGCAATCTAAAAGCCTGAAAACGAGATTGCTTCGCGGAGTTTATGCCGAGCAAAGCGAAGTGCTCGCAATGACAAACTGAAGTCATGTTTTCAATAAAGAAAACAAGACGTTTTAGCGCCGCGAAGTGAAACTGGAATTGACAATGACTAACACGAAACATAATCAAGTGATGCTTTCCCAGCCCCGGCGGGCGGGCTTTACGCTCGTGGAGATGCTGGTGGTAATGCTGATTTTGTCGGTTTGCGTCGCTTTGATTGTGGGGGTCACCAACAACGCCCTTCGCAACAGCAAAGACAACGAAACGCACTACATTCAGGACACCGTGCTGGCGGCGATAAAAGTATATCACGACGAAACCGGCAATTGGCCACCAGCCGACCCGGCCGACCCGCATAACACCACCGCCATGCTCAAGGCGATGCGAAACAACAAGCCCGCCCTCGCCAAGCTCAAGATGCTACCGAAGATGGCACTGCAGCGTAACGACGCCGGGTTGCTGATACTGATGGACGGGTACGGGTACCCGATGGAGTATTTTCGCACGGGTGGGCTTGGTGGTAAGTCGCCGCAGCTGGTTTCGCAGGGTGCCGCGCTCGACGACATGGCCGACAACATAAACGCCGGGCTACACTGAAAATGAAAAACGCCCACACGAAAGGGTAAAAAATGACTGGCATTGGAAACATTGGAAAAAATCCCGAAACGACGCAACGCAAAACGAAACGCCCACGCGGATTTACGCTCATCGAATTGATTATCGTAATCGCAATCATCGCCATCCTCACAGCTATCGGTTTGTACGTCGGTGATAAGGTGCTCAAGGCCTCGAAAACAAAAGAAACCGTCGCCAACATGCAAATCATCATGCACGCCGTGGAAATCTACCAGGAAGAATACGAAGAATGTCCAAAACATAATGCTAACGACTCATTCAAAGGTAATGTACTATTGGATATTTTCAAGTATGGCGAATCACCGGAGCCCAGCAGCCCTAACACCGATCATGAAGAATTCTGGGACGCCAAAATCAAACCGATCATCGACAAGCTTCCCGGCAACGCATTTGTCAAAACTGGTAACACTGCCACCGGCTTTAAGGACGCATTCGATGTGCCGTTCGTATTTGAACCCGCCGCCGGTTTGGGCGGAACACCACGATTAGTTTCATCCGGCCCGGACGAGCTGTTTGGCTCGGTTAGAGATGGTAGCGACTGGCTCAAGTTATTCAATCCTGATGGATCTGAAGAAACGTGGGGCACCACCACTAGCGAAAAAGAAAAACGCGAAGAAGCCGCAAAGGACGATATTATCTCCGACAAGTAACAAGTAGGGTCGGCCATTGCCGACCATCTTCAAACGCATTGATATATTGGTCGGCAATGGCCGACCCTACAAAAGAACTATGAAAAACTTTGAATTACGTGTCATTGCGAGGAGCGCAGCGACGTGGCAATCTAAAAGCCTGAAAACGAGATTGCTTCGCGGAGTTTATGCCGAGCAAAGCGAAGTGCTCGCAATGACAAGTTAAAGTCATGTTTTCAACAGGTAAACCGAAAACTGAAAATTGGAATTGACCATGCGAATAATAAACCATAATAAAACAACCGGCAGCAAAGCTCGCGGGTTTACGCTCATCGAACTGCTCGTCGTGATTGCGATTATCATTCTGGTGGCCGCCACGGCCTTGCCGACGGCAATCAAACTGTTCTCCGCCGGTGCCGACGCTCAGGCGTATAACTTATTCGCGGCACAGCTGGCCTACGCCCGCTCGCAGGCAATCTTAAAAGGCACCTATGTCGGAGTTCACGTACAAGTATCCGACCGCGCCGACAGCGAGAAAGACTGCTACTCCGCCGTGGTCGTCTGGAAGGATGTTGATCCAGCCCTCAACGTAGTCGATATGAAATTTGCGCTCGCCGATAACGCCAAACCCAGAAAAATCCCCGGCAATATGGCATTCGGACAACTGACCGGCAACTACTTCAATGCATCAGGAAATTATGATCCAGACGGCTTGGATGACAGCGGTACTCATACTCTCCAAAGTTTTACAACATTCACTATCGTTTTTGATTCGTCGGGACAGGTGGTTAGGTATATTGATGATGGTGTTGGCGGCACTGGCAATATCGTATTTGATGATTCCGCGGGTAACGGTCTTTTCGGTGTCGGCGCCCCCGTTACCGGTACAATTCTATGGAACACCCCCGATCCCGAAGCAGGCGCTACAGCTGTGACGATTTTCAATTGCGCCGAGATGGGTGCGATAACGCGTGGCACCCCTGCCGCCACCGGCAACGCCCGGCGCGATTACATGAACAACAACTGGGGCCAGATCATGGCCCTTAACATATACACCGGCCGATTCTTCCACAGGTACTAATATGCAAAAAATGGCTAAAATAGATTTGAAATTCCGACGCTTTAGCGCCGCGAAGCGAAATCCGAAATCCAAAATCCGAAATGGCAACACCGGTTTTATTCGCTCCGCTCGCAGCGGTCTTATTCGCACCGGTCGCACCGGTTTTACGATGATGGAACTGATGCTGACTATCGGTATCATGGCCGTGGCCATCACGATGGTCGCATCCATCTTTCCCGTCGCCATCCTCGAGAGCAACCAATCGTACAAAGACATCGTCGGCACACTCGTATGCGAGAACGGCCTCGCCGTAACAAAGGCGGTTTTAGTCGAAACCGACGTGCCCTCGAACATGGGTGTTATTTTCGACGAGGCAAACGGCACCAGCATACTCGGTAAGAATTTCCAGCACTACAAATCGCAATTTGAGGAGGTCGGAACCGTCTGGATAAACCGCGGGTTCAGAGATGATGATCTTGACACTGACGAAAAAATGCGTGGATTTCTGGTGCTCGGTAAAAAATTAAGCTCCAGCACTGACATCAACCAACTTATTGTCGTTTCCTACGCCCGCAGCGGCGACACCACCGGTAACAATGAAGTGACAGCCGAGCTGGTTGGATGCACCGTAGCTGCTGGCGAAACAAAGATAGAAAATGGAGGCGGTGAATTACGTGTTGGCTCACCACTGATAGATGCTGTACATGGTTATTATGCAACGATTATCACCACTAATTCAGATCAAACCGAAGGTGAACTGGATCGTCCGATTTACCCAACAGGCGGCAATAACGTAAATTCAGCCTTTGTCATACAGGAAACCAACGAAGACAAAAAAAGCCCTACCCTTTCGGTATTGGTAACTCTTACCGGATTGGAGTAACGAAAATATGAGAACCTCATTCAACAATACAGGTGCAACGCGTAAGGGCATGACAATGATCGAGATGCTCGTTGCGGTAGCGATTCTGTCGTTTATCATTCTCGCATTCGGAACCATCCTTACGCAAACGCAGAAGGTCATCAAAACTTCGCAGACATCCATGCGTACCAACGGCACTGCCTCCGCCATCGCTAAGGTTATCCGAAACGACCTCAAGCAACTCACACAAAACGGATTCCTGTGTATTACGCAAACAAAAGGTGATAATAGCATACCTCGCCTGCTTTTTACAACCGCTGGTACTACATACAGTAAAACGAACAACGTCACGGGACAATATGGTATTCCGATGTATGGAACGATTGCTAATCAATTGGGAACCAACTCTTCATACGCAAGCTTAACCTCTCCCTCTTGTTTAGTTCGCCAAAAATGGGTTCTCGATCCAACGTCAACTAGCTCTGGCGATGTATGGGGTGGTGGAGTTGATATGACATATATAGGAAATCTCCCTGTAGATGATCTCAGCAACGATTTCATCGGCACTGCTGATAACACTCCAAATTCACTACTCAACGCTTTTCCTAAGGAGACCCCACCAACTGATGGGTTGTATGTACCTCCGCGTAATCAAGACGACCTTAGCAAATTGTGGCAGGTGTTGTCTAACGAAACATCGCGGCTATCTGTCATGTGGACAGATGGTGATACCACCGGTGGAGTTCTGAACTGGTATGGGCTTTATTACAATGACGTCGATTCAGACGGTTCCTCGCCGACAGGCCGTAAGCAAATACCTAGGGACAGCACATGGGATAACAAAACCATAGCCGATGTTATTATCACACCAAGTATATGTGAATTTAGGATCCCATACCCAACAGATTCAACCAATAACTACCGTGCCTTATGGACTAAGGATACGCCTAGTTGGCCAAAGGCCATCAAGATAAGTTTTGTTCTTTACGACCAGGCGATGGCTGAAGACATGCAGGCGAAATCTAAGGATACACCCGTGGCTCAAGGTATTGAAGCCAGAAGAAGGCGTTACGAAATTATTTGCCCTATCGGCCGATAGGGCGTTGGGAATTTCGGATTTGCGATTTGAAAATTAAGGAAAGAAGTCTTACCACAAGGATCGCAAAAATCGCAAAAGAGAGAAATTATAAAACATAAACTATCTTTGCGTTCTGTGTGTTCTTTCGCGGTGAATTTTCTCTTAATATTAAATCCGAATTCCACAATCCAAAATCCGAAATAAAAACACAGGAGTTTGATTATGAAAGCTATACGAAATCAAAATCGAAGTTCGCAGGCTTTGGCCCGGGGCGGAGCGGGTAATCGCGGGTCGGCGATGCTGCTGGCTGTGGGGTTAGTCACAATCCTCGCCATGCTGGGTACGACCTTCCTGCTTATCAGCCGCATGAACCGCCGCACATCCGAGGCCACCGTTGCCCAAACCTCCGTCGACCACCTCGCCGCCGGCATCGTATCGCAAGTGGTTACAAAACTCACCGAAGGTCTGTATATTGCCCCCAGTGGCACCACACCTTACAGCGGGATTGCCACTAATCTACCCACCCCCACCAATGCAGAACAATGGCTTCGTTTTATCGACTACGCAGGCGACGCCGACGGGATGAATAAATTTTTGTACTACAAGGACGATGACACTGAACACTTGTCCAACGTTCTGGGAACAGGTGCGGCGGGCGGTGGTCCGATTAAATACACGTCGGTGGACTCCGACGCCGAGGGTGCCACTCCCAACGCATATCTCGTTAAGTCGTATGTAATGAACAGCGGCGGCCAGACGTATAAGGTCGCCGTTCAGGTAATCGATACATCCTCGCTCATCAACGTAAACATCGCCTGCGATGGTTTGGGGACACCGCCCCTCTACGGATCGCCCGTAGAAATTAATATGAGCGGGCTGCTCAATGGTAAGTACACAGAGCTCAACGATGTACGCCGCAATGATCAAGCAGGCGATCCGATAAACATCAACGAGAACATCGCATTGCATTTGTCATCCCCCACTAATGACTATAAAGCCTTTGGCATCGGCAACGAATCATATCTCCGCTGGCTGGAGGATGGCAACTCTCGCACCGAAACCGGAAAACTTTTTGACGCTGTCGAACCGCTTGCCGCGGCTGACCGCCAATATCTCACCACCTACAACGCCTCCCGCGCCATCGTCCGGCATCCGACGACTGGTTTTACTACACAGGCGATGTTGGATGTCTCGACCACAAATGTTCCTGACGTTCTTCCCGTGATAACATACCGCGAAGCCGCTTACGAACAAATGAAAGCTTATCTTACGGAGCTCGGTGTCGGCGGTGATGCATCTAAAATGGCCGCTCATTTCGTAGCAAATCTTTGGGCATATACGTCCACGGATGATCCTACTACAGAACCATTCCGCTATGAGCCAGCAACTGGAGTCATAGTCTATGGCCTCATCCCACAGCTGGTAATTGCGGAGGCATATGCGTGCAGCGTGAAGGAAAATATGGACACTGCACTCCCTCCCGTTGGTTATGGTGATAATGGTTGGGCGTACGCAATTGAACTGTACAATCCATCCAAAACACACGCAATTAATCCCTCGACATATAGCCTGAAGGTCGGTTCATCCTCAGCTGTAACTTTTGCAAGCTTGGGTATCACTAATCCTATTTCAGCTGGCGACAGAGTGGTTCTTTATAATTTGGGAGGTAAAGATCCAACTGAATTGAATAGCCCCCGTACGGTGGATGCTAACACCGTCCCGGCTAACGTATTTCCAAATCTTGGGGCAGAATGGTACTTGGCTACCGGCTTGGATTTCAGCGGTACTACAGTTGAGGCTGTCATCTTTAGAACTGTTGGCGGCTATGATATTCCGGTCGACCAAGTAAGCAATGTTGATATCGGATATTCTTGCACAAACAAAGTCACTGACGCTGATCAGATTCGTTACGGACAACGTGATGATGGACTAACAACCGGTGATAATCGTGCCCGTTCAACCGTAGCCGTCATGAAAGTGTTTAGTACTGGTGCAACTATAATAGGGCACAAGCTCGGCGCAGCAAATGGCCTTGACATTGCCGAGACTGACATAGTTACTGCTACTACCCTTAGTCCAGAAATAGCGGCATTTCCTGTTCCCATTCTTCGGCCAGGTACTTCTATTACTAATTTGGGGGACTCTGCCAATATCTACTTCACCGGCCCGGATGACACACGAGCATTTCCCCAACAATTAGTCCAGCCAACATTCAAAGCTGTATTCCCCGACGGCCCGGCACGCGGACGATTAGATTTCCATCCAGCTTACTATGCGACTGCAGTCGGTGTCGGGGTAGTTCCGGCCCCTGGTTGGAATGGTGGAAAATATCCCGACGTACCGGCCGCGGCGATGCTGAGTGAATTCTTCAACATGATTCCACCGGATGGGACAAAAGTTTACGGCCGAATCAACATCAACACGGCCACGCCTGAAGTCCTCAAACAACTCCCCTGGCCGTCATACCTCGACCTCAACGGTGATGGTGTCAGGACTGGCATCAATGAAGACCTCCCACCCACTTATATTAACGACATTGTTGACTACATCGTTTCGTATCGAGATCAAAAGAATGTCCCTGTCACTGGTGGCCCACGATATGCTGCTACGCCAGTGGGACTTGGACGAGCGGCGGCGACAGGTATTGGCGAGCTGCGAGCCGATCCTACTGCCGGTAGCGGCAGTGATTGCGGTGGATTTCTAGCGGCCGGTGAGCTGGCGGTTCCATTGGCTGATTATACTATTCCACTTCTCTCAACCGCTGGCATTGTAGTAACTGATGCTAACTACCTGACGCTTCGCGACTCGCTTTACTCCGCCGTCAGTAACTTGATTACGGTTAACAGCGATACATACGTTGTGAATATCAAGATACAATCGATGGAACCCGGTGCCGCTGACGACGACGACCCCAAGTATGTCTGGTATTACACCACGTTCATCGACCGCAGCAGTTGCACGGCCGACGGTGCGGTGCCAGCCATTCTGCTGAACAACATGAGCTATCAGGAGTAAAATCTTCCTATCTCCAATTTACAATTTTCAACTTCCAATTGAATAGCCGGGTGCCGTGGTTGCGGAGTTTGCAACCACGTTTCCCCTTTGTGTCATGCTCGTGTTTTTTATTACCTCCCCTGTTAGGGGGCGGGCATCCAGGGAATGTCGGACGACGCGGGAAATTTTTTATATAAGAAAACCTGGATCCTCGCCGGTAGCACCGGGGGCAAAAAACGCGAGGATGACAGAGGTAATAGATTGCCGCGTCGCTGCGCTCCTCGCAATGACAGCGATAATACCACCGGCGTTGCCGGACTGGATCCCCGCCGCCGCGAGGATGACACCGGCAACGCCGGAGGTAATAAAAGAGCGAAACTCTTTACTTGGAAATTGGATGTTCCGTGTTGGATATTGGATATTCTCTTTCTTTGCAATTCCCACCGGGCGGGTGGCGTGGTTACACCTCGTTTCGTGGGATAACCACGGGAATAGGAACTTTTATTAAACGTGGTTGCAAACTCCGCAACCACGGCACCCGGCAACCACGGCACCCGGCTTTATATCGGCGTAACGAATAATCTTGCAACGCCGGGGTATTTCCCGTTTCGTGTTGTAAATAACAAAAGTCTCGCCAGCTCGAAACGGATATCGGGAACGCTTTTCCCTGAACTTTCTTGCACTTTCGTGCGGTTAATCTTATCCTATAGTCACCAAATGGATTTCGGATTAGCTTTTAATGATGTCAGGAAGGCAGATTTATGAGACGCGGTATTATCACCACTCAAGACGAGCTGCGGGCGTTGCGTTCGCGAATCTCAAAAAAACCGTTCGAAGGATTCTTTAGCGTGCTGCAGCAACGTTGCGGATTGATATTAGAATCGGCCCCGCTGACGGAAATGCACTGGCAGGCCGCGTGGGCCAACGGATGCTGCGGAGCCGCCATCACCGCCGCCCGCGGAGTGCAAGGCCGAATCCTCGATCTGCTCATCGCCGACGGGCTAGACCCCAACGGCGCCTATCGCAGCCGTGCCCTCGAAGAACTTCGCAATCTCATGCGATGGAGTACTTGGGTAGATCCTTCCCGCCCCGATCTTATCATCGACCGCTGCACGGCCGAGGCCTCTCTCGCCGCTATTATCGGCCTCGACCTGATGTGGGATGACCTCATACCCAACGAACGCGAACAAATCATCGACGTTTTGCACACCCGCGTTGTCGATCCGTACTTGCAGTCGGTTTCGAACGATGCGTGGTGGTTTACCGCGGTTAATCACTGGAACGGTGTGATCAACTCGGCGTGCGGAATGGTTGGGCTGGTTCTCGGAGACGACAGCGACTCGGCCCACGAAGCCCACCTGCTAAGCCGTCAGGGCCTGCACTATTTCTTCGCCGATCTCGGCCGCGAGGGCGGATGGGACGAAGGCCTCGGATTCTGGGGCTACGCCATGCGATACGTGCTGCTTTACGGCGAGGCGTGTTCGCGTTTGCTCGACGACCAGAAGATTTTACATTATCGCGGGATGGACGTCACCGGGCGATTCCCGATTTATTTTACCCCCAACGGACGGCCGGCGAGCTTTGGCGACTCGGCCGACCTGCCGCTGCACGGGGCGCTGTACCTGCTGGGTAAATATTTCGACAACGACGATATTATGTGGTGGCTGGACGAGTATTCGTGCAAGCATGACGTCACGACAATGGACTGGTCCAAGGCGGGGATTGCGATTCTCACGCGGCCGGAAGAAGACACCCCACCCGTGCCGAATCTCGAACCGCTGAAGGTTTTCCATCAGATCGGCTGGGCAGCGATGGCCGACGATTGGCCACGCCCGCAATTTTACGTCGCCGCCAAAACCGGGGACCTGGCGACGTCGCACTCGCAGCATGATATGAACTCGCTGCAGGTGCAGATCGACGGTGAAATGCTGCTGCGAGATATCGGGCATCCCCCAGACGACAATAGCGGATACTTTTCCGACAAGCGATCCCGCTTCTACGAAGTTCAGGCCCGCGCGCACAATACGATTATCGTCGGCGAAGAAGACCACTGCCCCGACGCCCGCGGTGAAATCGCACACTCCGAAAGCACCGATGCGTATCACTGGCTGGTTTGCGACGGTGGAGAAGCGTGCGGTGAAGATGCGAGATTTTTGCGGCACGTGATTATGCTGCGAGGCTCCAACGGCAATGGGGTTTCCACGCTGGTGGTGCTGGACGAACTGACGCTGGGTACGCCCGAACGCGTCGATATGTTCTGGCACACAGGCGGAGAAATTGAACTGGACGCGGAAAAGATGACCGGCAAAATTCTCGGCCGACAGGTGCAGGCGAACTTTGCAATGGCGGCAACGGCACCCTGCGAAATGGCCACCGGCAAACACAAGCTCGTCTATCAGCGTAACGACACTTATATGCGGATGTCTGGCGGAATGATCGGCGAGAATCTGCTGGGCAGCGTATTTTCACGCGACAAGATTCAAAAGCTTGACGTAATTAAAGACGTCGACGGCACGGCGACGGTGAAGTTCAACAAAACCACCATTACCTTCGCCCCCGCTAAAGGCAAAAAGTTCCTGCAAATTAAGGGCGTGGAAACCGGCGGATAAAAGAATTTCGGATTGTGGATTTCGGATTCGGGATTTGACAAGCAGATATCAATAATCTGATATTCCGAGGGTTCGTATTTCACCAGCGATAATACGAAGCAGCGTGGTTTTGCCCCCGCCGTTCGGGCCGACAAACCCCACGCGGTCGCCCTGCGACAATGTAAACGACGGCGCACGAACAACCTCATGCGTTCCGAAAATCTGCGATATCTTTTCATCAACGATTATGGACATCTGCTATTTCACTAATCTTTCATTCATCGACGGGTCTTCATCTTCTGAATCTTGAAGTTTTTGCATTTCATGAACAATATCTTCCCCTTTCTCTTGAAGCTCAGGCTCTACCATGATTTCATCCATCTCTTCTTGCAACAACATCCCGGGGATGGAATTGCGGTAAGCAGCTATTATTTCATTGTGTCTATTTTGAGACTCAAAAGCATCTTTTATTGAACGTATAGGAATGGTTGCAGCTTCAGGATTGTGTGTGAGGTACTCTTGGATTCTTTTCTTGTGAATCTTTAGCAAATCAGTTATTGAAGTTTTTGCCGGCAAATACTTAACTATGATCTCTGAAGGCTTAGTCATAGGATCTTTAGTATTGCTTATATTTGTACAAAGAAAGCAGCCATTGGAGAATTCTGTTTCCAAGCCAATTGCCTCAACTGATAAGGGCTTGTTTAATAATACGCAACAAAGTTTTAAGTACCATTTCGGGTTAAAATTAAGAACACCAGCTGTAATTGCTCTCGTTTCATCAACCAAACCCCGAATGAATACTCGCAATTGTGGGTCGGCTTGACTCAAAGTCACATCCTCGATATCGCCAAGTGTCGTAAATCCATTTGCTTGTAATTTTTTTGTTATACTGTCATAGTATCGCAAATCTGCGTTAGGAAAATCCTTTGTGTTGACAACTTGATATTCATGTTTCTTTATATAGGCTCGTTTAATATACCCACGAGTTTTCATGGCCTTCTTTTTGGCCTGTGTTTTTCCTGCCAATAATTGGGTAAAAGGACCAGCATCGTCCAGTTCCTTGCTGGGCATATCGCCTAAACCTTTTTTACAGTGTATATACATCCCTATGTCTGCCATTGCCTTCAGCAACAGGAATAACAAAAGTATAAATTCCCCATCTATAGAGACCCCAACGCTGTCCCTTAAAATAAGACCTACGAATATAGTCAAATGCATTGGGATAATTCGAAAATATGGAATATTAAAAACCTTACCGAGGTTTGGTTTTTTCTCACGAAACTCGTTTCTGTTGTATAAAAATGAGAACAATTGATTGAGAAAGAAAACACCCCCAAAAGTCAGAATTGATAGCGTGATTTTGGCATTTAACGCGGCAAGTAGGAAACCTGCATATACGACATGAAAAAGGTTGTAATGGAACAAAAAAAATAGAGCTGTACGAACTTTCACGCCTGTACTAGGTTCTGTTGCATTTTTAACTGCGCCTGTTTTCTCTAAGTCCTTGGTAGAGAAATCCTTTAATTTCAATATTTGCATGAACCAAAAGATGCCAATGCTAACGCTTTGAATCCAGTAGACACACATAATAGTAGGCAAAGACCAGCCTTCGATAACTGCCCAGAATATCACTACAAGATTCGAGATTATCAGACTCCAAAGAGATAAATCTCCGCGAATAGTCTTATATCTCGCTATCCAAAGATCGTGCTTTTTCTCCTGAATACCCATATTCCCATTCTATTTATTTCAAACTCTGCGGACACGTGAAAGTCGGGCCAGTAATAGCCCTACGATGATTCCCTGCTGCCTTCTCCCCACCTATTGCCTATTGCCTAGTGCCTAATCCCTAGTGCCTATTGCTGCATATATTCTGGGGCGGCGGCGACGAAGCGGGTGTATTCGGGTTGGAACTGGAGGCAGACCGTTCCGGTCGGGCCGTTACGCTGTTTGGCGAGGATCAGCTGCGTGCGGTTTTCGGGAACGTATCCCTCTTCCCCGCGGTGGTAGTAGTCTTCGTTGTGCAGCAGCATGACGACGTCGGCGTCCTGTTCGATGGAGCCGGATTCTCGCAGGTCGCTCATTCGCGGTGTGTGCGTCGGGCGGTCGGCCGGGCCGCGGTTCAGCTGGGCGGCACAAATAACCGGCAACGCCAGCTCGCGAGCCAACGCCTTAATTCCGCGCGACATTTCCGTAATTTGCTCCTGCCGCGAGTTCGCCTTCCCGTGATACGACATCAGCTGCAAGTAGTCGATCAGCACGCATTGGATATCGTACTGCGCCTTGAGTCGCCGCGCCTTGGCACGCAACTGGAGCGACGTCAGCTCGGGCGAGTCGTCGATAAGGAACATCGACTGCCCCAACTTGTCGGCCGAGATCTGAAGGTTCGTCCAATCCTCAGGCGGAATCATTCCGCGACGCATGTTTCGCAGGTTGAACCCGGCATGTGAGGCCAGCAGACGTTGGGTGAGTTGTTCGCGGCCCATTTCAAGCGAGAAAAACGCGATCGGGCGTTTGTCGGTGACGGCCATGAATTCGGCAATGTTCAACAGCAGTGCCGTTTTACCCATCGACGGGCGAGCCGCCAGGATGCACATTTCGCCGTTTTGGAAACCAGCCGTCATCTCGTCAAGCTGATTATAACCCGTCGACAAACCCGTGATGAGCTTGCCTTCCTGGGCGACGAGCATCTCGAACGTGCTCTCCATGATATCTTTGATCGGCACGGCGTCGCCTTGGACCTGCTGTTTGGCGACTTCAAAAATTTGCTGCTCGGCCCGGTCGATGACCTCCTCGGCCTGGTCGGTCGAGTCGTAGGCCTCGTTGATAATCTCGCGCGAAACTTTGATCAGCCCGCGAAGCAACGCCTTGTCGCGAACGATGCCGGAATAGTATTCGACATTGGCGGCGCTGGGTACGCCCTCGGCCAGTGCGACGAGATATTCCACACCACCGACGGCGTCGAGAAGTTTGCGGCGGTCGAGTTCTTCGCGAAGTAGTACGAGGTCGATTGGTTTTGGCAGGCCGGTGTTTTTTTGCGCCTGCTCGCGCATCTCGACAAGCGTATCGTAGATCGTTTCGTGGGCCGGGCGGTGAAAATACTCGCCCTTGAGCATCTGCACCACAATATCCATCGCCGTCGGGTCAAGGATCATCGAGCCCAGCACGCAGACCTCGGCATCGATGGATTGCGGGACGATGCGGTTGGCAGCTACGTCGGCGATCTCTCCGCCACGGCGCGGTGCGTCGCTGCGCTGCTGAAAATTCGAATTGCCTTCAAACTGCTGCTCCATCACTATCCTCTATACCATGCGAAACCAAACCCCATGCCCGCCGAGTATACCCGACTTCCCGGGAGCTGTCATCTCGAAATAAAAAAAGGTACCCGTTCGCACTTTTTATCTCGTAAATCCAATTTTTATTAAAAAATCTCTTTTTTGACAGGATTACAGGATTAACTACGAATTATTAAAAAGAACACAAAAACTATTAACAGCAAACACCATCACAGCGAATACAAATTCCTATGTAAATTAATCCTGATCAACAGGATCTTTTAGGCCTAAATTCTATCCTGTTATCCTGTCCAAATTTTTGCATGGATGGCTATAAAAAAAGCATGCGAAAACGGGCGCACCGTCAACGCATGCTTGAATTTTATCGAACTGATCGTAAAAACCGTCGAATTATTCGGTTTCCAGGGCGTCAACCCCGCCACCGAAGTCATAATCGTCAGTTTTCTTCGCCGGTTTGGGTTCAGCCACAGGAGCCGGTTCTTCGGTTGCTTCCTCGAAAAGCGAATCCTTCGTCGGGACGACCCAGACGTTGACGGTCGCTTTGACTTCTTCGTCGAAGCGGATTTCGACATCGTATTTATCGAGCTGCCGAATCGCCTGAGCCATGATGACTTCGTCGGCATTGACGTTCGCACCGATTTCGCAAAGTGCAGCTGCGATCTGCGCCGGGCCAACGGAACCGTAAAGGTGTCCTTCGACATTGGCACGGGCTTCGATGGTAACTTCCTTGCCGTTGACGGCGTCGGCACGGACCTGGAGCTCTGCACGTTCCTTCGCGAGTTGCTCGAGGTACTTTGCCTTTTCGTTTTCGACAGTTTTGATGTTTGCTTCGGTTGGTTGATAGGCGACTCCCTGCGGAATCAGAAAGTTACGGGCGTAACCGTTTTTGACTTCGACGACGTCGCCAATTTTACCAAGTTTGTATACGTTTTTTCGTAGTAGCACTTTCATGCTTCAAGCCTTTCCTAAACCGGACTTACCCGGTTGTAAAAGAAATCAGTTAAGTTCGCGCGATAGGCGAAATTTACTTTTCAAAACCTCTCAAAGCGAACTAGCCGATGTAGGGCAGCATCGCCATGAACCTGGCCCGCTTGATTGCCTTAATCGCCGAACGTTGATGCTTTGCACAATTACCACTCCGCTTGCGGCTGAAGACTTTACCTTGCGAGGTCGTCAGCTTCAGGAGCCCGGGAATATCCTTGTAGTCTACTGCTTCGATTTTTTCGCGGCAGTAACGGCATTTTGCCTGTTCCACAACGCGAGGTTTCTTGCGACGCCTGGAATTCGATTTGCCTTTCATGAATCTGGCCATAACTTCTTATCCTTCTTAATTAGTAGTTGATACCTTTTTAATTAACGTCTTATGGACGAACTTTATCGCCCCTGCTTTAACACGGAGCAATAAATAAAAATCCTATACCATTAAAATTTCGTTTTCAATTTCAAATTAAACCGCCGCTAGAACGGAATATCTTCACCTACCGGCCCGCCGTCGTAACTGCTCGGAGGGGGTGCATCATTATTCTGCGGTGCGTCATTATTCTGCGGGGCCTGTCCCTGCGGGGGACGTTGTTGCTGTTGCGGTTGCTGCTGCGGCTGCTGCGGTTGCTGCTGTTGCGGAGGAGCGTATCCACCACCGCCTTGCTGCTGCTGGCCGCCACCACCCTGGCCGCTGTCAACAAATGTAAATCGCTCGATGAACACGCGGTGCTTGCTGCGTTTTGCTCCGTCTTGTGCTTCCCACTGGTCGAATTCCAGTCGGCCTTCGATAAGCAGCGACCGGCCCTTGCGAAGATACTGATTGATCGTCTCAGCCTGTCGGCCATAAGCACGGCAGTCGATGAAACAGACCTTCTCGACCATCTGCCCGTCGTTGCCTTTGTACTTGTGATTGACAGCAAGACCGACCTCAACAACCGCTGTCTGCGATGGCAGATAAGACAGCTGCGGGTCGCGGGTCAAGTTGCCCATCAGAATTACTTTGTTGTAGCTTGCCATGGTTGGCTCCTTACTCGAAGTTCTTTAACTTTCCAATCAACGTCTTGCAGACGAATCGTGTTGACTCCACTTTTTGTGCCCAATAATACCGCCCGGCCTACTCGTCGGCGGGTTTTTCTTCAGCTGCCGGTGCTTCTTCCACGGCGACGGGTTCTTCGACGGCGACGGGTTCTTCGGCTGGTGCGTGTGCAACAGCGGCGGCGTCTTCGAGAGCTTCGGCAACTTCTTCGGCGGGTGCGTCGGCTTCGGGGATTGCTTCAGCGGCTGCGGCAGCTTCGGCGGCTGCGGTGGCAGCTTTTGCATCAGCTTCAGCGGCAGCCTCGGCGGCGGCAACTTCGGCGGCTGCGGCAGCTGCAGCAGCTTGAACCGTGGCAAGCTCGGATGGTGTCTCGGCGCCGAGTTCTTCGTCGGTGATGCTGTCCTTGCGGATCATCAATATGCGGAGAACGTCTTCGCTGAGCTGGCATTCGTGTTCGAGTTCCACAACCTTGGCGGGGTCCATTTTCAGGTACGCCAAAACGTACAAACCACGCTTGCGGTCTTTGACCTCGTATGCGAGCTTGAGTTCATCCCAAGGCTTTATCATAAGGATTTCAGCCTCAGAGCGAGCCAAAAGTTTCTGCAGCGGTTCTACGGTAACCTCGAACGATCCTTTACCTGCATCCATAAGGAACATGCCTTCGTAACAGTGCTTTTTTTCTTCCATTGCAATCTTTCCTACCCGGCCTGGCCGGTATCTGATTTTTTGGTTCTCCTACCAAAAAGCTGATCAGAGAACTCTCGTTTCTTGTTTAAAAAAATTTAACATCCAATATGCTTTGTTGAAAACATGGTTTTGTGTCATTGCGAGCGAAGCGAAGCAATCTCGTTTTCGGCCGTTTAGATTGCCGCGTCGCTATGCTCCTCGCAATGACAAACTAAAGTCATATTTTCAACGAGGCATTTTAAGTTTCTAACTTTCATCCCGCTATGGGGATTCGCCATTGTCTGGTTTCCGGTTATACTTTTCCATCACCTTCATAATTCCGACGCGAAGATATTCTTCGACGGCGTCGGCGGCGATCTGTATGGCGGCTCCGATATCTTCCTGCTCGTCGGGGCGAAATTTTCCGAGGACGTAATCTTTCGGATCCATCACGCCCGGGGCCGCTCCGATGCCGATTCGCAACCGCGTAATATCCCGCGTGCTACAACGTTGCAGGATGTCGGCCAGCCCGTTATGTCCGCCGTCCGATCCGCTTTTGCGAAATCGCAGCTGACCCAACGGCAACGCCAAATCGTCCATCACCACCAGCAGGTTATCGGCTTGCGGTTCTTCGCAAAAAAACTTATAGAAGTCCAACATCGCTCGAACCGATCGGCCGCTATCATTCATATATGTCATTGGCGCCAGCAATATCACCGACGTCTGGTCACCCGGGATCAATCCCTCAGCGGATCGTCCTATTCGGGTTTCCCATGTCAACCCATCAAAGGCCTTTCGGCCGTCGCCTAAAACCCAACGACTCTGAAGCACCTGCAAAACCTTAAACCCGACGTTGTGTCGAGTTTCAGCGTATTTTCGGCCGGGATTCCCCAAGCCGACAATAAACTTCCGCGAAGTGCTGTCGCCGTTGGTTTCCACGCCTTACTCTTCAGTGTCCGATTCGACGTTTCGCTCACCGATAACTTCTGGGGCGTCGGCGTCTTCGCCTTCCTCGGTTGTTGCTTCTTCTTCCTCTGCCAACTCGTGAACGTTGCAAAGCAAGGCTTCGGCGTCGTCAAGCAGCGTAATGCCTTCGGGCAGCTCGATGTCGCCAAGATTCATGCGGTCGTCCATCTTCATTTCCGTGACCATAATCTTGATTTCTTCGGGAATGTTCTGCACGGGGCATTCGATGTGAATACTTGACACTGACTGCTGCAACACTCCACCGTCCTTGACACCCTGCGGTGTACCGGTCAAAGTGATGGTGGCTGTGACTTCGACGCGTTCGTCAAGATCTACACGATTAAAGTCAACGTGCAAAATAATCTGACCGAAAGTGTCGTACTGCAGGGCCTTGATCAACACGTTTTCGATTTCGCCATCGACGTCAAGCTCGAGCAGACGATCGCCGTGCTGCATGGCCAGTTCGACTTCGTGCTCGGAAATCGTCACAGCCTGAGGGTCAATTCCGTGGCCGTAAATAATGCCCGGAATATTCCCAGCTTTTCTCAGCTGCTTTACCTTGTTGGTACCTACTTCTGTTCGTTTCGCTGCCTTCATTGTCGCCATCGCGAAGTGCTCCTGTTTAACCATTGGCCCCTAAGGGCAAGTTAACGCAAAATGTTTATCGTGCAAAAGACCTGCAAAGTTTCCCGTGAGCCGACTCACCTAAGAAACAAACTGCTTACCGATTCGTTATTATGTATCCGATTTATCGCTTCGCCCATCAGGGCGGAAACTGTAAGAATTTTCAATTTGCCGATCGCATCGATTTTTTCCTGCGGAATCGGCACTGTGTCGGTGACTACGACTTCGTCGACCGGAGCCTTTTTCAAACGCTCAATCGCGTCACCAACGAGTATTCCGTGAGTGGCACTGATAAGAACTTTCTTGGCGCCCTGCTGCTTGCAAAGCTCGGCGGCTCCGCAAACCGTACCAGCTGTCGTAATCATGTCGTCAACCATCAAAACCGTCTTGCCCTTGACGTCACCAATCAGATGCCCGTGATCGACATCATCGCCGGAAACGCGACGCTTATCGATGATCGCCAAATCGCCGCCAAGATGCTGGGCGTAAATGCGAGCACGCTTGACGTTGCCAACGTCGGGGCTGACGAGGACGAGATCGTCGATGTTCTGCTCGGCGTAGTAGCGAGAGAGAACCGGCTCGCCCATGAGGTTGTCCACGGGAATATCGAAAAAGCCCTGAATCTGATTGGCGTGCAGGTCGAGAACCAAAACGCGGTCGGCACCGGCTGTCGTTATAAGGTTCGCCACCAACTTCGCCGTGATCGGAGTTCTGCCCTCGTCCTTGCGGTCCTGCCGTGCGTAACCAAAATACGGAACGACGGCGGTGATATTTTTTGCCGAGGCGCGGCGGGCACAGTCGATGAAAATCAGCAGCTCGGCCAGCGAATCGTTAACCGGCGAACATGTCGGCTGAACGATGTAAACGTCTCGCCCGCGAACGTCTTCCTCGATTTTGACCATCACTTCCCCGTCGGGAAACTGCGTGATGCGAACGTCACCGAGCGGTACGCTCAGATAATCTGAGATCTTCTGCGACAACTCCGGATTACTGCGACCTGAAAACAGGATCATAGTTCGCCTCCCATCGTTGCGGATGTTACAGCTGGGTTGTTCGTCATGCTTATCATCATCGTCTCGTTACTAATACTAAAATGCTACGCCAAAATTACCCGGCCAGGACTCGAACCTGGAACGGAAGTACCAAAAACTTCTGTGTTGCCGATTACACCACCGGGTATTTTTAACTAAAAACTCTACAAAATCAAAACCGCTTTGGGTTCGGGTAAAACCCACAATACCTCAGCGGATACCGTTCAAACCAAAACCGGCCGGATTCGGAAAAACCCGATACATACAAAATATCCAAAAAAACACCACAAATTACCAAACCGTGTGGCCTATGGACTTTTCTATATCGCAGGCAGCTGGCGGCGGCGTCTTTCTCGCTACCAGATGCAAAACCTCGCGTCGAGGCTTTTTCAAAAACGTGTTTCCACCGCAGACGGGCTTTTCGGCCTCGCGACGAAAACAGATTTTGAAACTGCCTCTATGCAAAAAATGCGGCTGTGGTTTCGTCCGGAAGCCTAAGCAGGCGGCCGCAACCTCACCTGCCCATTCCCGCGGTTTTTTAACATCATACCGGGGTCGCTCCATGCGAACGAAAGACGCTATCTACCAATTACAAGAATCGGAACGAGCTATTCTATGCCCGCACAAAGAGTTGTCAACCCTTTTTCTCCGGATTTTATGACTCGGCGACGATTTTGTTTCTCACATGGCAAGGCCCGGCTTGATGATTTCAGCTCTTGCGATTTCTAATTCAAATCTGGAATTGCTTCAAGGGCCTTGATGAGCGATGGAAGGTCTTCCTGAATCGTGGCCCAAACGACGTTCAGGTTAATGTCATAATAAGCGTGAACAAGCCTATGCCGCATGTTTATCATGTCACCCCACGGAAGGCTGGGAATCGTATCGCGTGTTTCCGCTGAAACCTGGCTGGCAGCTTCGCCGATAATTTCGACACATTTTACAACCGCCATTACCAACTGGCGGTCAGAATCGAGGCCCTCCCTCTTTTTGTCTCGTGCAAATCCCACGGCATCGCGGGCAGCATCGAGCATGTGGTGCAAACGGATACAATCATCACGCTGCATACTGCACCTCTGCGTTGGCGATTACCTCGGTGCGAAAATAGCGGCTTAGGTCTTCTGGCGTACGTAGATCGACTTTTCTGCCGAACAGTTCGGACAACTGAGTTTCCAAACGCGCCATGCCAAACAAACCTGGGACGTGGTCAATGTCAAATTCAACCAGCACATCCACGTCACTCTCTGCACGAAAGTCATCACGCAAAACAGACCCAAACAGCGACAGCTGATGGATATGGTTCATCCGGCAAAACTCGGCGAGTTTAAGCTTGTCAATTTTAATATGAACAGACATTTTTGAATCTCCCGTACTCTCAACATCCAGATTCTACCAATCCTTAGTTCAAGTATCCAGTTTGTTTTCCATAACATATTCGTCCGCAATCGCAGCCAATGGCCTAATGCCTATTGCCTCCTAATTCTACCTAATAGCTCCCTTCAAGGGCCGGGAACTCCGGTGCCTCGCCGTTGCAGACTTTCAGCACATCGGTGACGACCATTGACATATTTTCCTTTGCCTTCGGCACGCAGGCGGCGGTATGCGGGGTGAGGATCACATTTTTCAGCCCGAACAGCGGATAATCTTCCGGCATGGGTTCGGGGTCGTGGCAGTCGATAACGGCAAAGCCGATTTTTCCGTTTCGCAGCGATGCCCCCAATGCGGCGTAGTCTACACAGGCGCCGCGGGCGGCGTTGATGAGCTGTGCGCCGTCTTTGAATTTCGCGAGCGCCTCGGCGTTGATGATTTTTCGCGTCAGGTCGGTTACGGGAAGGTGAATCGTAACGACGTCGCTGTTGGCGTAGAGATAATCTTTGTCGACGGACTCGGCGGGGTAGTCTAGCTCGATGTCGAGAATGTCGTTGTAGAGCACCCGCATTCCCAGGGCTGCCGCTGCCCGCCCCACCCTGCTGCCGATTCGCCCGCAACCGATGATGCCCAATGTCATGTCCGCGAGAAACCGCCCGAAATTCTGCTTGCGGATTTCGTGGAATTTTTCGGGTGCAACGTAACCGGCCAGCGGCCAAAACTTGCGGTTCATTTCGATTATCATGCGAATTGCGTAATCGACGACGGCCAGCGTGTTTGCCTCGGGCGTGTGGACAACCTCTACACCGCGCGAGCGGCACAGCGGGACGTTGATATTATCCAACGCCACCCCCGCCCTGCCGACAACCTTCAACTTCTTCGCGCGATCCAGCAATTCCTCGTTAACCTGCGTGTAAGTTCGCACGACCAGCCCGTCGGCCTGGCCGATAACGTCAAGCACATCCTCAGGCGTCGACTCAATCACGACGGCCTCGGCACAGAGCAAGTCCATCGCCTTTTCCTTCAGCTGCTCGGAAACTACGATCACCGGCTTTTCACTTTTTTTACAATTACTATCACTCATCGCACTCATATCATTCATAAAAAACTCCAAAAATTCAAAACTCACCTGTGGTGGGTGGCCGACCCTACCTGCTGTAGTAGTCTCACACGACATGCCGCCTAATGTAGACCAACGTCTCGCAAGAATCAAGAATGCAAACGCCATCTGCGAGATTGAATCGGCCGCGTTTTCACCGCGGTCAGCTATGTAAGGTAAGTCCCCTACCTCGCCAAATCTGTAAAAATTTCAAAAACAGTGGCCGCCCCTCCCATCAAAACCTAATATTACAGTAGATGGTTACCGGGTGGTAATTATCATATTGGGTGGTTATTTCCATTTATTTGGAGAAGGGAGAAGCATGTCATGGCAACTGTACGAGAACTCTTAAGGGCCAAGGGCTGCGAGATTTGGTCTATTGACCCGGAGGCCACTGCATATGAGGCCCTGCAGCTGATGGCCGACGAGGACATCGGGGCCTTGGTGGTGCTGGATCAGGACGAGATGGTCGGAATCTTTTCGGAGCGTGATTACGCGCGGAAGGTGGTGCTCAAGGGCAAGTTTTCCAGGGAGACCACCATCAGCGAGCTGATGACGCCGAACGTGATTTCCGTGGAACCGACCGACAACATCGAAAACTGCATGGCCCTGATGACCGCCAAACATGTGCGGCATTTACCGGTCATGGAAAACGACGAACTGGTCGGGGTCGTGAGTATCGGCGACGTGGTGCGGCAGATCATTTCGGATCATGAATTCACCATCGAGCAGCTCGGAAAATACATCACCGCCGGATAGCCGGGCTGGCCGCGCCCCGCGGCTGGCGAAATGTCCAATGATGAAGGCAAGACCCTCGCAACGATTGCCTTAACTCTCTGGCGTTTTTTTAAAGAATATTGCAGAGTCCTCATATCCAATTGCTTCGTAAAAGGGGGCGGCACGGCGTGTGGCAAGGCCGATGAGTTTGGATTTCCTTGAGACGGCCCACTTCTCAACCGATTTCATATGATTCTTGCCAATCCCCTTTCCACGCAGATCCTCGCGAACCATAATTTCTTCCACCCAAGTCACGCGTCCGTTTGCATACAAGGCATAATGATCGAAAGCAAGACAGTATGCAACAATTTCGTTTTCACACACAGAAACATTCATAAGAACAGAATCGTCTTGAAGCAAATGTCGCAACGAATGGTTGAACGCTTTTCTTTCCGGCTTGAAGGACGTGGCAAAGCTCTCGACCAGAGAAAATATCTGATTTGCATCCGCCAAGACAGCCTGTCTGATTTCAATATTCATTTCTTCCCTTATACACATAGCTCACCGTGGAAAAATTCGCAGCCGGGGTTACTCTTTCGTGCGTTGGATTTTTGCGCCGAGCGGGCGGAGCTTTTCTTCGATGCGTTCGTATCCACGGTCGATGTGGTACACGCGGCGGACTTCTGTCTCCCCACGCCCCGCCATGCCCGCCAACACCAACGCCGCCGACGCCCGCAAATCACTCGCCATCACCGGGGCACCCACGAAACTCTCCACGCCAGTAATAATCGCAACGGGGCCTTCTTTGCGGATGTTGGCACCGAGGCGGAGAAGCTCGGCCATGTGCATGTAGCGGTCGGGAAAAATCTTTTCGATGATCGCACTGTTTCCGTCGACGAGGCAGAGCAGCGCCATCAGTTGGGCTTGCAGGTCGGTCGGAAATCCGGGATACGGATGCGTCGTAACGTCGACCGGAGTCAGCCTTTGACCCGCCGCAACCGTCAAGCCTCCCCCCGCGCTTTCGACATGCAACCCGGCGTCGCGGAGCTTATCGACGACGGCGTAGAGGTGGTCGATGCGTGCATTGCGGACGTTAACCTCACCGCCGGTAATCGCGGCAGCCATCATAAACGTCCCCGCCTCGATGCGATCCGGGATAATCGTATGCTCCACACCGCCAAGTTCGCGCACGCCCTCGATAATCAATCGCGACGTGCCACCACCGGTAATCTTCGCACCCATGGCGTTGAGCACGTCGACAAGATCTTCGACTTCCGGTTCGCAGGCAGCCGACTCGATAATCGTTACACCCTCGGCCAACACGGCAGCCATGAGAACGTTCGCGGTTCCCAGCACCGTAGACCCGAAGGGGCCGCCCATAAAGACACTCGCCCCGCGCAGCCGGTCGGTTTTGGCGATAATGTCACCGCCGTCAAGTTCGATTTCGGCCCCCAACGCCCGCAGCCCGCGAAGGTGCAGGTCTATCGGCCGAGAGCCGATCACGCAACCACCGGGCATTCCCACACGAGCATAACCCCGCCGCGCCAGCATCGGGCCAAGCACGCAAATACTACCACGCATCTTTCGCACGCGATCGTAACAGGCATGAGAATTGTCGGTGCTTTGCACCTGGCAACGCAGGGTGGTGCTGTTTTCGCGAGATATCGAAACGCCCAAATCCCCAAGCAACTCGCACATGGCAGTAAGATCGGCAAGGTTCGGAATACCGTGCAAAACTACCGGCGCATCGGTCAGCAGCGTCGCGGCAAGTATCGGAAGCGCAGCGTTTTTGGCACCGCTGACAGTAACATCACCACGCAATTGCGTTCCGCCCTGAATTACGAATTTATCCATGAGTCTCCACTTTCAACTTTTCAATACTCTGAAACGAAAGTCTATCACATTACACCGGAGGTGGCAAATGTGGAAGTGATCGCCCCCGATAATTATCCAAACACCATACCATTCCGGAAAATCACAGTAAAAAAGTCGCTTTACCTTAAATTATCCTTTATTGCCCTCCGATATACCAGTGTCGAGGTTTAACAGTTGTTGAGAGTTTATATGACCGAACTGGTGTGCGGAGCATCTGGACTTAGAGTCCAGGGCTGGGTGTGGAAGGAATATAAATATGTTTGAAAGACAAACCTCAAACTTGGAACCACAATTCCGTGGAACCACTCCCATTGCCTTTTTACGCCCCCATTGCCGCCGCTTGCCGGGGCTGACACGCTATAATTCTATTTGGAGCCCGAAATACGAAAGCATCCTGACAACTAGAGCAACTGTGACTAGCATTACAGACTATGAAAGATAAAATCATGAATAATTCCAACCCAACCAAGCAAAAAACTGACTCAGCTACAGCAAACATCTCGGCCCGGCCTGTGCAACGCCGCTTGCTTATACCACTTCTGATCGTACTGTTAATCATGATCACCGGATTTGTGCTAGCCGTGCAGTACTCGCAGAAACAGAGTCTGGATCGCTCCAGCCAACAGATACTCGAGGGAGCGTCTCGGGAGCTGCAACGCGGATTAAACGAACAGGCTGATGCGTTGAAGGCCCTTGAAGATGTTCTGCTCCGTGATGATAATTTAAAATATATGTTGAAGGATCAAGACCGTGAAAAGTTGTTAGAGTATTACGGAAAGACCTTCACGCAACTCCAGGCCCTGTACGGTGTCACACATTTTTACTTTCAAACGCCAGATCGAGTTAACTTGTTGCGGCTGCACAAACCCGAAAAAAGCGGAGACCTTATTACCCGCTTTACTACAGTCGAGGCAGAACGAACTGGCAAACCCGTCAGCGGAATTGAACTGGGCAAACTCGGTACGTTCACGCTGCGCGTCGTAACACCAGTCTACTACAGAGGTACCATGATCGGATACCTGGAGCTGGGAAAGGAAATCGAAGACCTGCTGGCCGACATCAGCAATGAATATGATATCGACCTTACTGCTGTCATCCGCAAAAATGCCCTGGATCGCAAAAATTGGGAATCCGGAATGGCTATGCTCGGCCGAAATACCGACTGGGATCGCTTTGCCGATGATGTGATCATATATTCATCGGGGCAACTCAATGATGAAGCTGGACGTTTTATAGGTGAAGCAAACCACATGCACGGACACTTGGGTAATGAAGTAAACTTCGATGAAAAGTCATGGCGGGTTATGGTCACGCCACTATTCGACGTATCTGGCACTGAGGTCGGTGACCTGATATTTTTGTATGACACCACTGCTGCAGTCGCAGCATCGAGTCGGTTGATTGTCCTTGTTGCAGGAGCAGCGATTCTTCTTGTAGCTGCCCTGTGGGGATTCCTGTACGTGCTACTGCGGCGAACCGACCGGGGCATTATTCTGCAGCAAGCACGTCTGCAGCAGCGAGAGGCAAAAATAAGTTCAATTCTGGGTACTGTACCCGGCTGGATACTCAACGTACAACGCGATGGTACGATTACGTACATTAACCGCGAGGTGCCCGGTTACACAGTAGAGGAACTGATCGGAACAAATACATTTGACCACATACCCGAAAAAGACCACCAAGCCTTCCGCAAGGCCTTTGACGAAGTATTTGAGACGGGTAATGTCGTTGAACTGGAAACGGGAATTGTTCCTGCCGGTTCGAGCGTTACGATATGGACTCTCAACAACATCGGTCCAATGATTGAAGACGGTAAAGTAGTCGGTATAACCATATCTTCAACCGACATCTCTCAACGCCTGGAAATAGAAAAAGCTGTAGAAGAGACGAACCAAAATCTTCAGGGTATTTTCGACGCTTCCAGCGAAGTAGCGATTGTCGCCGCTGACCCTCAGGGAAGAATAACGGTGTTTAACAGCGGGGCCGAACGACTCACCGGATACACCGCGGAGGAAATGATCGGCAAACAAACCCCGGGGATTTTCCACCTGGAATCAGAGGTCATAGCTCGTGGTAAGGAACTAACCGAGGAGCTTGGACGTCCTATCGAAGGATTTGAGGTTTTCTCCACCAAACCAGCATTGGAAGGCAGCGAGCAGCGGGAATGGACCTACGTCCAAAAAAATGGTTCGCATATCATAGTCAGCCTAACCGTTACCCGAATACTTGACCATGGCGGTAATATCATAGGATTTCTCGGTATAAGTCTGGACGTCACTGCCCAAAGGCATGCGAAGGAGCAGTTGCAGCATGAACGTGATTTCTCGACAAATATTATCAACAACACATCCTCCATTATCTGTAATATTTCAAAGGACGGCATCTGCACGTTTATCAATCCCGCAGGGGAGCAAATCACGGGATATAGCAAGCAAGAGCTTGTTGGGAAAAACTGGTGGAAAACCTTCTATCCCGGTGAGGAGTATGAGCAGGTTGAGAAACTTTTCAAGAAATTTGACGGCGGTGAAGTTCAAGACTACGAGATGACCCTAACCAGAAAAGATGGTGCTAAACGTACAATCGCCTGGAATTCAAACAACAGATCAGACGAAAACGGTAACATTACCGAGGTTGTAGGATTCGGCCACGATGCCACCCAACGCAAGCAGGCCGAGCTTGAAGTCGAAAACACGAACCAGCAGCTACAGAGCGTGCTTAACGCTTCCAGCGAAGTTTCGATCATCGCCACCGACAAAAATGGTCTTATCACGCTGTTTAACAGCGGGGCCGAGAAAATGCTCGGATACAGCGCCGATGAAATGACCAATAAACAAAGCCCGGCAATTTTACACCTTGAATCAGAAGTTCTCGCTCGCGGCAAGGAACTAAGCGAAGAACTTGGACACCCGATTGAAGGATTTGAAACCTTTGTCGCCAAAGCCAAGATAGAAGGCAGCGAGCAACGCGAGTGGACCTATGTCCGAAAAGATGGCACTTTTTTGACCGTAAATCTGTGCGTTACCGCAATATACGACAAAGATGGCAATGTTGCGGGGCTTCTCGGTGTCGGTTTGGACGTTACCGAACGCAGAAAGGCAGAAGAAGCAATACTTGAGGGTGACAAGCAATTCATGCACACCTTCTACAATTCCATGGATGCCACGTTACTGATAGATGATGGGGTCTTTACAGATTGCAACGAAAAGACAGTCGAGATGCTAAGGGCAAAGAACAAGGAACAGGTGCTTATGACCCATCCATCTGAGCTTTCACCGGAAACGCAACCTGACGGTCGATCGTCGTTTGATAAGGCTGGCGAAATGATCGCCGCCGCCTATGAAAATGGTTCCAATCGATTCGAGTGGGCACATCAGAGATTAGACGGTGAGATATTCCCGGTCGAAGTATCACTCATGCCGGTTTCCTTGTTCGGTAAACAACAGCTGTATTGCATGTGGAAAGATATCACGCTCCAAAAACAAGTGGAAGAGAATCGCAAGCGGGCGGAGGTAAAATTCCGATCGTTGTATGATTCATCCAGAGACGCCGTAATGCTACTGAACGAAAAAGGTTTCTTTGATTGCAATGAGGCAACGGTACAGATGTTTGGGTGCAAGGATCAGGAAGATTTTTGCGGTAAACATCCAGGTGAGTTATCACCTGAATTTCAGCCTTGCGGAACAGGCTCTATGACACTAGCCAATGAGCGTATAGGCAAGGCGATGCAGGAAGGCAGCAACCGCTTTGAATGGGTACATAAGAAGATTGACGGTACGGAATTCCCAGCCGAGGTACTACTCTCTATAATGGAACTCGATGGTAAAAAGGTTGTTCAAGCGACGGTTCGAGACATCACTGACCGCAAGCAGGACGAGGAAAAACTCAAAACTACACTTGCTGAAGTCGAGAGGTTTAATAAACTTATGATCACTCGCGAAGGGCGAGTTATCGAAATGAAAAAAGAGGTTAACGCCCTGCTAGCCGAGCTGGGCAAGGAACCGGAATACGAAAGTGTCCTGGAAAAATAAAAAAGTCGACATTGTGCCTGATCAGGCATAGTTTGCTGGAATATAGAAAGTTGCCAATTTGAAGAGTCAAATTTGGAAAAACAGGTATAAGAAAGGCGTTTCTGGTTGTTTTCAGAAGTGTGGTAATCATGAAGAATAGAAAAAAACGTCTAGGATTCAGGTTTTTGTGGATTATTGCCATATCCGTGGTGATATTTTCCTTTGTCATCATATATTTCTCATGGTCCAACAGTAACGCGCAGATGGAAAAACTGCTGAAAGATAAAGCACAACTTGCTCTGCAGTTTGACCTTGCCATTCGTTCATATGTTTCTGAAACAGTTCGCCCATTTGCCCAGGAACATACCGAAAAAGATGCATTTATCCCGGAAGTTATGTCAACATCTTATGTCGCTCGAAGTGTTTTTGATAAAGTTCGCAAAGAATATCCTGATTACACGCTCAAATTCTCATCGGATAATCCCCGCAATCCCAAAAACCAGGCCGGTGAAGAAGAACTGAAGATAATCAAATACTTCAACGACAATCCGGATGCGAAAAGATGGAGCGGGAAAATTAAAATTAATGGCCAAAATCAGATTGGCCTCTTCAGCGCCAGACGCATGAAAAAAAGTTGCCTTCAGTGCCACGGAGATCCGAAGGACGCACCAGCTTCTATGATAGCCCAATATGGAGATAAGGCCGGTTTCCATCGTCCCATCGGCGAGGTGGTTGCGTTAGACACCATCGTCATGCCGGAAGACACATACAAAGCTGCGGCGATGAATCAAGCAGTAAAAAATTCCTTCGTGATGATTACAGGATTGATTGTGCTACTTTTTGTTGTTTACTTTGCTTTTCAACGCATGGTCGGCCGCAAACTTAAAATGATTTCCGAGTACTTCAAAACTTCCAAAACCAATTTCGGCAAGGCAATGATTATTCCCACAGATTCTCGTGGTACTGACGAGATCGATGAAATAGTCCAATCGTTTAACGAAATGGTAGAAGATTTGGAAGGAACCACAACTTCGATAGGTAACTTGGAAAAAGAAATCACGGAACGCAAGCAGGCAGAGGAAAAACTCGTATCCAAGACAGCGATTCTTGAAGCTCAGGAAGCAGCAAGCCTGGATGGATTGCTCGTCGTCGACGAAAACAATAAGAGAGTACTTCTCAACCAGCAGCTTGTCGATCTTTGGAACATTCCCCAAGATATTGTTGAGAACGAAGATGACCAACCGCTGCTGGACTTCATCATCTCCCAGACAAAGTATCCCCAACAGTTTGTCGAGAAGGTAATGTACCTTTACGAGCACAGGGACTTGGCAAGCAGAGACGAAATCGAATTTGCGGACGGGAGAACCTTTGACAGATATTCATCGCCCGTTCTCGACAATGGCGGACAATATCTCGGCCGAACCTGGACTTTCCGAGACATTACAAAACGTAAGCAAATGGAGAAAGACCTCGCCAACGAAAAGCAGTTCACCGAGTCGTCGCTCAATCACCTGCAGGACATATTCTATGTGATCGGAAAAGATGAAAAGTTTTGGCGATGGAATAATGCTCTAACCGAAGTTATCGGATACGCAAATGACAAAATGCATAACACCAACTTTCTTGAACTTTTCCACAAGGATGACAGGCAGCAGATGAAAAAGACAATGGAAACTGTCTGGGAAAAAGGCAAAGACAAAGTCGAAGTCCGTTTAAATACGACAAATGGTTATGTTCCATACGAGCTTGACGGTAATCTGCTACGAGACCCAAATGGAAATCCGATAGCCGTTTGCGGTACGGGCAGAGACATCAGTGCAGTTAAAAACGCCGAGAAAAATCGAAAACATGTACTTGAACGCCAACAGAAACTCAACGCTCTTAATCAGTTCCTGCTTGGGCCTGTCACATTGGATCAAAAACTCAAGAAGATCACGGACGAAGTCATCAAAATCTTCGGTGCCGACTTCTGCCGAATCTGGATCACTAACCCCGGTGACCGGTGTGACTCTGGGTGTATCCACGCCAAGCTAACGGAAGGCCCGCATGTCTGTAAATACAGGGATAAGTGCCTGCACCTGATGGCAAGTTCCGGAAGGTACACACATATAGACGGCGAAGTCCACCAACGCGTACCATTTGGGTGCTATAAAATTGGACTCGTGGCATCGGGGAAAGAAAGCAAATTTCTCACAAACGATGTGGAACACAACGAACGCGTTCATAACCGAGACTGGGCCAAAGAATTAGGCTTAAAAGCATTTGCCGGTTACCAACTCCGTCCCCCTGAAGGAGACACCACCGGGGTTTTGGCGTTGTTCTCCAAGAATAAGATAACTCAGGATGAAGATGCCTTGCTCGAGGCGTTGGGAGCTACCACCGCTCAGGTCATACAGGCTGCACAGGATGACAAAGCAATCAAGCAGTCCAGAGAAACAGCACTGAGCATGATGGAAGATGCAGAGGCGGCTCGAAAAAAGGCCGTGGATATCAACAAACAGCTCAAGCTGGCAACAGAACGCGCCAACGACATGGCCGAACAGGCCGATGCTGCCAACCGTGCCAAAAGCGAGTTCCTGGCAAACATGTCCCACGAAATTCGCACGCCAATGAACGGTATTATCGGCATGACCGACTTGTTGCTCGACAGCGATCTCAACGATGACCAGCGGCACTGCACGGATATCGTTCACAGCTGTGGTAATCAGCTTCTGATGCTGATTAACGACATACTCGACTTCTCGAAAATCGAAGCCGGCAAATTGGAAATGGAGACACTCAACTTCGATCTTCGCTCGACGGCGGAGGAGATCACGGACTTTTTGGCACTCAAGGCCGACCAGAAAAATCTGGAATTCTCCTGCTTTGTCGATCCCGACATACCGCAAATTGTCCGCGGTGACCCTGGACGCCTGCGTCAGGTTCTGATTAACCTTGCCAACAATGCCATCAAGTTTACCGAAAAAGGCGAGGTTTCCATAACCGCCACTTTGGAAGATAATACCAAGGACAAGATAAAAATGCGGTTCGCCGTCATCGATACCGGTATCGGTATTTCCGACAAACAGAAAAAACGCTTATTCAAGTCGTTCTCGCAGGTCGATGCATCTATGACACGAAAATATGGAGGTACGGGGCTTGGTTTGGCGATTTCCAAACGGCTGACCGAACTGATGGGCGGTGAAATAGATGTTGAAAGCACACCCGGTAAAGGCTCGACGTTCTGGTTTACTATCTGGCTGGACAAAGCACCAAACGAAGTGCAGCAAAAAGTTCGAAACCCCGAAAAAATCGATGGCATGAAAATTCTCGCCGTCGATGACAACCCGACCAACAGGGACATCCTGCTGCGATACACCGCATCGTGGGGCTGCAAAGTTACCGCGGTGTCCTCTGCTAAGGAGGCGATTAAGGAACTACGCTCCGCCGTCACGAAAGGTAAACCGTACCGGATGGCGTTACTCGACTACAACATGCCCGTAACAGATGGCAGAACACTCGGGGTTCAAATCAAAAAAGACCCCAAGCTCCGCGATATAAAACTGATAATGCTTACATCGTTCGGGCAGCGCGGGGACGCAAAAGAACTCCTCGATGCCGGTTTTGACGGATATATGGTCAAACCCATCAAGCAGTCGGTTTTGTTCGACTGCATGCAGATAGTTCTCGCAAAACCCAAAGCAAAAACCAAAACGCCCATAAAAGAAAAGCAGCTCGTCACCCAGCATACCATTTCGGAGCGGCGGCACTCGAGGCTGCGTATTCTGCTGGTTGAGGATCATATTGTTAATCAGCAGGTAGCGCTTCTTACATTAAAGCGAAAACTCGGTTATCATGCCGACGCAGCCGCCAACGGAAAAGAAGCTGTTGAAGCACTCACAAAAAGAGACTATGATCTCGTACTGATGGACTGCCAGATGCCGGAAATGGACGGATACGAAGCCACCGGCGTTATTCGCGATCCGAAGTCCTCGGTCAAAAATCACGATATCATAATTATCGCTATGACCGCCAACGCCATGGCCGGCGACCGAAAAAAATGTCTCGATGCCGGCATGGACGACTACGTAAGCAAACCCATCAAACCGGATGTTCTCGGTAAGACAATCGAGAAATACTTCCCGGGACAAAGTGAAATGTCAAACAAAGCAAAACCCGATGCAAAAACAGGTCAGCCCGCAACAAAAGCTAATAGGGACGATGCACCGCCGGTAATCCAGTCTGAATTCGCAGACGATCCGGATATGACAGAGATTATCGACAATTTTGTCAAGCTGCTATCCAACACTATCAATTCGATGTGCGATGCTGCGAGCCATAATCATCATGACGAACTACAGAGGCTGGCTCATCAGCTTAAAGGTGCGGGTGGTGGATATGGATATCCGTTACTGACGGATACGGCTAAGTCTTTGGAAGACGCCGCCAAAAAACAGGACACCGAGAAGGCAAATATGGTGCTTTCAACATTAAAACAATTGTGTGACGCCGTTGTGGCCGGTCATCAAATGAAGACCGTTTGAAAAGGAGTTATATTGTGAAGGTATTAATCATTGACGACAGCTCGGATGCATTGGCGCTGGCCAAAGTGAGGCTGGGTAAGGAAAACCTCGCAATCATCACCGCACAGTCCGGTGACGAGGGATTAAAACTCGCCGAAGCTGAAAAGCCCGACCTGATCCTTCTCGACGTCGACATGCCGGAGATGTCCGGCTTTGATGTCTGCCATCAACTCAAAACCAACAAAGACCTTTGCATGACCCCGGTGATCTTTCTCACCGGTTCCGACAACACGGAAGATAAAATCAAAGGCCTAAACGTCGGTGCCGTCGACTATGTCACAAAACCTTTCGACGCGTTTGAGCTAAAGGCCCGCGTTAACGCTGCCCTGCGAACCAAACGCATGCAGGATCTGCTCATAGAATACGCCAACATCGATCCGCTGACGGGAATACCCAACCGCAGGGCACTTACCGAACGTCTGCGAAAAGAATGGATGCGAGTACAACGCCACGGTGGAAAACTGTCCTTCATCATGGCCGACATCGACCATTTCAAAAAAGTAAACGATACCTACGGGCACAGCATCGGCGACGAAGTTCTGCAGCGGGTCGCCAAGGCGATCTCCTCACAATGCCGCGAAATCGATTTGCCCGCAAGGTTCGGCGGTGAAGAATTCGCCATCGTAGTACCCGGGGAATCTGCTGAAGGCGCCGGCAAACTCGCCGAACGCTGCCGCCAAGCCACCAGCGACGTACAAATCAATCTTGGCACGGAAGACGTTCACGTTACCGCAAGTTTCGGGATCGCAGAGGTCAGTGATTCACCTTCCGTAGAAGCCCTGGTAAAGGCCGCCGACGAAGCCCTCTACCACGCCAAGCAATCCGGGCGAAATCAGGTCTCGACCGATACGTCACCGGAGGAGACGGCAAAGAAGTAGTAAAGCGTTCACGCTCTTGCTCCTGTTAATCAAACTAATTCTTGACCCAAAATACTAAATCCTAATCTCGAAATCCTAAACAAATCCAAAATATGAAAATCTAAAACTGCAAACAAAATTTATATAACGCTTTGGTTTTTAGTCGTTATCCGTAGAGCAGTTGTTTTTTGTATTCAATATTTGAATTTCGTGCTTGTTTAGTATTTAGATATTCGCATTTCGGATTTTTAAACTCTATCTCACCCATCTTGTTATCCTGTCTAAAAATTCCGTGAACGATTACAAGAAGTAGACTATACAAGAATGCATTATTTGCGATTTCGCTTGTAGTGGACGGGGTCGATGCTCTGCTCTTTGATTTTGTACCCGAGGATTCTGGTTGTAGTGTTTAAGTCGCGGGCAGTGGCGGCGATATTCCCGCGGCAGCGTTTAAGAGCATCGACAACAAGGTCCCGCTCGAACAGATTCAACCGCTCTTTCAGCGAACCCGTCCCTACAGTGCCGGTCGAGTCCGGTGTCTGCAGCGTCGGGGGCAAGTTGTGCCCGTGAATAACACCATCGCTGCTCAGCAGTACCGCTCGTTCTATGCAGTTTTCCAGTTCGCGGACATTTCCAGGCCAGTGGTAGACCATCATCATGTTAATCGCCGGTGTGCTGATGCGCCGCACATCCTTGTCCATCTTTTGCGAGTATTGTTCGACGAAGTAGTCGGCCAATTGCAGGATATCGCCCTTTCGTTCGCGCAGCGGCGGGAGGAAAATCGGAAACACGTTAATCCTGTAGTAAAGATCCTGACGAAAACTCTGCGACCCGATGGCCTGCTCTAAATCGCGGTTCGTCGCGACGATAATTCGCGCGTTTGTCTTCTGCGTTTCGCTGCTGCCGACGCGCTCAAACTCCCCTTCCTGCAAAACGCGAAGCAGCTTAACTTGTGTCGTCGCGGAAAAATCGCCAATCTCGTCAAGAAACAGCGTTCCGCCGTTGGCTTCTTCAAATCGTCCTGAGCGATCCTGAACCGCCCCGGTAAACGCCCCCTTGGCATGGCCGAAAAGTTCACTCTCGAGAATGTTCTCGTTCAACGACGCACAATTGACCTTCACGAACGGGCCTTTGCTACGCGGGGAAGAATAATGGATGGCGTGTGCGACGAGTTCCTTACCCGTCCCGGACTCTCCGCGAATTAAAACGGTCGTGTCGCTGGCGGCGACCTGATGGATATGGCTGTACACGTCGCCCATCTCGTTGGAGTTGCCGATGATATTCTCAGGCCGAAAGCGATCTTCAAGTTCGCAGCGCAGCCGCTGGTTTTCGTTCTCGAGACGTTGGCGTTGCAGAACGGCCTCGCGGCGCGCACGGACGTCGTTGGCAATCATGCTGGCGACGATGCTCAAAACTCGCTGGTCATCTTCCAGCCTCGCCGACTCGTCAAAAATCCGATACGCCGAAATCGTACCGATCACCTGCGTGCCAATCGAAATCGGAACGCATATAAAACTGATCTCCCCGCTGTCGGGGCTCCACCGCTCAAAACGGTTGAGAAACTGCGGCTCTTCGGAAACCTTGGCAACGCACACAGATTTGCCCGTCTGCATCACCTTGCCGGTAATTCCATCCCCAACGCGGTATCGCACTTTCGAGCTTTGCCCTTCCGAGATATTGTGGGCCACCTCGATCTGGATTTCGTTTCCGTCGCTGCTCAACAGCGTAACCATGCCGGTTTTCATCCCGAGCGATTTGTCGAGCACTTCGAGAATTTCCGACAACAGCTGTTGCTGCTGGGAACCGACCACAAGCATTTGGCTGATTTCGTAGAGCGTTTGCAGCTCGTGAATGTGGTGAGCGGCATGCTGCATTTTTTTCTGAAAACTCAAGCTTCGTCCAGCCATGATAAAAGCTCCTTTGCTTTGCCTAAACAGCAATACTACATAATTGTAATAACATCGGCATAAAATACTACCAAATTGTAACATTTTTGCCAAAATATCTTTTTCAGCTACCCAAAATATTCCATTATTCAGTCAAGCCACCCGCGAAGCTATGTCGAAGATAAGACTTCACTGCCGAATGCGATAATAATTTTATTTTTTACTACAATTTTGTCTCACATGTAGTATATAATACATATTTGTAAGACTATTACCCCCTGCCGCACGGCAGCAAAAAAGATATATCCTTTTAAATAAAGCACTTACATTATTAAACATTATTAAAAAATTCTGGCACACCAATTGCTTATATGCCAGCTATGGGCCAATGGCCCCGCTTACTGCTGTAGTTGCAACCACAAAAACATGGAAATGTTTGGAGAAATAAAAAATGAGTATCAAGAATGAAGTCGTAACAGAGATTTTCGGATCGAACGTTTTCAATGACGCCGTCATGCGGGAGCGTCTGCCGAAAGAAACTTACACTGCTGTGCGAAAGGCAATCGAAAATCGCGAGGCCCTGGATTTTGACCTCGCCACCGTCATCGCCAACGTTATGAAAGACTGGGCCATCGAAAAAGGCGCCACGCACTACTCGCACTGGTTTCAGCCGATGACCGGACTGACCGCCGAAAAGCACGACTCGTTCATTTCCCCGACATCCGACGGTAAAATCATCATGGACTTCAGCGGAAAAGAGCTTTGCCAGGGCGAACCGGACGCATCATCGTTTCCATCGGGCGGATTGCGGGCAACGTTTGAGGCTCGCGGGTACACGGCCTGGGATTACACATCCCCCGTATTCATCAAGGCCGACGGTACAAACGTCACGCTTTATATCCCCAGTGCGTTTTGTTCGTACACGGGTTTGGCGTTGGACAAAAAGACCCCCCTGCTGCGGTCGATGGACGCACTGAACAAAGAAGCCTCCCGCGTTTTGGCTGCCTTGGGCGATAAAGACTTCCTCAACGTCTCGGCTACGCTTGGCCCGGAGCAGGAATACTTCCTCATCGACCGATCTTACTACGAGCGGCGTTTGGACCTGATTCTCACGGGCAGAACGTTGTTTGGTGTTACTCCCCCGCGTGGGCAGGAGATGGACGACCATTATTTCGGCACGTTGCAGGAGCGGGTGGCATCGTACATGCACGAGGTCAACATCGAGCTGTGGAAGCTGGGCGTCAGTGCCAAAACGCAGCATAACGAAGTCGCCCCCAGCCAGTACGAGCTGGCCCCGGTGTTCTCGACCATCAACGTAGCCACCGACCACAATCAGCTGACAATGGAAGTTCTGCAGAAAGTCGCCATCCGTCACGATTTAGTCTGCCTGCTGCACGAAAAACCGTTCGCCGGTGTCAACGGTTCCGGTAAGCACGTCAACTGGAGCATGTCGACGGGCAGCGGGGTGAATCTTCTCGAACCGGGCAAGACTCCGCACGACAATATGATTTTTCTGCTGATGCTGTGCACCGTCATTCGCGCGGTCGACAAGTACGCCGACATTCTCCGCGCATCGGTCGCGACGGCCGGTAACGATCACCGCCTCGGAGCCAACGAAGCACCGCCGGCCATCATCTCGATTTTCTTGGGCGATCAGCTGACGGACATTCTTGAACAGCTCGCCAAAGGCAGCCCGACATCGTCGAAGCAGGCTGAAGAGCTGATGCTGGGCACGTCCGCGATTTCGTCGTTTGCAAAAGACTGCACCGACCGAAACAGAACATCCCCGTTTGCATTTACCGGCAATAAGTTCGAGTTCCGCATGCCGGGTTCCACGCAGTCGACGGCCGGGCCTAGCTTTGTGCTGAATACCATCGTTTCGGAAGTGCTCTCGGAAATCGCCGACGAACTCGAAGCCGCCAAAGACCCCAAAGATCGCGCATGGGCAATTCTCAAACGAATTTCCACCGAGCATAAGCACATCGTCTTTAACGGCGACAATTACACGGATAAATGGCTGGAAGAGGCCGAAAAACGCGGACTGGCCCACCACCCCACAACTATCAGTTCGCTCAAGACGATTACCTCCAAGCAGAACGTCGAGCTGTTTTCGAAGCACAACGTTCTCAACAGCACCGAGCTGCACGCACGGGCCGATATTCTGATCGAAGCCTACTCCATGAAGATCAACATCGAAGCCAAAACCATGCTGAACATTGCCAAGCGTCAGATTCTCCCTGTCTGCGTGGAGTATTCCTCGCGTTTGGGATGTGCTGTCGGAAACATCACTGCTGTGGGTTCGTCGGCTGAGGCACAGAAGACGATGCTGGATCGGACGTGCGGGCTTATAAACGAACTGCATACCAATATTCAGAATCTGGAAAAGGTTCTCGCCAAGGCTGATGACATCGCCGGTCTGACCGAAAAGGCAGAGTACTTCCAGAAGGACGTGATCAAGGAAATGATCGACCTGCGAACCGCCGCCGACGAACTGGAAACAATTGTCGACGCCGAGCTTTGGCCTCTACCAACATACGCCGAAATGCTGTTCCTGAAATAGGAAGCCCACACACTGATGATGATTCAACCAAAAGATCAAGGGCTATACGAATCGCGGCGCGAGCATGACGCATGCGGTATCGGGGCCGTCGCGAATATTTCCGGCGAGCGAACCCATGCCATCATGCAGCACGGCCGAGAGATTCTCGTCAACCTCCACCACCGAGGCGCCGCCGGGGCCGACGACGTTACCGGTGACGGTGCGGGAATTCTGTTCCAAGTACCGCACGAATTTTTCGCCGCCGAATGCTCGAGCCTGGGATTTAAAATACCCGCCCCGTCAAAATACGGCGTGGGAATGATTTTCAATTCCAAGTGTGAAAAACTCCGCAAGCTAAACGAGCTGGTTCTCGAAGGTGCGGCCTCCTACCACGGGCTAAAAGTTTTGGGATGGCGTGACGTGCCCATCGCAAATGACTGCCTCGGAGAAATCGCACTGGAATCTGAACCGCACATCCGTCAAGTCTTCATCGACGGTGCCGGACTGGAAGGCGAGCAGCTGGAACGCAAGCTGTTTCTCGTTCGCAAGCGTGCGGAAAAAGTTTCGCAGGAGAACAACTCCACCCCCGCGAACAATTTTTACGTCTCGTCGCTGTCGTCGCGGACGATTTGCTACAAGGGCATGTTCATGGCGTGGCAGCTGTTCGAGTACTATCCCGACCTGCAAAATCAGGACGTCAAATCTGCCTTGGCGATCGTGCACCAACGCTACAGCACCAACACATTCCCCAGCTGGGAGTTGGCACAACCGTTGCGATGCGTCGCGCACAATGGCGAGATCAACACACTCAGCGGCAATCGCACATGGATGACCGCACGCACCCCTCAAATGGAATCTGAAGCGTTCGGGCGACACATAAGCGACCTGTTTCCGATCCTCGACCCCCACGCCAGCGACTCGGCCTGCTTCGACAACACCCTCGAGCTGCTGGTTCGATCCGGGCGGTCAATGCCGCATTCGATGATGATGCTCGTTCCCGAGGCGTTCGGGCCGAAGTTTCACATCAGCACCGACAAACGCGCGTTTTACGAGTATCACGCATCGTTCATGGAACCGTGGGACGGCCCGGCGGCGATGGTGTTTACAGACGGTGTGCGGCTTGGCGGAACGCTGGATCGTAACGGGCTACGCCCTTGCCGATACCTCGTCACAACCGACGGACTTGCCGTCATCGCCAGCGAAGCCGGTGTCGTAAATTTCCCGCCCGAGAAGATTCGGCAAAAGGGCCGTCTGCGCCCCGGGCATATGTTCCTGATCGACACGAATCAGGGCCGAATCGTGTCCGACGGTGAAATCAAAAACAAAATCGCGCGAGCATCGCACTACCGCAATTGGCTGGAGAATAACCGCATTGAACTCCGCGGATTTTTCGACACCCCCACGCTGCAAACCAGCGACCCGGAGAGCATCGTCCGCAGGATGCGGGTGTTTGGTTACACTCGCGAAGAGCTTCGGATGATCCTGACTCCGATGGGTAAGCATGGGCAGGAACCTGTCGGTTCGATGGGTAACGACGCCCCGCTTGCGGTGCTTTCCGACAAACCCAAGCTGCTGTACGACTATTTCAAGCAGTTGTTCGCACAGGTTACGAATCCCCCGATCGACCCGCTTCGCGAAGGGCTTGTGATGAGCCTCATGATGTACGTCGGAAAAAAGCCGAACCTGCTCACCGAAACTCCCCAGCATTGCCGGCAACTCAAACTACCCAACCCGATTTTGACCAATGAGGACATCGACCGGTTGATGCGGGTCAAAGCTGACGACTTTAAAGTCGCCACTATTCCATGCGTGTTTGAAATCGATCGCCACGACCCGCCCGGAAGTTTGCGCCGCGGGTTGCGCCAGCTGACCGACACCGCAGAAACCGCCGCCAAAGACGGTGCAACTCTGCTGATACTAAGCGACCGCGGGACGGATAAAACCCACGCTGCAATTCCGTCGTTGCTCTCCACCGCAGCTGTGCATAACAGTTTGCTCAAATGTGGGCGGCGGCACGATGTGGGGCTAATCGTCGAGAGCGGCGAACCGCGTGAGGTTATGCATTTCTGCTTGCTGTGCGGATTCGGGGCCAGTGCGATAAATCCGTACATGGCGTTTGACGCGTTGAGCGAACTACATAAGCAAGGTGCCATGGGCGATACGATCACCCCCGACCAGGTCGCCGAAAATTACATCGCAGCCATCAAAAAGGGCATCCTCAAAACGATGAGCAAGATGGGCATTTCGACCCTTCGCAGCTATTACGGTGCACAGCTGTTCGAGGCGATTGGCTTAAATAGCGATTTTGTCGACGAATACTTTACAGGCATCAGTTCGCGGATCGGCGGTATTGGACTCGACGCCGTCACCACCGAAACCATCACTCGCCACGACAAAGCCTACCGCGAGTCGGGAAATTTCCTCGACCTGGACTTTGGTGGAAACTACCAGTACCGCAACAATGGCGAGAAGCATACGTGGAATCCGACGACAGTGTCGGCGTTGCAGCGGGCGGTTGTATCCGACGACGCCGAAGCCTTCCAGCAATATGTCACCGCTGCCAACGACAGCTCGGCGAATCTTTGCACGTTGCGTGGATTGTTCGAGTTTGTTCCCGGCCAGTCCGCCCCGCTGGACGAAGTAGAACCCGCCGCCGAAATCGTGAAACGTTTTTGCACGGGCGCGATGTCGCAGGGTTCCATCAGCAAAGAGGCCCACGAATGCATGGCTGTCGGCATGAACCGCCTCGGAGCCATGAGCAACACCGGTGAGGGCGGAGAGAATGAATCTCGTTTTACGCCCGAGCCCAATGGCGACTCGAAAAACTCGGCGATCAAACAGATCGCCAGCGGGCGATTCGGTGTAACCATAAACTACCTCGCCAACGCAAAGGAACTGCAAATCAAAATCGCCCAGGGCGCAAAACCGGGCGAAGGCGGCCAGCTACCGGGGCATAAGGTCACACCCGAAATCGCGAAGATGCGGCACTCGACACCGGGCGTAACGCTGATTTCGCCCCCGCCCCACCACGACATCTACTCCATCGAGGACATCGCACAGCTGATATACGATCTGCGGTGCAGCAACCCGACGGCGAAGATTTCGGTCAAACTGGTTTCCGAAGTCGGAGTCGGAACAATCGCAGCTGGGGTCGTCAAGGGCAACGCCGACGAAGTTCTCATCAGCGGACACGACGGTGGAACCGGTGCCAGCCCTCTGTCGTCAATCAAGCACGCCGGAGCCCCGTGGGAACTTGGCGTCGCCGAGACGCAACAAGTACTCGTGGCCAATGGGCTGCGAAGTCGCGTGCGTTTGCAGGCCGACGGGCAAATGAAAACCGGCCGCGATATTGTCATCGCCGCGCTGCTCGGTGCCGAGCAGTTCGGGTTCGGCACAGCTGCGCTGGTGGCGATGGGTTGTACGCTGTTGCGAAAATGCCACGAAGGTGCATGCCCGTTTGGTATCGGAACGCAGGATCCCGAATTCCGCAAACGATTCGCCGGGAAACCGGAGTACATCGAACGACTGATGACATTTATCGCCGAAGACGTCCGAAAAATCATGGCGGAGCTAGGATTCCGAAAGTTCGACGAAATGATCGGACGCGTCGGGCGGCTGGAAATGAAATCCGCCATCGAACACTGGAAAACGCAGGGCTTGGACTTCTCGCAAATTTTCCACCAACCCCCTACCGACGATCCCAGCAAACTGTACCTGACGGAAGCCCAAAGCTACAAGCTCGACGACCACATCGACTGGGAAATCATCGAGAAAGCAAAACCGGCGATCGAAGACAAAACCCCAACGGTTGTCGAGATGCAAATTCGCAACACTAACCGCACCGCCGGCGGAATTTTGGGAAATCACATCGCCAGGCGTTACGGTTCGCAGGGCTTACCCGACGGAACCCTTGAGGTTGTGTTTAACGGCTCGGCGGGTCAGAGTTTTGGCGCGTTTTTACCGAGCGGTGTTACGTTCAAGCTGATCGGGGAGAGCAACGACTATCTTGGTAAGAGCCTTTCCGGCGGCCGAATAATTGTGAAGGTGCCCGACGAGGCACACTTTATCGTTCACGAAAACGTCATCGTCGGCAATACGTTGCTGTACGGTGCCACCCAAGGTCAGGCGTTTATCAACGGGATGGCCGGTGAGCGATTCTGCGTCCGCAACAGCGGAGCCATCGCCGTCGTCGAAGGCGTCGGCGATCACGGGTGCGAATACATGACCGGTGGAACGGTGGTGGTGCTTGGTAAAACCGGTTGCAACTTCGCCGCCGGAATGAGCGGGGGCATCGCGTACGTGCTCGACGAGGCACAGTTGTTCGACACAATGTGCAACCTCGACATGGTAGAGCTCGAAAGCGTCTGGAAACAAATCGACAAAGACACGCTGCGGGAGTTGATCCAGCAGCATCTGCAATGGACCGGCAGTGCCCGTGCGAAATACATTCTCGACTCGTGGGACGACATCGTCGGGCGATTCGTGAAAGTCGTCCCGACGGATTATCGCAAGGCCCTCGAGAAGATGCGGGCCGCCGAGCAACGATATTCGGATACGACACCGGCAACGGAGGAGGTTTTCCGTGCCTAAGCAACATAATTTCGTTACATACAAACGCAAAAAGGTCGCCTATCGCCCGGTCGAAGAACGGCTGGACGACTACCGCGAAATCGCCCTACCGCTGAGCGAAGAGCAACTCATGCAACAGGCGTCACGATGCATGGATTGCGGAATTCCGTTCTGCCACGGATTCGGATGTCCGCTGAGTAACACCATGCCGGAGATAAACGAACTGCTGCGTCAGGGCCATTGGCAAGATGCGTGCTACTTGTTTCATACGACGAACAATTTTCCGGAAATCACCGGCCGCGTTTGCCCCGCCATGTGCGAGGCGGCGTGTACGCTTGCGATCAACGACGAACCGGTAACGATCCGGCAGATCGAATTGCAGCTGACCGAGCGAGGCTTCGACGAAGGCTGGATTAAACCTGTAATCGCCGAAAAGAAAACCGGCAAGAAGGTTGCCGTCGTGGGTTCAGGCCCGGCCGGCCTGGCAGCGGCACAGCAACTCGCCCGCGCCGGGCACAGTGTGGTTGTGTTTGAAAAAAGTGAACACGCCGGTGGACTTTTGCGGTACGGTATCCCGGATTTCAAACTCGAGAAACGCATCATCGATCGCCGCTTAAAGCAAATGACAGCAGAGGGCGTGGAATTTCAAACCGGCGTAAATGTCGGCGAAGATATTTCCGCGCACTACCTGCAAAAACGTTTCGACTGCATCTGCCTCACCATGGGAACCGGAACTCCCCGCACGCTTCAAATCGAGGGCGCCGACCTACCCGACATTCACCTCGCCATGGATTACCTGACGATGCAGAACATGCTCAACACCCGCGAAATTACCGGGGATGCAACTGCAAACATCTCCGCCGAGGGTAAAAACGTCGTGGTTATCGGCGGCGGTGACACTGGCAGCGACTGCGTTGGTACGGCTCGGCGGCAAGGTGCCAAGAACGTGCATCAGCTGGAGATTTTGCCGAAACCGCCCGAAACACGACCGGCCGACACCCCCTGGCCCACATGGCCGCGAATTCTGCGGACGTCCACCTCGCACGAAGAAGGCACCGAGCGGATGTGGGCCGTCGATACGAAAAAAATCACCGGGGGTAACGGTAAAAACATGCAGCTGCACTGCTGCGAGGTCGAATGGGCAAAAGACGGCGGCGCCTGGAAGCCCGCGGACGTGAAAGGTTCCGAATTTACACTCGACGCCGACTTGGTGCTGCTGGCGTTGGGATTTTTGCATGTCGAGCACAGCGGGTTGGTAACGGATTTGGGGCTGAAACTTGACAACAGGGGTAATATCGTGGTAGATAATTACCAATCCAGTCAGCCTTTCGTGTTCGCAGCGGGCGATGCGATCAGTGGTGCTTCTCTCGTGGCTCGTGCGATTAACAGCGGACGCGAGGCGGGGGCAGCGATTGAGGGCTGGTTCAAACAAGGATGATTAGACGGATATTCTGCAAAATCAAGGACGATAATCCCCCACAACCCACGGCCACGCGGCCCGGTGAACTAACCATCCAAATTTTCAAAAATTTCGACGCCCACAAAACTGGTTAGAAAATAAGGACACCAGATGCCAAAACGCAAAGACGTCAAAAAGATACTCATCATCGGATCGGGGCCGATTGTCATCGGGCAAGGTTGCGAATTCGATTATTCCGGCGCGCAGGCCTGCAAGGTGCTCAAGCAGGAAGGGTTCAAGGTTGTGCTCGTCAACAGCAACCCAGCCACCATCATGACCGATCCGGAAATCGCCGACCGTACCTACATTGAACCGATAACTCCCGAGATCGTCGAAAAAATCATCCGCAAAGAAAAGCCCGACTCGCTGCTAAAGACACTCGGTGGGCAAACGGGGCTTAACACGGCGGTGGCATTAGCTGAATCGGGCGTGCTGAAAAAGTATAACGTCAGGCTGCTCGGTGCCAACCTGCGGGTTATCAAGCGGGCGGAAGAACGCGACAAGTTCAAAAAGATTATCGAAGACTGCGGGCTGCAAGTTCCCAAAAGTGGTTACGTCCACTCATGGTCTGAAGCGAAAAAGGTTCTCGATCAGATCGGATTCCCCGCCATCATTCGGCCGTCATATACGCTCGGTGGGATGGGTGGAAATATCGCCTACAACATGGACGAGTACCGCGAGTTCATCAACTGGGGCCTGTCGCTAAGCCCGCGAACGCAGGTGCTCGTCGAAGAATCCGTCGCCGGGTGGAAAGAATACGAGCTCGAAGTCATGCGCGACCGCCGCGACAATGTCGTCATCGTCTGCTCGATTGAAAATATCGATCCGATGGGCATTCACACCGGCGACAGCATCACCGTGGCACCGGCCCAGACGCTAACCGACAAAGAGTACCAGCTCATGCGGGATGCGTCCCTGAAGATCATCCGTGCCGTCGGCGTCGAAACCGGCGGATCGAATATCCAGTTCGCCGTCAACCCCGCAGACGGAAAACTCTACGTCATCGAAATGAACCCGCGAGTTTCGCGAAGCTCTGCCCTTGCCTCCAAGGCCACCGGTTTCCCGATTGCGAAAATCGCATCGCTGCTGGCTGTCGGTTACACGCTCGACGAAATCCCCAACGACATCACAAAAATGACCCCGGCCTGCTTCGAACCGACAATCGACTACTGCGTCACGAAATGGCCGCGATTTACATTCGAAAAATTCCCCGGCACCCAGGCTGAGCTAACCGTCCAGATGAAGTCGGTCGGCGAGGCGATGGCCATCGGGCGAACCTTCAAAGAGTCGCTGCAAAAGGCTATCCGATCGCTGGAAATCGACCGCTACTCGCTGAGCAGCGAATATATCGACGAAGTTTCCGAATCGGAATTGAAGCAGAAACTCAAAATCAATTGCTGGGACAAGCTCTGGTACGTAGCCGAGGCTTTCCGCCGCAAAATGTCGGTCGAAGACGTTTTCGAGCTGGCCAAAATCGATCCGTGGTTCCTGAACAACATAAAGGACATCATCGATCTCGAAACAAAGATCGCAGCCGGCGGATTGGCGAAGCTAAATAAAAAGATGCTCCGCAAGATCAAGGAGTACGGGTTCAGCGACAAGTATCTCGCCGAGCTGTTTAAAATCGACGAAGTGCGTTTCCGAAAACACCGGCAGAAGCTGGGCGTTAATGCGGTGTTCAAAACCGTCGACACATGCGGTGCCGAATTCGCCGCCGCCACGCCCTACTTCTACTCGACATTTGAAGACGAATGCGAAGCGAACCCGACCGACCTGCGGAAAGTCATCATTCTCGGTGGCGGGCCGAACCGTATAGGGCAGGGAATCGAATTCGATTACTGCTGCGTGCACGCCGCGTTCGCACTGAAGGAAATCGGCATCGAGTCGATCATGGTCAACTGCAACCCCGAAACCGTCAGCACCGACTACGACACATCCGACCGGTTATACTTTGAACCGCTCACGTTTGAGGACGTAATGAACATCGTCGAAATCGAAAAACCCGACGGTGTAATCGTTCAGTTCGGCGGGCAGACCCCGCTGAAGCTCGCCGACTCGCTGGAGGCTGCGGGCGTGAAAATTATCGGTACATCCCCGGACAGCATCGCCCGGGCAGAGGATCGCAAACGTTTCAACCGCGTCGTCAGCAAACTAAAATTGCGTCAGCCGTTCAGCGGCACGGCGATGTCATATCCGCAAACGCTAAAAATCGCAAAGCGGCTCGGATACCCCCTGCTGATTCGTCCGTCATTTGTTCTTGGCGGGCGGGCGATGACAATCGTCTACGACGAAGCTTCGCTAAAAGCGTGCGTCGACGAGGCACTGGCAGTGTCGGGCAAGCATCCGATTCTCGTCGACAAATTTCTCGACGACGCCACCGAACTCGACGTCGATGCGATTTGCGACGGTAAAGATGTGATCATCGGCGGGGTCATGGAGCATATCGAAGAAGCGGGCGTTCACTCGGGTGACAGTGCCTGCTCGCTGCCGCCGGTATCCATCAGCAAAAAAATTCTCGACGAAGTCAAGCGGCAGACGAAGTTGCTGGCCTTGGAGCTGAAGGTTCGCGGGCTGGTCAATATTCAGTTCGCCATCAAAGGCAGCGACATCTACATTCTGGAAGTCAACCCGCGTGCCAGCAGGACGATTCCGTTTGTCAGCAAAACCATCGGCGTACCGCTGGCGAAGCTCGCGGCCAAGATCATGACGGGCATGACGCTGGAAGAACTCGAATTCACCAGCGAAGTTAAGCACGCTCATTACTCGGTAAAGGAAGCGGTGTTCCCGTTCTTGAAATTCCCGGGCATCGACACGCTGCTAGGCCCGGAAATGCTATCGACCGGCGAGGTCATGGGAATTTCCGACGAGTTCGGCAAGGCGTACGCAAAATCGCAGCTCGCCGCGGGGAATGATCTCCCAACCAGCGGGCGCGTGTTTATCAGCGTGAAAGATCGCGACAAGGCCCGCGCCATCGAAGTCGCCCGCGACCTGCACGCGATGGGATTCGAAATCGTCGCGACGAAAGGCACGTGCATCACGCTGATCGAGAATAATATCCCGTCAAGTTTCGTGTTGAAGGTTATGGACGGGCGGCCGAACGTTGTCGACTCGATCATCAACGGCGAGATCGACCTGATCATCAACACCACGATCGGCAAGGAATCGATCAAGGACTCGTTCTCGATCCGCCGCACCGCCCTCGACTCGCAAATACCGTACGTCACAACGCTCCGCGGTGCCCAAGCCACCGTCAAAGCTATAACCGCACTGAAAGACAAAAAACTCACCGTCAAGGGAATCCAGCTCTACAACAAGCAGATCCCCGGGCGAAAAACGTCAAGGAAAAGATAAGTGAAAGCAATTCTACTACTTGAAGACGGTACGATTTTCGAAGGCACAAGTTTCGGTGCCAAAGGGTTAAAGTGCGGCGAGGTTGTTTTCAACACCGCCATGACCGGGTACCAGGAAATTCTTACCGACCCGTCGTACAACGAGCAAATCATCACGATGACCTATCCGCTGATCGGAAATTACGGGACAAACACGACCGACTGCGAATCGCGCAAGGTTTTCGCTCGCGGACTGATCGTAAAGGAAAATTCCAACTATCCGAGCAACTGGCGGAACGAAAATTCGCTGAGCGAGTACCTCAAGAAAAACAACGTCGTCGGCATTGAAGGCATCGACACCCGAAAGCTCGTGCGGCATATCCGAACCCAGGGCGCGATGCGCGGGGTTATCTCCTCAACGGTCTTCGGCAAGAAGGCCCTGATGGAAAAACTGCAAAAATACCCCGGACTTGTCGGCCGAGATATCGCCAAAGACGTTACGACCAGAAAAACGTATCGCTGGGATGAGGGCGTGTTTGATGTTTTAGAGTCTCAGGAGAAAAAGCCAGAAGCAAAATACAAAGTCGTTGCCCTGGATTTCGGGATCAAGCTGAATATCCTTCGGCTGCTTCGCTCGCACGGCTGCGATGTTACGGTCGTACCGGGTAAAACATCCGCAAAAGAAATCATGCGAATGAAACCCGACGGTGTGTTTTTAAGCAACGGCCCCGGCGACCCCGCCCCGCTGGACTACGCTATCGACACCGTCAAGCAACTGCTGGATAAAAAAGTTCCGATTTTCGGGATATGTCTCGGGCATCAGATTTTGTCGCTGGCGTTGGG
>DAOVZK010000067.1 GCA_030635145.1 Planctomycetota bacterium | reverse complement strand
ACACCGTCGGTTACTGCCCGCTCGGCGAGAATCTTGTAGGGGTTGTGCGGGGTGGTTCCACCCGAAACCGCAAGGTCGCAAACCGCCCGCTGAGTTACAGCCTCGGTGACGATACCTCGAAAAATTTTGGCAGCCCTGATCGCAGCCGCCTGCGGTGTCTTTTCAACGACGATATTTCTTGACGAAGCCATGTCCAACCTCATTTTTGCGGCGTAACCGCAAGCTAACAAGCATAATTGAAAACTCAAAGCACGAAATTCTAAATCCGAAACAATATCGAATATTCAAAATTTCAATTTCAAAACAACAAAGTCAAGATTCCAGATGTAGCTGTTTTGAATTTTGGTTATTTGAATTTGGTGCTTGTTTAGGATTTAGGTATTCTGATTTTGAATTTAACCCGTAGGCCGGGTCTCAACCCGGCACGACCATGTTGGCCCGCGCAAACAGGTACGCGGCACTGCATTTTTATCGGTTATTCGTGGAAATAAGCTGATTAATTTCCGAGCAATACTACTTGTTTTGACGGTTTGCGAAAAAAAACCTTTGAAAAACGCCCGTCAGAATAGACAATGTGTTGGACGCTTTTTGTCGATTCTGCTTCGTAGTGGGGTCAGCTATGCATGATAAGATTATGAAAATACGCCACGCTAAAATTACAGATGCCCAGCAAATTTGCGACCTAGTGAACTACTACGCCGAGCAAGACCTCATGCTGCACCGTTCCTTGGAAAGCATCTACGCCGCCGTCCGCGGGTTTGTTGTTGCCGAGGATGACGACGGAAGTTTACTCGGGTGCGTGGGGCTTGACGTTTTCTGGAGCGACAGTGCCGAGATTCGCTCATTGGCGGTGGCAGAGTCGGCTAAGGGTCAGGATGTCGGAACGAGTCTGGTTCGCGAATGCATCAACGATGCCATTGCCCTTGGGCTGCCGAAAATTTTCGCCATGACCTACGAAAAAACATTTTTCGAGCGATTGGGATTTCAGCAGGTCGACATCAAAAACCTACCGGAAAAAGTCTGGCGGGAATGCCTGGAATGGTATGACCGCGGGCACCGGCACGAAACGGCAATGATTTATCAGATTGACGGACAATAATTATGGTTAATCCGGGTGCGATAATTCAGTTGGTGAATGTTTCAAAGTCGTTCGGTGACGTTCGGGTGCTGAGTGGCGTTGATATCGAAATCAAAACCGGCGAGACGACTGTTATCATCGGGCCTAGCGGGTGCGGGAAAAGCGTACTGCTGAAACACATGGTCGGATTGCTGCGCCCGGACAGCGGGGATGTATATTTTCGCGGCGAGAAGATATCGAATCTTTCCGAGCGGAGGCTTTCTCCGGCGCGGCAGGAAATGGGGTTCTTGTTTCAGGGGTCGGCGTTGTTCGATTCGATGACTGTCGAGGAGAATATCTGCTTTCCGCTGATGGAGCACGACCGCGGCGACGCAGCTGATCGCAAGCGGCGTGCCAGGGAAGTTCTGCAGCTGGTGGGGCTTGATAATTTGCAGGACAGGTTTCCGGTTGAGCTGTCGGGCGGGCAAAAAAAACGCGTCGCTCTGGCGCGGGCGATTGTGATGCATCCGCGCGTTATCCTTTACGACGAACCGACAACCGGGCTTGATCCGATTCGTGCCGACCTCATAAACGAGCTTATCAACCGGCTGCGAAATGTGCTCGGTAACACCGCCGTCGTCGTCACACACGATATGGCCTCGGCGCGAAAAGTCGGCGACCGCATTCTTATGCTGCACGAGGGCAATTTTATACTCGACACCACGCCCGACGAATTAGATGATGTAAGTGACGAGATTGTGACACGTTTTATCAACGGTTATGCCAGCCCCGAAGAACTCGCCGAACTCGACAACGGGCAATTTGCAATCGCGGAGAAATTTTAGACAGGATAACTGGATGAAAAGTAAATCTTGTTAATCCAAAATTAATCTCTTAATTTACATAAATAACAAAAATATAATAGAGCGAACTTAAGATGCTGATTATTGTAAAATGAAAAATCAAAAATCTATAACTAACTATTAACTATCCTGTCATCCTGTCAAAAAATGATTTACAGGAAAATTGCAAAAGATAAAAAATGAACGAAAATAAACGCAACATAACGGTAGGGATCATGGTTATAGTTTCCTTCGCAATTTTGGGTGGGCTGATCCTGATTTTCACCGGGCTACCGCAGATGTTCATGCGTGGTGGTAACGTCGTTAAGATTCAGTTTGAGACCACGCACGGGCTGATTCCGGGTGACACGATTCACTTGCTGGATAAATCTGTCGGCCGCGTGACGGATGTGAGTTTTACCGATGGTGACCCGCGAAAGGGCGTAACGGTCACGGCCCGCATTGATTCGAATATTCAGCTCCCGTCCAATGTGCAGGCCTCGGTGCATGCACGCGGAATTACCGGCAAGGGATATCTCACGCTCTGGCCGGACGGGCCGCTGCAGAGGCATCCCGAAACCGGCGAGGAAATGCAGTTTTACCCCGATGACATGGTTATCAAGCTTGTGGGTATTTCGCATACCGGCGGGGGGATGTTTCCGCCCGAGCTGACGAATGCGATGAAAGATTTCGGCAAACTCGCGGTGAATCTCAACAAGCTGCTCGAAGGCGACACCCCCGCGAGGACGTCAACTACACAACCGGCAACAGCTACTACGCCCCCGGCCGATGGCGCAGCAACTCCGACCCCCGGATTGCTCGGAACAATCACGCGACTAAACCGCACGCTCGACGCCGTCTACGCCGTCGCCGGAAACAGCAAAAATCAGGCGAACCTCGAAAAGACGCTGAAGAATCTCGCGACGGCCTCGGATGATCTGACGAAGTTTATGAAGTCGGCCAACAAAACCATGGCCAACGCCGACGAACTTACGCGACAACTCATTACCGACGCCGGTGAAATCGGCCTGATGATTAAGGAGTTTCGCAAGACCGCCGAGAAAATCAACAGCGGTAAGGGCACCGTTGCCAAAATGCTCAACGATCCGAAGCTGTACAATAATCTGCTCGAGATAACCACGCAGCTGGGACAACTAACCAAAGATTTTCGCCGCCTCGCCAACAAGTGGGAAAAATCCGGCGTCGGGATAAAGATTAAGTAGGGGCCGCGATTACAAAATCACCGAAGAGCAATTAAAACAACTCGCCACCTGCGTCCAAAAACTGCACGAAGTAACGGAGAGAGTTTTAAATAATCCGATGTGTAAACGTGGTTGCAAAACCCCCACCATGGCCCATCTCTGATATATTGGATGCCAATAGATAGTACAAGACCAACAGTAACTCATACGGATAAATAATTTATATTGAAAGAAAGGAAATTTTAATGCGAACTTATATAACAACAATTTGTATTGTAATACTGATGCTTTCGGGGATATGTGTTGCTGAAAATAAGGATAAAGCGAAGACCATAAATAGAGAAAAAAGACTGCAGGCATACAAAATAGAAATAAATATAGCCAAAGCCACTGTGGCTTGGTTGCAGAAACAAAATAAATCAGATCGACTTGAAGCCACACAACAGATAGATTTGCTTCTGGAACAGGATGAACTAGGCGTAAAATCTTCTTTTGTAGCTGCGCAGGCAGCTAATCTTTGTGGAGATTCACAGAAAGCAATCTCAATACTGGAAGATGTTATTAGTAAGCACCCAGAAGATAAGGCACCGGATATGAATTTGCCTGTAAAAATTATGGGACGTTTTTGGGTTGCTACTATTGCAAAACAATCAAATGATATCCCAAAAGCTAAAAGTAACTATGACTTAATCTTGGAAGAGGCAACAGGCAAAATTGAAGGCAAAGAAATGTTGGACACGATTTGTAATCTGTATTTGTCTGAAATAGCATCAGAACATCTGCGTAAAAAAAATAAGGCTTTAGCTAAATTAGAAAAAGCTAAGCAGACAAAACGACCCACTCCACAAGACTGGGCAGAGTTATATGATTTCTATTCCGATTGGATTGGATATGAAATAAACAAGAACACTCAAGGTGCGAGCGAAGCTAATAAAAAATTGATAACTGACCCGAAGAAGATGGAAATGGGTTACATGGCAGCTATGCATCAACTCTCTGTGGTTGGGCTTACCGATCTCCCACTTAGCGATTATATCCAGGATGATACATCTGCAATATTACTTAGCAAGATAATAGAAAAAACAATCAAGAGCAAAGCGAGTCCTATTGATAAAGATATGATGCAGTTGATCGCTGGTTATTTAAAGGAACGGGCAAAAAAATATACTGAAGCAGAAAAGTATTATTCTGACTTGTATAAGGAGAATTCATTTTTTTCTCCTATTGCGGGAATCGCACTGGCTCGTTGCATGAAAGCTAACAATAAAAATGCTGAGGCCGATAAGATACTTAAGGAACTAAAAACGAAATATCCAGGATATAGTTCCGTTGCGGACAAACTTAAGAAAAATCCTAAGAGTTCTGCACCATAATATTAGAAATATCTATCGACATCAGCGGGGGATCCAAACCTCGAGCCGCGGAGGCAGCAGTAGCATTGGAGGCAATTAATAGCTCGTCGTGCTACGACCTCTTGACGTGGGAGAGGTAGTTTATTACAGTCAGCTGATTGATGCGGGAATTTTCTGCGTCTCCAATCCCATGGATAGGGATTATTTCTTGGTTTTTGCAATACATGAAGGAAGTAGCACGGATGGCGAAACGAGCGGTTAAAAAGACGTTGAAAAAAACGGCGAAGAAAACGTTTAAGAAAGCGAAGAAGGCCAAGAAAGCGGAACCGTCGCTTTTCGACAATATCGAAAGCAAACCTGCGGCGAAGAAGGCTGAGGCAAAAGCTTCGGTGAAATCTTCGGTAAAAACTGCCGCGAAAAAGACCGCCAAAAAACCCGCAGCTGCGAAGGGGTCTGTCTCTTCTGCATCTTCGGCATCTTCCGTAAAAGCTGCAAAGAAATCGGGCGCGTCCGATCAAAAGCCCGTCAAGAAACGCACCGCCAAGAAGCACAAATACGCAACGGCCGAGTCTATGGGCAAGGCACAACGCAGTATTTCCGTCAGCGAATTTTTCGCCAAGAACCGCCACCTCCTCGGATTCGATAATCCTCGCAAGGCGTTGCTGACCACCGTTAAAGAGGCTGTCGATAATGCTCTCGACGCCTGCGAAGAAGCGGGAATTCTGCCCGTGGTTCACGTAAAAATCACGCAGGTCTCCGAAACGCATTTTATCGTAAGCGTGCGGGATAACGGGCCTGGGATTGTGAAGAATCAAATACCAAATATTTTCGGGAAGCTGTTGTACGGCAGCAAATTTCATCGTTTGCGGATGTCTCGCGGGCAGCAGGGCATCGGCATTAGTGCCGCCGGGATGTACGGTCTGCTGACGACGGGTAAGCCTGTGCAAATTACTTCGCGAATCGGCAAACGTGCCAACGCGCACTTCTACGAGTTGAAAATCGATACGCGAAAAAACAAACCGGAGATCATCCGCGACGACGTTATCGAATGGGAAGGCATCGATCACGGCACGCAGGTGGATATCGAGTTGGAGGCGAAATATCAGCGGGGCCGGCAGAGCGTGGACGAGTATCTGCTGCAGACGGCGGTGGCGAATCCGCACGTGACGTTTTTTTACATTGCCCCCGACGGCCGCGAGGAAGAATACGCCGGCGCCGTCAAGGAACTGCCCCCGATTCCGCAGGAAGTGCAGCCGCACCCGTACGGCGTCGAGTTGGGCGTACTTATCAAGATGCTGCAGGATACTTCCGCAAAATCGGTGCAGCAATTTTTAAGCAGCGAATTTTCGCGTGTAACTCCGCGGGTGGCGAAGGAAATTATCGATACGGCTGCCAAAAAAGAAGGCGGCAAGGCAGGGGGGCTGACGATAAAAACGCGGCCGTCACGAATAGACGCCGGGATGGCGAAGGCAATCTTCGCGAGCATCGCCGAAACAAAAATTCTCGCGCCCAGTACCAACTGCGTTGTGCCGATCGGCGAAGAGCAACTCATCGCGGGGCTGAAAGAAGTTGTCGATGCCGAAATATATATTGCCGTCTCCCGCCGCCCAGCCGTCTACCGCGGTAATCCGTTTGTGATAGAAATTGGCCTGGCCTACGGGCGAGGTGAATCGAAGGAAAAACGCGAGGAGCGGTTGATACAGGAAATCGACGAGGAAGATTCCGGCAATGGAAACGAAGAACGCCAGCAGGCAAAGGTGATGCGTTTGGCCAATCGCGTGCCGCTACAGTATCAGCAGGGGGCGTGTGCGGTCTACAAAAGTATCCTGCAGATGAATTGGCGGTCGTATGGTTTGCAGCAGTCCCGTGGAGCACTGCCAACGGGCGACCTTACGCTCGTGGTGCATATGGGTTCGGTCTGGGTGCCGTTTACCAGTGAATCGAAGGAAGCCATCGCATCGTATCCCGAGATTATAAAGGAATTAAAATTGGCGTTGCAAGACTGCGGCCGAAAGCTGGGTAAGCATATCCGCAAAGCAGTGCGAATTCGCCAGGAACTCAAAAAACGCAGCTACATCGAGAAATACATTCCCGCCATCGGCGAGGCGCTGAAGGATATCCTTGCGCTGAAGGACAAGCAGGTCGACAAAGTTTGCCACGACCTGGAAGATATCCTCGAACGCAGCCGAAAATTTTAGTAACATAGTAGTTGCAATCATCATATTTGAAATTTTGAAACTTAACCAACAAGGAAACAGTTATGCGTACAACACAGGAAAGCGTAGCAAGCATTCAAAAGAACATGGGCGAAATGAGCAAGGAATATCCGGAGTTCATGAACGCTTTTATGGGCCTTATCAAAAGTGCCGAAGAGCAGAGCGACCTCGACCCCAAAACCACCGAACTGATCCTTATTGCGTTGGCGGTTTCCCAACAGTGCGGGTATTGCATTGATCTGCATGTTGCCAAGGGACTCAAGATGGGTCTGACCAGGCGGGAAATTTTAGACGCATCGAAACTAGCGGTCGTTATGGGCGGTGGCCCGGCGTTTACGTACATGCTCGAGGCCGTGCGGAAGGCCCTTGCCGATCTGAGTGAATAACGGCGCGGCTGGGGTGGGAGGGGCAAATTTTGCCTCTCCCCAAAGTCGATCTATTGCACCTTGCGCCTACGGCCGAACTTTTAGCAGCTTCAGCGGGATGTCACCATCGATTTCTCGCGTGGCGTTGACGTCGAGGATTTCGGTGATGATACCCTCAAGCACGCAGAAAACCGTTGCCCCGCCGCGCGGGCATCCGGCGAAGGTTTGATCCCCTCGGCCGATGGCGGCGTGAAGGTGCAGTTTCGGCCCCTCATCGTCACAAAAGATCGTGCCGACACCGGCGATCTCGCGGGCATCGTCAAATTCGCGAAATTCCGGTTCGATCGGCCCGGTGGGATTCTTCGGCCCGACGACGACCTTACCTTTTCGCATTCCGCCGACCAGCAATACGCTGGCATTGCGGATATTTTCACGGGCGGCGAGCTGCTCGATTTCGGCGTAGATGTCCTCGCCATCAAAAAATCTCGCGACAACAACTCGCCCGACTTTTCCAATACCGTATTCCATTTTTATAAAAGACTCCTTGTGATTTAAATGCGAAACACGAATATCTAAATTCTAAACAAATGCGAAACATCAAAATTCGAAATAACAGAAAATTGATAGCGGTTACTTCTGTTTTAAAATTTGGATTTCGAACATTCGATATTGTTTCGTATTTAGGATTTAGAGATTCGTATTTTATAAAAGCAGGATTCCTTGTTCCATTGTGCAACCGTAAGCAAAATCAGATGTCACATATCCTACAGGCGATTTTTACTGCAGTTAATCAGCATGATGTCCCAAACGGGTTTAAGGTTTGCCGACAACTTTACCCTGACGATTTTATCCCGCTGAAGCTGTGGGTCGTTGACTTCCTCGACATTCGTCTTGACGCCCCGAAGCTGCTTGACAAGCTCGGGAGATTTGGCGGTGAGATTTTTTACCGATTTGTAAATGGGAAGTTCAAGCTCCAGCAATTTCGCCTGTAATTTTCGTTCGGCGTTGGCCTTTGCGGCCTCCAATGCAACAGCCTTAGCGGCGGCGAATGTTTTTTCTTCATCCTCAGCGTTCTTGTCGTCTTTTTTGTCTTTTGCCTCGATGGGCGCCTCGCCGGTAACCGTAATTGTTTCGCTTATCCACAGCGGGGGGCGGGAGGCGAATTTTACGAGTAGTTCCTGCTTTCGCTGATATTTTTCTTTGAGGTATTTTGCAGGAACCACGCCTGTGCCGATTTCAGTAATCGTTTCTGGTTTGGCGTTTTCCACGTAGTCCCGCAGCAGCTGGATATGCCCCTTATCGTCGGTGTAATTCTCGTCAGCCCAGCTTTTAAAAACCGCAATCGTCGGTTTGAGTTCGGTCTGCATCTGAATTTCGCATACCGGCATGTCGGGGCGTAGCGTAATTTGCTTTTTTATCGCTGCCCGCAAAAATTCGCTCATGTCAACATCCGGGTTTGTGGAGTTAACGATGAAATCATTCACGGTGAATTTTTTGGTGACGTTTTTATCTTTGATCGCACCAACTTCCACGCTTCGCATTCGCTGTCCGAGGCGATACAGGGCATCTTTTTTGGCGTTAAGCTCGGCCATGAGTTTGGCGCTACGCTCCTGACGTGGCAGCACGTCATTTTTCCAGCAGTTGTCGGAAGGGGCGGTGGTGGGCAGGTCGGGCGATACGACAGGTGTCACATCTACCGGAACTGGTGTCGGAATTTCGTCGGATGGTTTTTTCACGGGGGTGGTCGCCGGTGTGCTTGTACTCGTGCCCTTAGCCAGCAGTTCTTTGCAATTGTTCGTGGCGGCGATGTTGCTGATGTCGTCGGATTTAATTCGTGTACCGTCGTAATACGAGGCGTAGATATCGCTTAACCGCATCCGAACCGCGCGCATCGAAACCTTGACGGTAACAGTTATGACGCCGTCTTGGTTTGTGCTAGCCTTGCCGCGTTTGATAGACGTCAGCCATTTGGCCACGGCCTGGCGGGTGTCTTTGTTGGTGTTGGCGAAATTCTCGACGGTAACTCTGGGGGTAATTTTCAGAGCGAGAATCTGCGAGCGGACATTTGCGAGGGCTGCCTTTCGGGCGAGAGTTTCTGCATTCGATTCTTTTTCCCCGGCGGCGAGTACCTGCATCGGAACCATGAGCAATGCAACGACCAGAACCCCCAGTCCCAACAGCTGGGCCGTAAACCAGGAGGTTTTGCTCATCGATCCAACTCTACCGTCGGGAACAGAATGAAATTCCATCGGATATCTCCAACAAGCCTCGCTGCCACAGCGGACGCCAAAAAATACAAACACCACAAACAGTTGCAGTAATGTTCGGTTACCGAGGCTCAAAAGTCAAGGCGGATTGCTGCTGCATCTGCGGAAAGTGAGCGACCTGATTTTCTGGCGGGGGCTGGTTTTTGTTTTTCTTTTTGATTTTAACCCCGCAGGGGTGGTCAGAATTTAGCCGTGGGCAATTAAAAAAGCCCACGGTGTAGGGCCAATAGATACATCAGCCCTGAAAGGGCGATAGAAATCTTGGGATTATCGCGGCAGAAACAAACGGCCCAGTGCTTCTGTCGCCCTTTCAGGGCTAATTTTTAAGAAACATTTAGCCGGGGGTTTCGCTTCCAGACTGTGTCGCAATTATTGCAAGCCGGTTTTATTTTT
>DAOVZK010000037.1 GCA_030635145.1 Planctomycetota bacterium | reverse complement strand
AGAAAAAAACTGATGATCTGAGTAGTGATAACTGAGTAATGATGGATTGAACTTGACACCCTGGGTGTTCCGGGGTAGACATACAGTTGGGCGCTATGTTTTTGCTCCGCCCAGCGCTAAGATTTTACTCCGCCTTTTACATCCAACGCAGCAAAAAGTCTTTTTTAGCAATTTCGGGGGATATGCGGATGCGTCCAGCCTGAAACATTAGTCGCCAGAATCGCCAGGATGCCCCAGATTCAACCTCGATGCTCAGAACCGAACCGTCTCATCAACTTCGTTCCAATTGAGACGAACGGTCAGATGGAACTCATATTCTCATTTGACAGTTGCCCCCATCACCTCTAATCAAGTATCATCATGATTGGTGAAGCTGGTCATGAATGGAAGACATGTTAACTGGGAAGGACCCTCAACCCGCCAGCTTCGCCATTTTTTTTGCATCTTGTAGAAACCATTTACAAAACCATAGCTTTGCTCGCGCGCTTTGTTCCAATTGGGACAAAGCAGAAACTCAGGGTGTCATGTCGCGAAATTTTCGCATGGCTGATATACTGACAGGCTGTCTAACCCTTTTGCGTTATCCCATAGTTGCAGCATTTTTCTAGCTATATCTTTGTCGTTGGTAAATTGGTTCTCTGTTATTTTAACCCACAAAATCCTCTAAGCATATGTGCTTTGTTTGGATTGGAACAAAGCTCGCGACTGCTGTGCCCATCTCTATTTATTCCTATATTCGTAAAACATACAGAGGTTGCGATTGCGCCCAGTAATGCGCCCAGTAATTGGGATAAAAATGGATATGTTGGGAAACAAACAACCACTTCTTTTGCTTAGCATAATTAACATAAACCCTTTTGTTATAAGCAGTTACGATTCTTTCGTATAAGTATTGTTATATGTAGATATGGGTATAATTTTTGTTCGGGACGCAGAGGTCGAAAGTTCAAATCTTTTCGCTCCGAGTGCTACGAGCACCGCGAATAGCTCGTTGCACGAGAGGCAAAAAGGCCGTGGGTAACACTACGGCTTTTTTACTGCGCATACGAGAAACATTCTGCTTTTAAGGCCGGGTCTTTTTGCATTTTTGGGTGATTGATTGGAACTTCCGACCGCAGATTCGCGCAGCGAAGATGCCTCGGATGGTTCACGCCAAAGCAAAGCGACGCGGCAATCTAAATCTATGAGATTCGAGATTGCTTCGCGGAGTTTATCCCGATTCCATCGGGGCTCGCAATGACCGGTAGCACCGGAGGCAAGCGGCAACGCCGGTGGCTAAGCAATGAATACAAACCAATGTTGCAATCTCCCACCTGCATTGCTACACTCCGAAAAGTTACTGTTGGATAATACTATGTTGGGTATAGAAATATGAGCAAACCACATCGAATAGCTGCAGCGGGACTCACCTTCAAAGATGATGCTGTGCTTCTTGTCAGATACCGGGAAAGCACTGGTGAAACCTATCTTGTGGGCCCTGGAGGCGCGTTGGAAGATGAAGAGAATGTTGTTCAAGCAATTATTAGGGAAACGAAAGAAGAAACCGGGCTTACAGTACAGCCTAAAATGGTTGTTGCGATTGAAGACCTGATCTGTTCTTGTTTCAAAATGAGCAAGGTATGGATGACCTGTGAAGTTGCCTATGGGCACATCAGCAACACTGAAGAAGCCAAGAAAGAAGGTATTATTGAAGTCGGGTGGTTTACCAGAGAACAGCTTGCTGGTGAAGTTGTATTTCCTCCAACGCTAATGCAACATGATTGGGCACAGATTCAAGCTGATGGGTGGACGGTTGAATGTCTGCCATCTCAAAAGACACGTTTCTGATGACAAATGATGCCCAACAAGGCACTGCACCGGAATTTCACTTCGCTGACGCTTAGTGCCTATTCCCTACTCTCTATTGCCTCCACCGCTGGTGGGCCCGTCGTGCTACGACCCACTGTTAGGGGGCGTGCTACTTATTACCCCCGGCGTTGCCGGGTTTTTGCCTCAAACGTGGTGCCTTTCCACGTGACTTTTGCTCCGGGGCGGTGCATGAGCATTGCTCGCAGCAGGGCCGAGCAGACGATGATGCATCCGATGACGTACGTCCAGCACAGATATTTGTTAGCCAGTATCAGCTTATAGAATCGGTAGATCGCCGTTAGCTGCATCACGCACGAAACCGTCCCCGCGATTCCGCACGCCAGCCACCAGTTGGAGTTCGCCGCCGACTCGCCAGCCATTGTGTATCCCAGCACCATTGCGATGTACGGGAAAAGGGCCACCAGCACCAACGCCACGAACGAAATTATCAACCGGCGAATCTGCGGGATCGACCCGAAGAATATCCGCGTCCACCCGTTGAACATTTGCGGCAGCGACGTGTACATTCGCACCACGAAAAGCCCTCTGCTGCGTGCGACGTACACGCCCAGTCCGCGTGCTTTGGCGATCCGGGCAAAGAGCATGTCTTCCTGCATAACGTTTCGCATCGCCTCGTGTCCGCCGGTTTTGTCGTACCCCTCGCGGGTCATCAGCATAAACGCACCGTTGGCGTAGGCGGCGGTCGATTTGGGATTATTCACGCGGTTGGGTTCAAACCACAGCATCATGACCCCGGCACAGAGCGGCTGGATGACGTTTTCCCAGAACGATTTGGTTTCCAGCACCGGGAGCATACTCAGCAGTGCGACGTTCTTGTCGATTATCAGTTGCACGGCGACGGAAATCATTCGCGGTGATGTGTGCCGGCAGTCGGCGTCGGTGAAGAAAAGATACTCACCCGATGCCTGCTGCGAAGCTACGTGCATCGCGTGATTTTTACCCTTCCACCCGTCGGGCAGTTCGTTGATATGGATCGCCGTTACGCTGTCGAACTCGGCGGCGAGGTTGTCGATGATTTTCCCGGTTCGGTCGTCGCTGCGGTCGTTGCAGACGATTATCTCAAAGTTCGGATAGTCCTGCCCCGCAAGCCCGCGAACGCACGCCTCGATATTATCCTGCTCATCTTTCGCCGCCACCAGCATGCTTATCTTCGGTGCCGACTCCGGCGGGCCGCCATATGCGTCGGTCAGTACGAATCCGCCGTTACCTTCGCGAGAAATGCGTATGTGCCGCCCCAGCCAAATCAGCGACGGTAAGGCGGCGAATATCGTGAGAATAATTGCGAGTGTTGCCATTGTCTAGAACGCTCCGTTGGCCCACGCCGATTTCGCGGCGTCCATTACGCTTTGTATGTTGACGCCGTGAGATTCCGCCGCCGTTTTGCAATCGGCGAATTCCGGGGATACCGTTACGATCTCGCCCTCAAGTCGCCCGACTTTCACACGCACGCGGCCGAAAGCCGTCTCCACCCTTGCGAATTCGCGAGCGAGCTTAACCCGGCCGCACGAACGCTGGCGAATTCCAAACGTGGTAGTCTCCACGAATATGATTTGCCGCATGTGTTCGACGTCGCCCGGTTTGCACAACGCAGACAGTACAGATGTCGGCCGCGATTTTTTCGTGTATCCCGGCGTGATCCATACGTCCAACGCACCGGCCGCCAGAAGTTTATCCATCGCCGCCCCCAGCAGCTCGCCCGTGCAGTCGTCGATGTTTGCCGACAACTCCACCACAGAGTCTGCCTCGCCGTCTTCGCAATCGTGCCCGATAATCACCCGCAGCAAATTCGGGGCGTTTTCATCGTCGCGCAAACCGGCACCGTAACCGATGGATGCGATTTTCATTTCCGGCGGCGTAGCGAAACTTTCCGATAGGGTCGTCATTACGGCAGCGCCGGTTGGGGTCGTGGCCTCACCGGGATTCAGGGCAGGGAAGGTTTGTGCGTTTACCAGCAGCTCAACCGTCGCCGGGGCAGGTAGCGGAATTATCCCGTGCGCACATTTTACCGTGCCGCTGCCAATCGGAATCGGCGAACATGCGATGCGATCGATGCCCAGTAGTTCGATGGCCACGGCGGCTGAGACGATGTCTACGATGCTGTCGACGGCGCCGACTTCGTGGAAGTGAATTTCCTCGATATCGCAGCCGTGAACTTTGGCCTCGGCGGCGGCAAGACGTTTGAATATCCGCGAGGCGGTATCACCGGTTTTACCAACGAGCTTCGCCACCGAAATAATTTCGAGAATCTGACTCAACCCCCGATGGTGATGATCGTGCCCCTGGACTTCGACGTCGAATTTCGTTCCAGTGATCCCACCGCGGGCGGTTTGTTTGCAGCTGACACTAAACTCCCCGATGTCGAGTTTTTGCAGCTCGGGCTTCAGGGCAGCGAGATCGAGCCCCGCGTCGAGGAACGCACCGACGATCATGTCACCAGCCAACCCGCCGAAGCAGTCGAAATAAGCTATTTTCATGGTTTCTCCTACGCCAAATTTCGCGAACGGTGCAGTTTAGAATTATCACACGGCAAATGCAACCCCCCACAGCAGAGGTTCACCGGCAAATTAGATTTCGGAATTTGGATTTCGGAATTCGGATTTAAGATTTAAGAGAAGAATTCACCACAAAGGAACACATAGAACGCAAAGCGGCGGATGCAAATTTATACAGATAGCTTTTATTGTTACCCTTGGCAGGGTTTTGTGGTTCTTTGCGGTAAGATTTCTTTTCTCAATTCCGAAATCCCCAATCCAAAATCCGAAATGAATAATCATCCTGTGATTCTGACAAAAAAGAAACATTCGCTTGATTAACAGGAAAAAACGGTGAACGCTTACCTGCTGGACACCCGGTCGCTGCGGGCGCGGAGTATTTGAGGTGGATTTGTGGTATTTGGCGGGATTTTCTCGGCTGAGGGATACGACTTTTTCGGACTTTACCGGACAAAATCTGAAATTACGGCAAACGAGTCAAAATAAAACCAGAAATTTTTAGATAACGCTTAATTACTTATTAAACAAGTCGTTATCGTGAAAGCTTTGTCCTTGGCCGGGCCGACATTCGCTTTTTATAGGGTTTCTGTCCTATCGGATTGCTAGAATGATTGATGGTATGGTGATTATTGTCGTACTTAACACTTTTCTGATTATTATGATTTTGAAACAGCTTTTGAGATTAGCTTGAGCTGTTTAAGGAAAGGGCATAAAGGAATGGTTACGATAGAGAATGGATCTGTGGATTTTATGTTTTTTCGGCCTGATGCTAAGCGCGTTAGCATTGCAGGGGATTTTAACGACTGGAAGCCTGACGATCTGAAGATGCAGCCGGTTGGAAAAGGCCATTGGGGGTGCAAAATGTCGCTCCCGGCGGGTGAATATCGTTTCCGTTACTGTGCGGACGGCGAGTGGTTCGCAGACTACGCCGCCTGCGGTTTGGAACCCGGTAGCTTCGGCATGGACAGCCTCCTCGTAGTGGCACCGAAGCGTCTCAGCGTCGCACCAGTCGCCGAACCCATGAAGATCGAAAAAACCTTCGCCGCCTGATATCGTGTTGATATCTCGCATGGCGAATTGAAGCAAAACCGGTTTTGCAGTTAGGGCTGCGGCCGGTTTTTTATGCGCTGATGTTTTTCTGGAGTTTCCCAGCCTCTTTGCCTATACTTTTGTCCATACTAGAGCATGTTAAGCTTGATCTGCAACCGTACTGCTAGCTGCGGCGGCGTTTGTCTGCGTCCGCTTGCATCGACGTAGCTTACTATGTCTGCTTCAGCGTCTTTGACAACCTTGTCCTCGCTGGCGCAGTACAATCGCATCTCAACCTTAAGATGCTCTTGAAGTTGAGGAGATTGCAACGGTGTGCTTTTTTTGGGGAAGAAGTGAAATTTTCAAAAAAAGTGGAACCGTTTGCGTTTTCATGTGTCAAAAAGAGCATTGAGCTAGAGGCTGTTTCACAACCTGCTTTCGTCGTGAGGCCGTGAAGTTTTTCGGCCTGACGAGGAAACAAGAAGGCTGCATATTTGAGGATATTCTGCCTTTTTGATGACGAAGTCAGGACGAAAAAGAACCGGCCGTAACAGAAATGAGGTTGTGAAACAGCCTCTAATGTCTTTCTGCATTTTTCGGGAGAAAAATCATGCGCGAATTGAAATTCTTAGCTGGTCCGTTGGTTTTGTTGGTTTTGGGTGTTGTTGCGTTCGGGGCTAATCCTGAACTACCCTCAACGGTTTACGTTCCGTACGATAAACTCCAGGATGTTATCGGCGGAAAGAAGCAGGGCGTTTTTCTCCCGTACGACGAGTTTCAAAAGCTCTGGTCTGCTGCTCAGGGCAAACCGGCTCCGGTTGATCGTGCCCCGGTTAACTACCTCATAAGTACCGCCCGCTTCAATGGGCAGGTTGGTACTGATCTCGCTCGTATGGAAATGCAGCTGACCGTCGACATTCTCACCGACGATTGGGTTAATGTTCCGATCGGGCTGGGCGAGGTGGCTGTCGAGAAAGTAAGCTTCGTTGCCGACAGCGACGCCAAAACGCCAAAAGCGCAAGACGCAAAAATTCCCTGCCTGCTGCGAATTGTCAAAAGCAAGTACACGCTGCTGACCAAAGGTAAAGGCCGTCGCGTATTGAATGTCAAATTCGTTCGCCAACTCGTATCCAAACCCGGGCTGCACATACTGGAGTTTCGCGTTCCGCAGTCGGCGATTTCGACATTGGAGTTGACGATTCCCGAGGAGAACATGAAGGTAGACGTTGCCCCTGTGCTCGCCACGACCACATCGCAGGTTAAGATTGACGGGAAAACCGCCACCAAGCTGCAGGCGTTTCTCGGAGCCACGGGTAAGGTCAAGCTCAGCTGGAAACCGCGAAGCCAAGCCGCCGCGAATTTGGCTCCCGTCATTACGTGTAATCAGCTGCAGAAGATTTACGTCGACGAGGCGCTGATCAAATACGACGTGCGGTTCGACTACGACATACGGCGGCGTGGGGTTGACAGTTTCACCATTCAGTTGCCGGGAAATTTCCGCGTTATCGGCGTTGACGGTGCCAACATCGCCAACTGGGAACTTACCGACGCGACGGGTAAAAAAATCGGTGGCGGCGAGGCCAAATCGGCAGCTCTCAAGGCCGCCAGGGCCTCCGGAGTCCCAGCTGGTAAGACATTGAAGGTCAAACTTTTTTCACCCGCCAAGGGCAAGTATTCGCTTGCCGTAAAAATGGAGCGATTCTTAAAAGACGACACCGCCACCGTTGCGATTACTCCGATTGTGACGCAAAATGTTTTGCGGCGGTCGGGATTGGTCGGGCTTTTGCATTCGCCGCGCAGGAGTGTGGAGCTTGGCGATGCGGTAGGGCTTAACCGTGTGGATGTCGGTCAATTGCCGAAGAATATTCGCAGCGGAGCCGTCGCCTATCGGTTTGTTACTGCCAATTACGGGGGCAAACTGAACATATCAACCGTTGAACCGCGAATTTACGTCGCACAGAATTGGAACCTGACCGTTTCCCCGGACGAAATGCTGCTGCAGGGGATCCTGCGATATGACATTAAACGTGTGGGCGTTTTTCGTGTGGAGATGAGCTTCCCCGAACCGTGGAAAATAATATCGGTGAAACCCGCGAAGCTTGTAGAGGACTACGAACTTGTGGGGAAGGGCGCCGACCGCAGGTTAAAAATTCTGCTGCGTCGCGAGAGTGTTGGAGGTTTTAGTCTCGCGCTCAACGCGCGAGCCTCCCGCAGCAAACCAACCGACGATGTTGAGTTTGTATTGCCGCGACCTGACGCGAAAAATCTCAAACAGTACAGCGGCCGACTGACATTGCGGTTGGATCGTAGTTTGCGAGCGGAAGTTTCGCAGCTGGATCAGTTCAAGGCCGTGCGATTTGGCGTTATGCGGAGGCAAAAGCAAAAACAAAAAACCGTGCTGAACGATCAGGCGATGGGATTTGAGTTCCGTTCGCCGGACGCTGCCAAGCCCGCCGGTGCCAAGTTTAACATCGCCGTCAAGTCTGTGCAGATTTCTGCCGTCGCGCATCACCTCGTGGACGTCATGGAAGGTGCCCTGAGTCAGCAAACGCTGATCGAGTACAACATTCTCTACGCCCCCGTCGATACGCTATATCTGAAACTTCCCGCCGCCCTTGCCGACGCGGGCGTGGAAATTCGCGGGGCGAACATCAAGGAAAAACCGCGAATCGAGAAGCTACCCCCCGGCCAGCAAACCAAGGGTGCCGACGGCAAGCAGGACGTCAAGTGGGCGTACTATAAAATCGTGCTGCAGTCCCCGGTCATCGGGAAATATCAGCTGCGGGTCAATTCGCGCAGGTCGATTCAGTTTGGGGCGCAGGGTAAGAAGTTGACAATCGCTCCGGTGTTTGCAGCTGGTAAAATTTCCGACCAGAGCGGAACGGTTGCGATTGCAAAGTCTGACTCGTTGGCGGTGGTAAACACGAATTTTTCCGGTATGACCAAGGCCGACCCCGGTAGCCCCGCCGACTTGCCCTACGCGCCGTTCCGCAAGCGAGCCTCGCTTGCCTTCAAGTACAACCTAACGCTCCAGACCCCCAATCCGTTTGCCGGTTCGTTTGAAGTTGTGCATCAGGAAGAAGCACAAGTTGTCACCACGATGGTGCAGCTGTGCGTTGTCGAGCAGACCCTCGGTAAAAACGGTATGCTTAATGCCCGTGCGACGTTTTTCATTAAGACGAGGCGTGGGGATCGGTTCGGATACACGCTGCCCCGCAACGCTAAGTCGTTGGGTGTGTTGATTAACGGCGACACGGACGCAGCTGTGGAAACCGGGAGCGAACCAAACCAGCAGGTCGTGCGATTACCTTCGTCGGGGGGTGAGGTTTCGAAAGTTACGCTCCAGGTAAACTACTCCATGAGCGATGTCAAGTCTTTGGAGCTTGCTGCCCCGCGGGTCGATGAGTCTGTACCCGTGCAGCAGACGCTGTGGCGAGTTTATCTTCCGCAGCAACAGCTGGTGCTGTCGACAGATTCGGATTTTTCCGCACTGACGGAATATCAAACCGACAAAATGGTTTCGGATGTCGCAGGGGCCTATGGTGGGAAGTTTAAACTGCAACAACCCACCGAGGGGCGGGGGTGGAATTTTATTCGTCAGGGTGCAAGCAAGACGCTAAAAGTCTGGACGATGCGTTCGGCGAAGTTCCACATAATCATATGGGTCGTCATCGTTGTGTTCGGAGTTGTGATGCTCTTAATCGCCGGGTTCTGGCGATGCCTGGTGGTGCTAGCCGGTGCGTTTGGGCTTGGTATAGCATCGCTGTTTACCCCGCAGATGATTTCGCAGGGTATCGCCGCCGGTTGGTTTGCTGCTTTGCTCGTTGTGCTGATGTGGGTGGCGCACTGGTTATTTCATCACTTCAAAGTCGAATCTCCACCGAAATCTTCACCGAAAAAACCACCTGTATCGAAAGCTCCCGCCATGCTTCAAGACGATGTCGTAAATCTGCAAGGGCAGTCCGGCGAACAGGAGTAAACCCATGAAAATGAAAATTAAGATTAAAAGCATATTACCGATCATAATCGCAAGCGTGTTGGTTTTTGGGTTAGCTCCGGTTTTTGCCCAGCCGCGTGACTCCGTTGAAACCCGTCCCATAATCTATGTACCGTACTCGGAGATTCCGAATCTTCTAGGCTCAGCTGATAAAAGCGTGCTGCTGAAAAAAAGCACGTTCGATAAACTCCTCAAGGCTGCTCGGGCAAATAAGGTTCAGGATACCAGCATCAAGCTGGGTCAGATAACGCAGGTGAAGTATGCTGGCGTTCTTAAGGGCGACAAAGTTGAGATCACCGGCGAACTGACCATCGTTTCGATGAGCGACAAACCCGTGGGGGTTCCGCTGAACTTTGCCAACATTGGGCTGACGGATGTTACGCTCGATTCCGGCAAGGCTCCGCTGGGATTCGACGAAAAAGCGAACATGGTTCTCGTCGTGACGGGTAAAAAAACGCATACGTTTCGATTTGCGGGTGTTACCCCGGTGAGGGATCTTCGCGGGGGCGGGGTGTACTTTATTCCGACCTTGCCGGTCGGCGCCGAAGGTACGTTTACCATCACGGCACTGGGTCGCCCGGAAATTCACGGTACGGTGGGGGTCACCGAGAAAAAGTACGACAAAAAAACCGACGCCACAACAGCAACGCTCGTTGTCGGTGGGCATTCGACGATTGGTGTGTCGGTTCTCGGCAATGAGCATCGCGACGATAAGCGTGCGATTATCCTGGCGGCGATTTCGCAGTCGGTTCGCGTGACGGAGGCGTACGAATCTGTGAGCTGTCTCGCGACAGTTCACGTGTTGCGGCGCGGCGTGCGCGAATTGAACTTTTCGATCCCCGCCGACTTCACAGTCACCGACGTGGAATCTCCCGGACTGGCCAAATGGTCGGTTGTCTCCCCCAAAATATCCTGCAAAGCTCCGCTTCCGGCATTTCCGAAAAAGACGCTTACCGTTTATTTGGGAAGCTCGTTGCGTGGTACGCAGACGCTGCACATTAAAGGCGGCCGCGTTCGCAAAAGCCCAAAGTGGACCGCCGGGCGTATCGGAGTCATCGGTGCTGATTTTCAACGCGGGTACATCGGCGTGGATGTTGGTGATAATCTGCGGGTTCGCAACGAGGCGCTCGCGAATGTGCAGCGGATGGACGTTTCGCTGGCACCGGAGTTTCTCCGCTTCACCGGGAACCGTTTGTACCTCAACTGGGGCGCCGACTGGAAACTGAATCTGGACCTTGCCACCGTCGAGTTGCGTCGCAGTAGTAAGGAGCATCAGCAGTTGATTATTTCCGACCGCATGGTTCAGCTCGTCGGGAATTTTGACATCACAGCTGTCGGGCGTGAGATGTTTGACGCGACTTTTGACCTGCCCACCGAGGCAGCGGGCTGGAATTTCGACAGCGTTACCGTCAATGGTTCGCAAAAGGGCTTCGAGTATCGCATTACCGATGGTAAGGACAAGCGAACTTTGCGTATCGAGCTGAAAAGCCCCGTCGAACCTGAATCGCGTGTGGGGGTGCAGATTACGATGCACCGCATTCCGCAGGATTGGAAGTGGGATGTCGGATCGAAACCGCGGGATGTTTCGCTTCCGCGAATAGTTTCGCATGTCGATACCACCGACGGTTTGTTGAGCATTTCGGCGGTGGGCGATCTTGACGCGAAAATCGGCAAGATACCCCCGACCTACACCCCGGTTCCGGTTGGGCGGATGACTTCGCTTGGGCTTGGGACGAATGTTCAGTACGCCTGCAGTTACGATTTGTCTAAGCCCGCCGCGGTGGGCGTGAATGTTTCGCGCAGGGCTCCTCGCGTGCGATGCGACGCCGTTGGTTTAGCGTCGGGGCAGGTTGGCAAGCTTGTGGGGGCATGGCGATTGGATTTTAACGTTTCTCGTGCGACGGTTCGCGAGCTGAAATTTTTGCTGCCGGTGGCGCTTGGTCAGCAGGTGAAAATTACTGCGCCCGGCCGATCGATTGTGACGAAAATCGCCGCCTGGGACAAGGCCCCTAAAGGTTACAACCTCTGTACGCTTACGCTCGACAGCGAAGTGCGCGGTAAGGTTCCCGTTTTCGTTATGTTCGAGCAGCCCGCCTCGAACGGTAAAGTTCAAATTCCGCTCGTGCGACTTATTCCCGACATGCAGGGCAGCGAAATTCTCGCGGTTCAGTCCAGCGACGAAATCGCCGTCGACATTACATCTTCGCACACCAAACCGCTCGACACATCTGAACTTCCGCAGCTACCTGGTGTAGCCTCGCGTTTGATCGGCGCATTTCGCATTACCCCCGATCCGCGTGCCGCCGTTACGCTGAACGTTACTGTCCATCAGCACTATCCCATCGTCTCGTGCATTGTTACCGACGCGCTGCTGCTTACGTACATCGGTGCCGACGGGTCGCAGTATACCGCGGGGGAATATCGTATCGCCAACGCCGAGCTGCAGTTTTTGCGAATTCAGCTGCCCATCGGCGGAGAGCTTTGGTCGGTGGTCGTGGCGGGGAAACCGGCAAAACTCAACCGCGCCGCCGGTGGTGGATATCAGGTGGCGATCCCGCTGAGCAAAAATAAAAAACCATTCACCGTGAAAATCGTCTGTGCGATACGCGGAAACGTTTCGTTCGACAATCTCAAGCTGCGGGGCGTTGTGCTGCCGGGTGTAAAAATCAACCGTGTCAGCTGGGATGTCGTTCCGCCCGTCGGATTCAAGATTACCTCGACCGATGGGAGCATGAGCAGCGAAGGAATCGAACCGCCAAAACTGCAATGCGAAAAGACGCTCGCGTTTTTGAATAGCTATGGGGCTGTATCGGAATTGTCAAACCCGCAAGCCAGCCCGGGAAGTTTGGATATAGCGTATGTTCGGAGTCGGGAAGGTGTACTTTTTGGAGGCGATACCGCAGATGAATCTGAAGATTCCGGCCGCCTTACTTTCGGGCGCACCGAGGGCCGATACAGCTTACCCGTGGAGCTTGTACGTCCGGCCGGTGCCGATAACCCCGTCAGATTCACCGCTCTGGGCGGGGGTGAAGTTACGTTGAAGCTCGTCAGCGAAAAGCGAATGGCGACATGGTGGTGGATCGGATTTTTATTCGCGATTCTCGCGGGGCTAGGATTGCTGAAGCTCCGCCTGCGAACCCGAGTGATCTACGTTATCGTGCTGCTGACGATTTCGACGCTGCTTGCGATTTGGATCGCCTGCGTCTTGCCGGTGGCAAACGGTGCGTTTGCAGCGGGGATGTTGCTGATACCGTTCTACCTGCTGGTGAGGTTGTGGAGATTCATTCGCGGCAAATTTACGCACACCACAAAACTCGTGCAGGTCGCCAGTGTGCTGCTGGTGATGTTTGTTGTTTCCGGTGAGGCGTTTGGTGGTAAGCCCTCAGGCCCGGCCGACCCCGCCCCGATTATCGTGCCATACGATGGTGATCCGACGAAGGCAGCCGACTCGAACAAGGTACTCATACCGTATTGCGATTACGTGGAACTGTGGAACAAGGCCAACCCAAAAAATACTATCGAGCTTGGCGCAACGCCCGTCGAAATTTCCTTCGCCGACGTCCAATACACCGCAACCGTCAAGGGCGATCAGTTGATGCTGAAACTATCCGCTGACGTCGATGTTACCGGTAACACGAAGCAGTTTCTCACGCTCGGAAACCTGGCCGTGCCGGAAGCGAAATTCGCCGGTGCGCCTGTTTTGCTTCGTGCGACGAAATCCGGAACCATGCTCGTGCTACCCGCCAAAACTCGTGGTAAGCTCGAAGTTACCGCAGTGGCGACGGTGAAAATTTCGGGCCAAAAGGGCAGTGTCAACTTTACCTTACCCCCGCTGCCAGCCGCCGTTATGAACCTGCTGTTGGCCGACGAAACGCTCGTGCTGCAGGTACCGAAAATCGGAAACGTGCTGAACAGCAAGAAAACCGACATCGGCCGTGATTGGACGATCCCGCTCGGGGCACTTCGAAACATAACGCTAAACTGGGCACCGAAAACCGGCAGCGGCGACGCCGACAAAACCCTCTCAGCGGTAGCGGCGCACGAAGTTACCGTGCATCAATGGGCGATTATGGGCGTCAGCAAAATCGTGTTTACCTCGTCGGGTGGGCAGAATAAAAGTTTCGCTCTGCTGGTTCCGCAGGAGCTGACGGTTACGGAAATCACCTGCGACAATTTGCGAGACCATAGCGAAATCGGCACGAAAATCGTTGACGGGAAGAAGTACAATGTCGTTGAGGTACGGCTGCAGAAACCGGCATCCAAACGGCACGAGCTTACCTTGCGATGGGCCGAAAAATTGCCCGCCCAGAACAAGGATTTCGCACTCGGATTACCGCAGGCCTCGGGCGTTGCCCGCGAAAGCGGAATCGTTGCCATCCACGCCGCCGGTGGTATCGATGCGAAAATTGCGAAAGTTACCGGCGGGCGGCAGACTGATACGAAGCGTTCGGTGTTGGGAAAAAACATCAAATCCGTCGCGCGATATTATTGGGCGTATCGGCCGTTCGAGCTGGTGTGCAATATCACCCGCAGCAAACCCTCGCTCAAAAGCGAAATCAATCAGCTTGTGCGTATCGATTCGCGACGAGTGCAGCTTTATGTAGATGCGACGGTCACCGCCGAGGGCGGAAAACTTTTCAGCACGAGCTTCTCGCTGCCCAAGCAATACGAACTGCTGAGCGTTGTTGGTGGGTCTGTCGACGATTGGTACGAACAGCCGACGAAATCCGGCAAGCTGCTGCACGTGAACCTGCGCGACGCGGTTACGAAAGCAAAAATCGTGCTGGTGCTGGTGCATAACAAACCCAAACTCAACGATTTTGCAGTGCCGGTAGTCAAAAGCATCGACGCCGACGGAGCAATTCTTAAACAGAAGGGCTTGCTTGCATTGCAGCTGAACAAGTCGCTCAACGCTCAGACATTAAAGAGCGAAAATCTTCGCCCGATGGCACCGAATAAGCTGAATCGCTGGCTGACCGGCAAGCAGTTGCGGAACATTCAGTTTGCCTACAAACGCACGAAGGGCGACTTTACGCTGAATATCAAGGCCGCCGCGCTGCCGACGAAAATTCACGCCGAAACGATGGGTGCACTGACCGTTGAACCCACGATGTGCATGTATACGTATCGGCTGCGATATCACATTTCCGGTTCGCCGGTGGATCATGTGAAATTTTCGCTACCCAACGCAGTTGCCCGCGGTGTTGCAGTTACGTCTCCGTCGATGAGAAACGTAACTCAGACCCCCGGTAAGAAACGAACGCAGTGGACTATCTGGTTGACCGACGAAATTACGGGCACGCTGGACGTGGCGGTGAATTTTACCGTTCCGCTTGAGGATAAGTCGCAAATTATCGACATTCCCGACGTTCAGACGGATTCGCCGCAGGGTTTGCGAACGATTTTTGCGGTTCAGAATGTTTCGCGGGCCAAGCTCGTAATGGACCCCGCCAGCGGTTACACCCCGCTAAGCGTTGAGCAGCAGCGGAAACTTTTACCCGCCGCCGTCGCCAAGAATCTGCTGTGTGTGTATCAGTCGTTCGGGCGAGATTTGGCGCTGCGGTTAAAATTTGAACCCGCACCCAAAAGCAGCAAAATCCAGGCCGTCATCGACCTCATGAACATAACGACCGTTATCGATCGCGACGGAAATTGCCGCTACCAAGTCAAGCTTTCGTTGCAAAACCGCAGCGAGCAGTTTTTACGCGTCAAACTTCCCGACAAAGTTTCGCTCTGGAGCGCACATGTCGCGGGGCAAGCGGTAAAACCTGTAACGAAGAATCGCAGCAGCAGCGAAGTTTTGATTCCGCTGGTAAAGACATCACCCGGTGGGCTGCCGTACGATGTGGAACTGTACCTTGCCGGTAAGGCTGTCGAAAAATTCGGGGCGGTGACGACCACCATCAAACCCCCGGCGATTGAAATTCTTGGTATCGACGTGGTTCGGACGACTTGGTCGCTTCGGTTGCCGGGTGGATACAAATACGGCGATGCGAAGGGGAATATGTCCCCGATTCTCGGGACGGCTGAGGCAATGCTTATTACCAGCGACTCGAAACTCGTGCAGCTGGACAGGCTGAAAAAAGATATCTCGTCGTTGAGTTCCTCTGAGCGAGCGCGGGGATTCCGCAACTACCAAAAACTCAATTTTGAAATTGAAAGCAGCATCAAGCAAACCGAGGAATACATCGGTAATAACGACGGAGACATTTCCGAGGATAAACTCAAGGAGCTTAACAAACGCGTTGCCGATCAGCGTGTTGCACTACAAGCAGTTAACAAACAATATGCAAAAGGACTCAACCAACCAGTTCAGTTTACGGGGCTCAATTCCTACGTAAACCGCAAAGCCGAGAGTGGCGGTATGTCTGATGCCGTTAGGAATAATATGATGCTGTCGGAGCCTGAGTTTGTAAAGACGGCGGGGCAACAGCTGCGAACAGAACTACTGGAAGAAATGAAGCAGGATCAAAAGGCGCAGAAGGCCTACCATGTTAAAAGCGGTAGGGCGATTGTTGGTGATGTCCCGCAATCCGACAGTACGTTAAACGCGCCGGCAAGTGGTTTCAAGTCTAACCGGCAGCGGCAGGATGAAAGCAAGCAAATGTTGCAAAATCTCCAGCAAGAGCAGCTGACAAATGTTGCTCGGCAGCGGAAAAAACGTGTCAAACAATTAAGTCAGTTTGATACGAACCAGATGAATCGAGCGAATTTTAGTCTCCGTCTGGCATCGGCATCAAAGTCGAAAACTAAGCGAGGCCGCTCAGTTTCGAAAGGTCGTCGCAGGACTGAAGAACCGCAAGCAGCGGGAATGGGCCCGGGAATGCCGCCGAGACGGCAGGTAAGAAGTACTAATGGAGCGACGTATATTGGAACAACACGGGAATCCAAACCTCATGAAGTTTCAGGAGCTTTGGAAGGTGGGCAGGCTTGGGGTGTCACCACCGGTGGAACTTACTCGCTGCCGGTTGAGCTTCCTGATGGTCAGGTGCAGCTGGACTTCGCCAGGCCCGGCGGGGCAGCGGAGTTGAGCATTACCGCAACGCCCGATGCGCTCGGAGCAAGTATCTGGGGCAGCGTGATTACGATTGCAGTTGCTGCATTATCCGCCGCCATCGCATTGCTGATAGCAAAACGCGCCCGCAAAGTTCAGAACATCCACATGTCGCTGAAAGTTATCATCGTGTCTTTGCTGCTTGTTTGCTTCGCGGGCTTGCTGATGGGGTTCCTCGGATTCATCATTGTCGCGTTGATCGTGGGATTGATGATACTTTATCGTTGCCCGCAGATGCAAAAAATCGGCAAGTAGTTTTTGATTGCACTGCTACTGTTCGTCATCGAGGCCGAAGATTTTTCGGATGACGTTTGCGTGCCCTGAGCCGATGGGGCCTGAGACGCTTTTGCGAAGATTCTCGACGGCGGGGTGGCAGAACTGTCTTAGCGAACGGCGGAGCGAGCATCGCAAATTTTCCGACTCAGCCGCCGACAACCCGCGATTTCCCGGTGCCGCCAGTTCGCACTCAACAACGGCGTCGATGCGTTTGTACAAACTGTCGATTGTGGGGATAACGTCGCGGATTTTCATTCTGTCCATAAACTCGCGGACATGCTCTGCGATAATTTCGCGTGCACTTTCGATATGATCTTTTCTCACTTCGATCGTTTCGTCGATGATGCTCTGCAGATCGTCGATGTTGTGCAGGTCGACGTTTGGTAGCTCACCGGCGGTGGGTTCAATATCGCGCGGAACGCCCAGGTCGATCATTAGCAAAGGTTTTTTATTATCGCATAGTGGAATACTGCGAAGCATGTCCGTAGTGATGATCGGTTTTTTTGAGGCCGTGCAGGTGACCACGACATCGGCGTTATTGATCGCGCTGCCGATATCTTCTAGCGGAATCACGCGGGCGTTACATGCGGCGGCTAACTGCTGTGCGCGGTTCAGCGAGCGGTTCGCCACGATTAACTCCCGCGGTTTGAGCAATTGAAGTTCGCGCAGGATAATTTCGCTGATCTTACCTGCCCCGATACTCAGGACGCGTTTGTTTTTCAGCGAGCTGAACGTTTTGTAAATGCACTCCAGGGCGACTGACGCGACGGAAACTTTACCCTGCGAAATCGGCGTGTTGTTGCGGACTTGCTTGGCGGCTCGCAGGGCTGCGTCGATAAGATTTCGCATCGCAGCTTTTGTCGTGCCGGTTTTTTCGGCGGTGGTGTAGGCCTGTTTCAGCTGGGATACGATCTGGTCCTCACCGGGTACTTGCGAGTCTAAACCCGCGGCGACGGAAAACATATGCCCCATGGCCTCGGTGTCATAATAGGTGTAAAGCGCTCGGGTAAAATCTTCGCTTCGTGTGCTGTGAAACTTGCGCAGCCATCCCAGCAGCTGGTCTTCTCGCGGATGCCCGTGCAATGGGCGAACGATGTAAAGCTCGGTACGGTTGCACGTGCTGAGCAGCAAAAACTCAGCCTCGGGATATTGTTTGTGCAGCAGCGTCAACGCCCGCTGAGTTGCTTGCGAATCAAACGCAAGCTGCTCGCGCATTTCCAGTGGTGCGGTTTTGTGAGAAATTCCGAAGCACAGTATCCGCATCAGAATTTCTCCTGCAGGTTAATCATTTTTTTGGCTAACTCATAAAGCCCCGAAATTCCCCGAGCGACGAATGTTTCGTATCCGGTTTGTGCGGCCAGCTGTTTAGCGATTTTGCATCGCTGCGATTCGGGGAGCGTTTTTTTCAGTTCCGTACGAATTTTCGATAGCGCCTCGGCGAACTCGTCAATTTTTTCCGGCAGGGCGTCGGCAAGTTTATCGCGAAGCATCCCTGTCAGCCCCGGGGCAATTCCGCCGCTGGAGACGGTTACGGTAATGTTGCCTTGTGAGTGGACGGCCGGTAGATAAAAATCGCAGTCGTCGTTCTGGTCGGCGGCGTTTACGAGGGCCCCGGCTGCGCGGGCGTCGTTGGCGATGCGTGCGTTTGTTTCGCGGTCGTTTGTGCATGCGAAAACGACAGCGGCTCCGCAAAAATCATCGCTGCAATACTCGCGTGTGATCAGTTCGAGGCCTTTGGGAATTTTCGTCGCCGGCTCGGCTGGGTCGATCAGTTTTACCGTAGCTCCGGCCTTTATCAGCGAGCGGGCTTTTCGCATTCCCACGCTTCCACCACCCACGACGACCGCGAGTTTTCCGTGAAGCTTCAACATTATGGGGAAAGTTTTCATCGGTGTCGGTTTTGCGTGTTAGCGTAGTTGTGGCTGGGGTGATGTGGTGGTTGGTTTTTTAACGGGCGTGCTTGCGAAGATGCTGTCGGGCGTTAGGGCCAGTGGTGTCATGTCGATGGCTTCGAGCATGGCACGGGCTTTGTCGAGCGTTTCGCGATATTCACCTTCGGGTGTGGAGTCGGCCACGATGCCGCCCCCGACCTGCACGAACGCTCGGTCGTCATCGCAGACGATTGTGCGAATCACGATGTTCCACTCCGACGATCCGTTGACCCCGACGGCGCCGATGCATCCGGTGTATACCCCCCGCGCAGCCGTCTCTAGTTCGTCGATGATTTCCATAGCGCGAATTTTCGGTGCACCCGTAATCGACCCGCCCGGGAACGTTGCCCTCAGCAGCTCGGCCTGCGAGACGCTTTCGCGAAGTTGCCCTTCGACGGTTCCGACGAGATGGTACACCGTGGGATGCGTTTCGAGGCGGCAGGGGTCGGTGACGTGTACTGATCCGAATTCGCACACCCGCCCGAGATCGTTACGCAGAAGATCGATGATCATGGTGAGTTCGGCGTTGTCTTTTTCGCTGGCACAGAGTTCGTTGGCGGCGGCGATGTCGCGTTTGTCGTCGCCGATTCTTGGGCGTGTACCTTTGATAGGACGCGTTGTAACCTTTCGCCCGCGGGTTCGCAAAAACAGTTCCGGTGAGCTGCAGATAATCGCACAATTGTGCGAACCGGAATTAAAGTGCATGTACCCCGAGTACCATGCCGGGTTTCGCTTGCGAAGCGAGCGATAAATGTCGGCGGGCGTGCGGGAGTTTTGGATTTCGAACCGCTGCGAGAGGTTCACCTGGAAGATGTCCCCAGCTGCGATGTACTCCACGCATTTCGCGACGGCGGCGCGGTATTCGTCGGGCGTGAAATTCGATAACCGCTCGGTGCAGTCGGTGATTTTGGGGTTCTTGGTGTCACGCGGAGTAAGCTTGACGCAGTGGTTGTGCGAATTACCACCGTTGATGTGGTTCGCCATGTTCTGCGTGAGAATTTCCCGCAACATGCTCGCGGATTTACCGGCATGATCGGGTGGGTCGTCGAATTGCAGCTCGATCAGCGTCCATGTTTTTGCGATGTTGTCGAAGACGAGCACGGCGTCGTAAAATCCGAGTCGCATGTCCGGTAAACTTGTGTCGCGCGGGGCGGCGGCTGGGAGCTTTTCGACGATCTGCCCGACCTCGTATCCGAGGTAACCGATCCAACCGGGGGCGTATGGCAGCTGTGCAGCTTCGCTTGCGTTGCGCAGCTCGACACAGGTAAACGCCTTGTCCAGCGAGTCCCAGATTTGCTCGGAGCCCTTGGCGACGAAGTCTCCGTTGCGATTCAACAGCCAGCCTTTGCGGATTTCGAGAAACTCCAGCGGGTTCGTCGCGAAGATGCTGAACTGCCCGTAGTCTTTATCAACCGCCGTTGACTCCAACGCCACCGGGCAGTAGGTTTCGCACAATCTGTCGGTGAACTGCGCAGTATCGCTCGGCCCAGATAACGATGTTACCTTAAGCTGCCCCCTGAGTTTTTCGTTTTGCCAGTTCATGAATTTTCCCTCGGCGTTTAAATTAGGCATCAGGCATTACAGCCAACTTCCTATTCTCAACTGAAAATCGTAAATTGCAAATTGTAAATTTCTACTTTATTCGTTAAACCATGTTTCGATTTGCGTTTTTGTGCAGGTTTTGGCGGCTTCGGCGGCGGCACGCAGTAGCTCGTCATCGCTTTGAGCATATTTATTCAGCAGGTTATCGCGAACGCGATCGTTACCGCGGTGTCCCTTGGCGGTGATTTTTTGCAGCCCCAAAGCCAAAATTGCATCGACGCGGCAGGCGCGATCTTCGTCGTTTTCGATGATGTTGTAGGCATCCCCGGGGCTTGAATCATTCAGTTTCCACAACGACGACATTTTCTTCTCGAGTACGTCGAGGGCATCGTTAAGTTGCGTGCGGTATGCGGCGCAAGCTTCAGCCTTGCCGGTTTGCTGCTGTTTTCGATACGCGTTTTGCAGCGACAGCAACGCCCTTGTCTGCAGGAGGATTCCGTCCATGACCATCCCCGTCCGCGAACGCTCGTTTACCATATGCCATCCCAGCACGAGTTCCTGCGATGCTATCTGGACAGCCTTGTCGAACTGACCCGTAAAGTAGTAGTGTGTATAAAGGCACTCCAGCACGTCGGCGAGGGTATCGAGCTTTTTGATTCCGTCGGGGGTGAAAACAACCTTTAGCTTCTTCGGTGTGAAAACAAAGGTGTACTGCATTTGCTGCTTGTCGAGGGCGGGGGCCATCAGCTCGGCAATTTTTGCGTAGACTTTTTTGTGATAATTCTGCGGTGTTCGGTTGCTGATTATGTCCTCGCGACCCTGCTGTAATTCTGTTTGATGCTCGGTGGCGTAGTCGGCGGCGCGGTTGTAATCTTCGGCAGCGTTGCCCTCACCGGATGGTACGAATCCGATAACGTCTGCCAGTGGTGCGTTAGCCGCTTGCAGCTGCAATGCCCCCGTCGCCGTTGTTGCTGTCGTGGGAGGTTCTGGTGATGGATACATGACGCGGTTAGCTAGATACAGTATCACTACGGCGGCGAGTATCGCGGGTATCCCGATGGACAAAACGGTCGTCCACGGTGATTTTTTCGTTACGGTTTTGGTTGGTCTCATTTATTTTCCTTTGCACGATCGCGATTTGGAAAAATCATGGTTCCCAGCGAATCGGGATCGTAAAAATTTCGTTCCGTCTTACCCCAGCTCGAGGCCTCCGATCCGGCGGTGCTGAAACGCGTGAAGTTTACGCCCCAGAATTTCGCATCGGCGTTTGGCCCGAAGGCTGACCGCGGGATTTTCATTTCGACAATCCATGCGTCGTTGGTTTTTGCGACGGCGAATTTGGCACCGAGGTTGGCGGGGGTGTTTTTGCACAGCGGCGGATTGGTTGAGATTCCCTTTTCCTGAATGATTACACCGTTGGGCTTGATGACGATGTGGTACAAGTCTTCGGGCGATTTGGCGTTGTTACCGGGGTCGAGCAGAATTTCCACGACGTCTTCGCCGGTCGCGAGAAGCTGATCATACCGGACGGTATTGACCGGGCGTGCGATGAGATCCCCGGGATTCGGTTCGCTGCAGATTATCGCGAAGTAGAGGTTCTCGCCATCTTCATCCTGCATTACCTGAACCGTCGTTTGACGTTTGGCCAGCCCCACAAACGGGGAGTCTTCGATTCGGCCTCGCTCCCCAAGCAAGCGGAAATTTCCAGCGACGGAATTTTCCCATCGCCTCCAGTCGTTGAGTTTTCCGTCGATTTCCGGTTCCGATGAAAACTCACCAACTGACAACGCTGGTACGAAAGTCCCTGTTTGCTGCTGCATGCGTCCGTCGTAGGAAACGACGAACCCTACGGGAAACTTTGCGTGTGGTAGCGGCGGTAAGGCGGGGCCCTCGACGATTAACTCCACGGTCTGGCGGGCAGTGGGTGCGAGTTTTTTGATGCGAGCCGATTTTTTCACCGGCGTCCAGCCCGGGGGTAGCGTCGCGATATCCAGTTGGATGTCCAGCGGGCGGTTAAACTCGTTTTGCAAGTCGACGAAAACTTTTACCGAATAAGCCGAATCACCGGGCGTACCATCCGCACCGGCCTGAATGGTTTTGGGCGTAACTTTCGTGGTGACTTTTTCGATTCGCACGCGATGCGTTTTGTTGATGAATTGCCCCCATCTAACGCGCGCGGCGATTTTATCGTGTTCGGTTTTCGAGTCGTCGGCGTCCTGAATTTCTGTGCCCATCAGGCGGCGGGCTTCTATCCACAGCTGACCCGAAGAAATCCAACCATTACCCCGCGGGTCGAGATAATGGTCACCGGCCGCGTCGCTACCGGCGTAGCGGACCATGGCGTTTATGATTCGGTTGGCGACATCTTTCTTATTTTGCGAGCGAAGCAGCTGGAGGTAGGCAGCGTCCTGCAGCCCGCGTCGCAGCCGCTTGAGCTGCACCGATGGGAGCACGCCAACGGTTCTGAATTT
>DAOVZK010000082.1 GCA_030635145.1 Planctomycetota bacterium | reverse complement strand
GTCTCCTGCCGTCGCGTCAGAGGCAGTAAGTTTTGCGATCTGGTTGCCAGTGCTGATGTTGTACAGGTAGGCTGAGCCGGAATTCAAACCAGCGTCGTCATTACCAGCAGCCCCAACTATTGCAGTGTTACCGCTGATTGCCAGTTGGCTGCCGAAGTAGTCATCCGCTGCCGCGTCGCTGGCGGTAAGTTTGAATGTTTCAGTGGTTGCCATTGCTCCGCTCGCAGCCAAAAGCATCACCGCCACTACATAGACTGCATGACCTAACCGGTTGATTCTAAACATAAGGATACCCTTTCGTTTTCTAAGGTCTCCAAAACGCCCCTGCAACACCAATCCCAATAAAAAAGGGAGCTGCCGATTACTACCCCACCGGAAGGCCTAGCACAGCCCACGACCGAGGATTCACCAACAGACTCCCATTAGGGAGCCTGCCCAGCGATCCAATTCGGCCGTTAAAAAGTGCTAGTTTTCCAGTGGCGAGAACGCTTGGTCAGACCAAGTTTAAATTTTTCCTACAATTTACGGGCTGGGTGCAAGTCACAACCAGCCGAAAAATAGCGTATCATAAAAACCCCATTTGTCAACTGATTTCAGGGCAAGAACTTATGTGGGGTAACACCCTAAGCCTTGAACATTTCGGATTGTGGATTGCGCCCGACGGGCGTCCGTACGGGCGGAGAGGGATATATAGCCGTATTTGCAACAAATCCCGCTGCCATATCCCCAGCGAGTGCGTGAACTTCGGATTCTTTAATCGGAAATTGCACTTTTTCGCCTAACTCTTTGTCTACGAGGATGTTATCTTTGAGTAGTCATGCCGTATTCGACATAAAGTAAAGCCAATATGCTGAATATCAGGCTTAATATTGTGTATATCAAGCTTAATAATGACAATATGAAGCTTCATATACCGGATATCAAGCTGACTTTGTCATAGAGTTGACTTACTTTGCCTCGGAGGAAGCTTACTTTGTCGTAGAGTTGACTGACTTTGTCATGGAGTTGACTTACTCTGTCACGGAGGAAACTGACTTTGTCATGGAGAAAGCTTACTTCACAATCCGAAATCCGTGTCAATCTGTGGTTCTCTTACCTTGGGACTTATAGGGTTTGGGGTTTCAATGGTCATTGTGATTTGGTCATTGGTCATTCTTCCTCATCAAGTGTTTATCGATGGTTCGGCTTTTATGAAGGTTTTGAAACCAACGTTTGACAATTACCCCGAAAGAGAATAAATTACCACCATCAGGATGGATTGGTAACCGGCATCTTTACTATGGGTGAATGAATTTGGTTAATTACCGCAATTATTGGGTTTTCGTCGTATTAGCGAGCGTATTCGTTTCGTTTTCCGGCTGCCTCAATTCTCAATCCCCCCCGCCGCAAAAGCTTACCGCCAGTGAACAAAACGAACTCCAAACGCTCACCATGCAGCTGACCGATTCCGACCGTTTGCAAAAAACTCATGTCGACGCCGCCCGGATGCTGCTGCAGAAACCATATCCGCAGGCGGGGCAGACACTGCTGCGATGGCTGAAAGATTCCTCGAACCCGGGGACCCAAAACGCCATCGCCGCCGCCATCGTTCAGGAAAGCGCACCCCGCGAAGAATTTGAAAAGCCCCTGCTGAAAATGCTCGTCGGAAAAGAACCCTCCGTTCGCAGTGCAGCTGCGCTGGGGTTGGTGACGTACAAAAACGGCGGGGTCATCGACAAGCTTATCAAAATCGCAGCTAACACCAAACTTGACCGCGATGTGCGACTCACCACAATTGACGCCATGCAGTGGAGCGGGTCGCGGCGTTGCGTCGAGACACTTATCAAGCTGCTTGGCGATCATGACCGCGCGATTCGCGATGCAGCGGGTAAATCGCTGGCGGCAATTACAAATATTCGCACGCTCGGTACCAGTCGCGGTGCCTGGGCTAGGTGGTGGAACAAAAACCGTAAAAAAACTCGCATACAATGGCTGTCAGAGCTGACGGATTCGCTGACGCACTCGGTTATGGTTCTCGAAAAGGACAACGCCGTCCTCCGAAAACGTCTCGTGCGTTCGATTACCGAACTCTACAACGCTTCACCAAAAACCCAGCAGACCCCGATGATTCTGGAGTTCCTTGGCGATCCTCTCGACGACGTTCGCCTGCTCGGTCTTACGCTGACAGGGAACATGCTGGCCGACAACGAAAAAATTCCCGCAGTGTTACGACAAAAAGTGGCGACAATGTTCAACGACCCCTCCCCAAGTGTACGGCAAGCTACCGCTGTGCTCGAGGCCAACCTCGGCGGGCCGGAAATTGTCGAGACGCTTCTGGTACGTCTGAAAAACGAACCTGTACCGGAAGTTCGGGTGGGAATTTTAAACGCGTTGGGGCAGTTGAAGTCCCCGGCCGCATTGGATGCCGTTCTGAGCAATATCAAGTCCAAAGACGCCACCGAAGCCACCGCCGCCACCGAAGCATTCTCGAAAATCGTCGCAGCCCAGCCGCTAACCGGCAAATCGCAAACCAACGCCGCCGATGTCCTCAACCAACGTTACAAAATCGCCATCGCGGGGAAAAACCATTCTGCCCTGCGAGAGGCGTTGCTGACAGCAATGGCGACTCTTGGTGACGCGTCCTGCACCGAAACTCTCGTGACAGCACTGCAGGATCCGTCTGGTATCATCCGCCTTGCCGCGGTTAACGGGTTGGCACAGACTAACGGAAAAACCAATGGCCGTGCGGTAAAGGCAGAGAAAATCGCGCCGCTTTGCAACGACGACGACCGTGGTGTGCGGCAGGGAGCGATCGCTGCCCTTGGTAAGCTCAACGCGCACCGGCATGTGGGTGTGATACTCAAACGCACCAATCCGCAAATCGAACCTAACGCCACCGTCCGAAAAGAAGCGATGCAAACGGTATACTCGCTGCTGGAGCAGGCGGATTCCGACACGCTGAAAAACACGCTCGTCGACCTGGATAATAGCGAGGCCACCGAACCGCTGCGAATAAAGATTATGCAGTTGCATGTCGCTGCTCTGAAAAAAGAAAAAGCTCCGACGACAGTGCTGGTCAGCGGGCTGATGAAACTTGCGACCCAGCTCCGCAAGACCGGCCGAACCGACGAAGCCGTCACCGCCATGTCCGAAGCCTACACCCTCGTGCAAGCCAACGGCAAAAATTTCCCCGCACAGCAGATAAGCAACGTATGGTTTGCTTATCTCGAGGCGATGTTGCTGGGCAACGATCCCGGTGCCATTGAGCTGATGGGAAAACAAACCGACAAAGTTGTATTTGCTCGCAGCCTGAAAATGTTGAGATCGCAATTGCTGAAATTGACGACGAACAAGCAGTATCTACCGATTATCAGCATGGTGACGAGGGCGCAGCAGGAGCTGGATAAGCGGCTGGACGAAGGATACAAGACGTTTCTGGCCACCACGCTGAAACAGGCCAAAACGCAGCAGGAACTCATCGATAGCGACACCGTTGCGAAGCTTACCCCGCTGCTGATAGCTCCGTCGGAGACAGAATCGGCGGCGGCACAAACGCAGCTAAAGGGTATGGCGTCGCGGGCGATCAAACCTCTGGCGATGCAGCTGGAAGCAACCGTCTCGAACGAAGAAGAAAACCCCAAGCTCGAGAAGGCGATTTACGATCTTCTGCGGCAGCTGGCACCGAATTTTGGACCCTACGATCTAACCGCCGACAAAACGCAGCGACAAAAACAGATTCGTGCGATTCTGGAAAAACTCTGATCGACCAAGCTGCCGCTACAGTAGAATTTGGTTAGCCTACAAGGTCATGCAACTTGTTGCATGGCAATTAAGATGCTCCTATTGTTCCGTGTCATGCAACAAGTTACATGACCTACGAGCAAACGACAGCTACAGAAATTTGTCGAGCGCGGTTTTGAGATCGGTCACTGCCCTTTGTTCAAGCTGCCGTACGCGTTCCCGCGTCAACCCCAAAATCTTGCCGATATCCTTATAGGTACGCTTTGGCCCATCGTGCCCGTCAAGCCCGTAACGCAGTGCGAGAATTTCCCGCGAGCGATGGTCTAACCGCTGCATAACCGCCTCAATCATCGGGCGAGTCGATTCGTCCATCAGATGCTGATCCGGTGCGTCGGAATGCGTATCTGGAATCATCTCCGCCACGGTATGCCCGTCATCCGAGATCGTCTGATTCGGGGTCGTATGGATCGCCAAAAGCCCGCGAGTAACAACGTCGGCCTTTTTCTGACTGACGTGAAGGAAATCGGCAATTTCGTTGGATGTCGGTGGGCGACCGAATTCGGCTTCGAGCTGAGCGTTGGCTCGCCGCCACCGCAAAATCAGTTTGGAAAGATAGTCGGGAATATGAATCGTCCGCCCCGAATTTACGATTGCCCTTTTGATGGCCTGCTTTATCCACCAGGCTGCATAGGTGCTAAACCGAACACCGGCTTCGGGATCGAATTCTTCGACGGCACGCATTAACCCCAAATTCCCCTCAGCCACCAGGTCGCTGATCGACATGGCGTTATTGACGTAGGCCTTTGCAATTTTGACCACCAGCCGCAAATTGGCCTGAATCATCTGTTCACGGGCCATCGGATCACCGTGCTCGCGAATTCTGCGAGACAGCTGACGTTCCTGCTGTGCGGTCAGTAGCGGAGTATCCTTGATTCGTTCAAGGTACCATGCAAGTCCGCTGCTAACTGTTGATGTAGACATAAAAATTACTCCGTCGGCGATTAAGTGATTCCTCACACTGCTATTCTCGGCGTTTCCGAGGTGAACATTAGGTAAGGAATGAGAAATTCGCAAAATATCCGTCCCCGCCCTGCCATTTGTGCACCAAAAGGCAAATTGGCACCACTTTCGGCCGAACATTTCGGATTTTCTCCACAAATGTGTAGAAATGTCGCCGTTGTTTACACGAACGCGTAGTTTTTGGCGTAATTTATGATTTCACAAAAATTTGAGCTAAAAACCCGCATAGCGGTGAAATCGGTGACGGCGGGGAATGTTGATTGTGTGAGTGACCTTTTTTTCTGGCAGGTATTTTGATCTGCTATTATACATGTTTTTTTGTTTTCAGAAGTTTTTTT
>DAOVZK010000035.1 GCA_030635145.1 Planctomycetota bacterium | reverse complement strand
TCAATTTGAATTATTTGTCATTGCGAGGAGCGCAGCGACGCGGCAATCTAAACGGCCGAAAAAGAGATTGCTTCGCTTCGCTCGCAATGACATAAAAACATGTTTTCTACAGAGCACTATGAATTATTAAAAAGAAAACAAGCTATTCAGTGCTAACTGAAAACACCAGTGCGACGAATACAAATTCCTATGTAAATTAATCCTGATTAACAGGATTTTTTAGCCCTATCTCTCATCCTGTGATCCTGTCAAAATTTTGCCGTGAATGGTTACCAACTTCGGCGAGAAAATTTACGCCTCGCCCCAATGTTGCGTATACGCTCGCGAGGGTTCTGCCTTTGCAATCACGCATAAAGACACCCTTGACGCCCCAGCTGCCAGCAGCATGCGGGCCGCCTCGCCAGCTGTCGCCCCCGTGGTAGTTACATCGTCGACGAGCAACACATGCACCCCGGCGAGCGAACGGCCTTTTACGGGACTAAACGCACCGCGAATATTTGCGAATCGTTGCGTGCGAGTAATATGAACCTGCGGGGGCGTATTGCGAACGCGTTTTAACAGCCGCTCGACGGGAATTTTCAGCCCTCGCCCCAGCGACCGCGCCAACACCGCAGAATGATCGCTCGGCCGCGAGATCCGCCGCAGCCAATGCATGGGAATCGGCACGATGACGTCGGCGGTACGGTGCGGAGTGTCGGTTTCGCTGATCGACTCGCCCAGCATCCTCCCCAGCCGCCGGGCCATACCCAACTGATCACGATATTTCAGCTGATGGATCGCGTACCTGAGCAACCCCGTGTAAGGCCCCAACCTCGCGACGCTGCCAAAACGCGGAATCGGGTTCGGACAAAGCGAGCAACCGTCGGGATATTCCGGAATGTTCGGGCCTAGCGTGGAACCGCATCGCTTGCAGTACGGCAGCCCAACGAGCGACAAAAGTTTGAGATTGCATTCGCCGCAAAGCCCCATAGTCACAGGCACGGCCTGGCCGCACCCACCGCAAACCTGCGGAATCACCAAATCCAACACCCCGCGAGCGAACGATTGCAACTTACCACCAAAATTAAATTTTAAAAATCCCCCGCCGCTGCTCATTTCACCCCCACCTCCATTTTTGCACCATTGATGCACCAGATGTTTCGCATAATTTGCATTTCCCACAGCATCACATCGGGTGGCGCGGTGACGGTTGGTAGTGGTAAGTTCGGGACAGTTACCTGCAGGACAGAGTTCAATCCGTCGACGACCACAATCTCGGCACTCAGGGCGAGCTGCACGTTAAGATTCCCCAGCAGCCAATCGAGTCCCGCCGTGTCACCAGCCACCAGCAACGACGTTATCACACGGCGCGACGAGTAATTGGGATCAAACAACATCTCGCGAATTTCGGGCAAAAATTTCACGTCACCAAGCATTAGCAATGCACATTTGCAGGCTGCGATTTCGTAAAACCCTTCCATGTGAATCCGCCGCGTGATTCGCAAAATCGCCTCTGACCGCTGATCGTCATTCGATGCAGCCAACCCCATCAGCATCGCCCCCCCTGCCCGCGCGTTTGGATCGTGCTGCCTGGGCTTGCTGCCAATCGCCGGTAGCAGCAGCTCGCCCATCTCAAAACTTTGCGGGAGTTTCGCAGCTGCGATGTTCCAGGCGACATAATCCGCGGCGATGAAATCTTCACTCGCCACCGCCGCTTGCACATACGTTGCGGAGGTTCGGGAAATTTGCATATCCGTCACGCTGGGGGCAACTTGATTTTCCTTGACGTCGTAGAACTTGCCCACCGGACTCAGCAGCCACAAACTAACCCCCGCCGCTGCCGATGCATGCGGAGTCGTAAAATTCTCGGGGTTTCCGTTGTGCGCAATTGTATTGGAGTACGAAACTGCATCTCGCAAAGTTTTTAGGCACTGCTGCCTGGACGGGGCGTCGGAAGGTTGACCTTTGTCGCTCGCGGTTTGCTCACCCAGCAATCGTACCGCCTCAACAAGCATCACACTGCGATCAGGAAACCACAACTCCCGCACGATTTGCTCCAACTCTTTGCGACAGGGAATACCCAGCTCGCGGGCGGCGATGATGCTGGCGGTAATTTGCGGTAGCAGAATATCGGGATCCTTTTTCGCCGCTGCCGTTAAAACACGCATCGCAACGGTTTTAACCTGCGGAAGTTTCATCTCGGCGGCGGTTTGAATAACCAATCCCGGCGGGAAGGTCTTGTCCCATCGTTTCGAGAGCAAAATTTCGGCGACGGCGTTTTTAGCCTGCGAAGTTTTGATCTTCGCCACCACTCGCAACAACCGCCCGACAAGTTCATCCTCTTTGCGATCGTGCAAAATCTTGAGGTTCCCCAGCAGCAGTTCGTAATGCTCGTCTGCCCCGAACAATTCCAGAGCATACGCGCTGTTAGAAATCACGATGTGCTGCGACTTGAACTTTTCGATATCCGCGTCCGCTGGCGGAGCGGCGAGGTATTCATTCATTGCACGCGTGAAAATTTCCTGCACTTTCCCGAGCAGGTTCCGGCGGTTGGCGATACCGGCGTCGAGGGCGGCGGCGGCAACGACATCGGGATCGTTGTCGGCCAATAGTGCGCCGAGTGTTTCGTCATCGCCAAGCTGCCCCGCGAGCATGGCTGCGGTTTTGCGGACGGCGGGGGTTTTGTCGGCGGCGGCAAACTTTGCTACCTCGCGAATATAGACATTATCGCGGTGCGCCACGAGAAACTCGAACAGAATCATCCTTCGCGCAAATGCCCCAGCCTTAACGCGGTCAGCATTTTCCTTCGGGTCGTCAACTTTCGCTAAGAAACTTTTTTTCAGCCGTGTCAGTTTGTAGCGATCAAACCAAATAGTCTCAACGCCCGGGTGCCTGAATTTGTCCAGCCGTTTCAAAAGTCCTCGCAACGCCAGAAATTCGGCCTCGTCTTTGGTATCGAGAGAATCGATAACTCGCGAAAGAGTCGCGGGGTTTTCCTGCGAACGCAGATACAATCTCACAAATGCCCACTTCGCGGTTTTCTCGTTGGACGACGTGAGCTTATTGATGGCGTAGTAGTCCAGCCCCATCGGGGCCAACGCCAACCCCAGCAGCCCACCGATGATAATCGCGCAGAAAAATGTCAGCAACCTGCGTTGCCACTTGTGCTGATGAAAATAAACTCGAATGGTTCCCATGCTTTTGCCCGCCGTAAAAAAAAACTGTAATGCTGAAGGTTCCGGGTAGTCCCTCTGGGTCGCGATGATTATAATGCCTGATTGGCCAGACTGAAATAGGTAAGTTTTCAGGGAATCTCTAAAAACAGCTGTTCGTAGCAGAAATGGATTTTTAGAGGCTCCCTAATACCGATCTGATTTCGGCCTTGGGTTTACGACAAAATTTTATCGATTGAGGTTCCAGCAATGGCAGAAACACGAATTGAACGAGACAGCATGGGCGAAATGGAAGTTCCGGCGAGTGCACTTTACGGGGCACAGACGGCGAGAGCGGTGGAAAATTTTCCGGTTTCGGGTTGGCCGATGCCGGTGGATTTTATCGCAGCCCTGGGGTGGGTCAAACAGGCCGCCGCTATCGTCAATAAAGAGGCCGGCCGCATCGACGCGGAACATGCCGATGCCATCGCCGCCGCCGCCACCGAAGTTATCGATGGTTCGCTGTATGAACATTTTCCCGTCGACGTTTTTCAGACCGGCAGCGGAACCAGCAGCAACATGAACGCCAACGAGGTTATCGCCAACCGTGCGAATCAGATTCTCGACAAACCCGGCGCAATTCATCCGAACGATCACGTAAACATGGGACAATCATCCAACGACGTGATCCCAACCTGCATTCACGTAGCCGCCGCTGTCGCCATGCACGACGACCTGATCCCCACGCTACGAAATCTGCGCGACGCACTATCGGCCAAAGCGAAGGATTTCGACGACGTGTTGAAAATCGGCAGAACGCACCTGATGGATGCCGTGCCGATTCGCCTCGGGCAGGAATTTTCGGGCTACGTTGCCCAAATCGAAAACGCGATTGCTTCGCTGCAGTCGGCGATGAGTGCGCTTTGCGAACTGCCGATCGGCGGAACTGCTGTGGGCACGGGCCTGAACTGCTTCGACGGATTCGCCGCCGACCTCTGCCTGTATCTCGGTGAAGAACTCCGCCTGCCGTTCTGCGAAACCACCAACCACTTCGCCGCCAACGCATCACGCGACCTGGTCGTTCTCGCGTCGGGTGCCCTGCGACAGACTGCCATCGCGATGGGCAAAATCGCATCCGACATTCGCCTCATGGGCTCCGGGCCGCGATGCGGTTTGGGCGAGTTGAAAATTCCCGGCGTGCAACCAGGCAGCTCGATCATGCCGGGTAAGGTCAACCCCGTGATTTGCGAGTCAGTCATTCAAGTGTCCTGCCAGATCGTCGGATTCGATGCCGCCATCGCAGCAGGAGCAATGGGCGGAGTCGGCGGAATTCTCGACCTAAACGTTTGCATGCCGATGATGGCAGCCAGCCTGATCGAGGAAATCCAACTACTGGCAAACGCAGCCGACATGTTCCGCGAAAAATGCATCGAAGGACTTAAGCCCAATATCGAAAGGTGTGCGGAGCTTATTGAAAAATCGCTTGCGATGGTAACAGTGCTGGCCCCGAAACTGGGATACGACAAAGCCGCCGACATCGCCAAACAAGCCTACGCAACCGGAAAAACCATTCGCGAAATCTGCGTCGAGCAAAACATAATGGCACCGGGCGAACTCGACGAACTACTCGACCCGCGAAAACAAACCGGCCGATAAAAGCATTTGGGATTTGGGATTGCGGATTTCGGATTTGAAGACAGATGGCAGTCCGCTTTTCTGTCATCCTCGCGCAAGCGGGGATCCAGTTCTTTCTGAGTGCCGCGATTCTGCTTACAAAAGCATATTAGAACAAATAATCAATCAGTTGCACCTCCGAAGTGGAAATGATACAAAAGCGTTATGGATAAGTCGCAGACTAAAATCTCTCGAATGTCGGATCACAGGAGCGATGATTTTGTTCCCGGCACACCTGCCCAACGCCTCGCACTTGTCTGGCCGCTAACCCGCGAAGTCGCCTCCCTGAGCAAAAATTACGATGTTGAACAAAGACTACAAAGACATATCACAGTACTTAAACGACGATGAAGTCAGTTTCCTTCTCGTTGGGGCATATGCGTTGGCGGTACACGGCGACAATAGGTCTAATGATTTGGGGCGGATTGGGGCTGCTAATAAGAAAGCGAAGATAACGCAGCAGATTTCTGAAAATACTCTAAGATTTATGGTCAGTACCATGCTTCTGTTCTGGGTGGACAGAAACATGGTTTGTTTTCCTTTTTGCATTCTACGCTCCTTCTGCCATAATACCTTTTTACGAATTATGGGACGAAATCTATGAAATTTATAAAAAAGACATTGTCACATTTACCAAAAGACAAGCGGGATGAATTAAAACTCATCACCGAAAAGATCAGGGAGCTTGTACCCCAAGCCAAAATGATATTTTTGTTCGGCTCCTACGCTCGTGGGGATTGGAAGGATGGCCCCCACAAACAGGGCCGTGGAAAACTCACCGTCCACAAAACAAGCGACTATGATATCTGTGTAATTACCCGGTTTGAAATTACCTCCAGAAACATAAGACTGTGGGATGAAGTAAAAACCGAACTCGCCACAATGGACCTCAGCACAATTGTCCGAATAATTCCTCGTGATCTTGATTTCGTGAATTTCAAACTGCGGTTGGGCCAATACTTTTTCACCGAAATTTGCGAGCAGGGCATCATGCTATATGATTCCGGTGAAGTCGAACTAAACGACCGCAAACCACTCGATATGGCTGAAGAAAAACGTATCGCACAAAGTGTACTCGATGAAATTTTTCATAAGGCGAAAGGATTTTACAAAGCGGTGGGGTGGCACATGGATGACAGTGAATACAGTCTCGCAGCATTCAATCTTCACCAAGCTACCGAACACTCATACAAGGCAGTTTTGTTGATGTTTGGTGGCGAATGCCCGCAAGAGCATCACCTGGATATCTTGGGCAACCTCGCTAGCGACTATTGCCCGGAGCTGAAAGGATTAATTCCCCGCAAAACTGATGAACAGCAAAAACTGTTTGAATTGCTGGACTACGCTTACATTGGTGCCCGCTACGATTTTGGATATGAAATAACCAAAAAGCAATTGGAAAAACTTGCCCCCTGCGTTAAAAAACTGCATGAAGTGACGGAAAGAATCTGCAAAGAAAAAATTGAATTGTTTGTTTGATATTTGTCCATGGCTATCTCATCCTACGGGTCTTCGCTTCGCTACGAAAAACAACGTGGTGTAGGTTATGCCATCCATAAAAAACTGGATCCCCGCTTTCGCGAGGATGACACAAAATTCCGAAATTCTTTGGGGGCCGTTATTTTTTACCGGCGGGGACTTTGTTTTTTGCCGGGAGCATGTCGAGTGTAATTTGCACAAGCGAGTCGGCGTCGAGGCCGACTTCCCGCAGCTGCGCCGGCCGCGATGCGTGCGAAATGTATCGGTCGGGAATTCCGCACAATCGCACGTTTGACGCGTCGATTCCGCGTTCGCAGGCCAGCTCCAAAATCGCCGATCCGATGCCGCCGGTTTTGGCGTGGTCTTCGATTACCAGCATCGGGGTACCGGCCGATATGCGTTTGGAAATTTCCGTAGCGTCGAGCGGTTTTGCGAATCGGGCGTTGATGACGGCCACATCCAGTCCATGATCAGTTTTGAGTTTGTCGGCCGCCGTCAGCGCATGCTCTGTCATCGCACCGTACGCCAGCAACGTCGCGTCTTTACCCTCGCGAACGACGCGCGATTTGCCGAGTTCAAACGGCGGACAGTCACCCGGTAATGGTGTGGGGACTTCGTCGCGCGGATATCGAATGGCGGTCGGATAATTTTTGTTGTCGCCGTCGGCGGTGGCGAATTTCAGGGCGGCGTCCATTTCTGCCTCGTCGGCTGGGGCCATCAGCACCATTCCCGGTAATGTTCGCAGCAGTGCGATGTCGGAAAATCCATGATGCACTGCACCGTCGGAACCGACCAACCCCGCGCGATCCATGCACAAAACCACGGGCAGCTTCTGCAGCGAGGCCTCCTCGAAAACCTGATCAAACGCGCGTTGCATAAATGTTGAGTAGACGGCCACGACCGGTTTCAGCCCTGCCTTAGCCATGCCGGCAGCCATCGCAACAGCGTGCGATTCGCAAATTCCCACGTCGATTATTCGCTTGGGCAACACCTCGCGGAATTCGGCAAGCCCGGTCCCGTCGGGCATGGCGGCGGTGAGGGCGTATATTTTTTCGTCCTGCTCGGCGAGCGCGATAAGCGACTTTGCGAACGCCTTCGTCCACGAGATTCGGGCGGTTTTATCGTAGACCGCCTTGCCGTCCTCAATCGTATACGCACTTGGTGAGTGGAACTGGCAGGGATCGTCGACGGCGTATGCACAACCGCGGCCTTTTTGCGTGTGCACATGAAGTACCACGGGGTTGGGCATACTCTTGATGCGTTTTAGCACACGGATCAGGGCGGGGATGTCGTGCCCGTCGATCGGGCCGAAGTAATTCATCCCGAGCGTCTCGAAAATTTGCGGCCCGTGAATGGTCGTCCGCAAACCTTCGCGAACATGCTTCAAAATTTCGGAGATTCGATCACCGGCCAGTGGTAAGTGCCGCAGCAAATTCTCGGCCGAGTGCTTGATGTCTCCGTACGTGTGAGACGTCCGCAAATGGTCGAGCGCATTTGCCAACGCGCCCGGTGTGCGGTCAATCGCCATCGAATTATCGTTCAGCACCACCAGGAACTGCCGCTTTAATAGCGACATATTGTTCAGCCCCTCGAAGCTCAACCCATTAACGATGCTCGCGTCACCAACGACGGCGACGGTTTTGGTGTTACGCTTGGCGACCTTGTCGGCCCATGCCAAACCCATCGCCGTGGAAATCGCCGTTCCTGCATGCCCGGTAGAAAAACGGTCGTAATCGCTTTCCTTTGGTGAGGGGAATCCGCTTGGCCCGTCGGCCTGACGAATTTTATCGAAGTCGTCGGCCCGGCCGGTCAGAAGCTTGTGCGCGTAACACTGATGCCCGACATCCCACAAAAGATGATCGGTGGAAAAGTCAAAAACGTAGTGCATTGCTATTGTAAGCTCAGCCACGCCAAGATTGCTCGCCAAGTGACCACCATTGGCGGAAACCACTTCAACGATCCGGTCGCGGAGTTCTTCGGCGAGGGCGGAAAGTTCGCTGTTATTCAGACGCCGCAGCTGATGTGGCGTTTTAATCGTATCGAGATATTTCGTCTTGCTCATGTCCTGTCTCAAAATCTTTTTGGGGTCTAAACGTCAGTGAGTTCGGTCTATAAGGAGCTTTGCGAGGGTTTTTAGCGGCTGGGCTTTTGGCCCGAGGGGTTTTAGTGCATCGGCGGCAGCAGCCGTGAGTGACTTACCGAGCTGCGTTGCTTTTTCGATACCGAGTTCGGTAATTACGGTTCGCTTACCGGCGTTTTGATCTTTACCGGGGGTCTTGCCGAGCTGCTGCGCCGTGCCGGTGGCGTCGAGCAAATCGTCAAACAATTGGAATCCCATCCCAAGGTTCTCGGCGTAGTCGCTGACGGCCTGGATGTTTTGCTCGCTGGCACCGGCGGCGATGGCACCGAGGCGTGCGCTTACGCGGAGCATGGCGGCGGTTTTTCGATTGTGGATATATTGCATTCCCTCGAACCCATCGGGAAGCTGGCACAGCTGCATGTCGGCGACTTGTCCGGCGACCATTCCTGCGGCCCCGGCGGCGGCGGCAAGTTCGGTGACTAATCGCGCGGCGCAGGCGGCGTTGGACTCGGCCAGTACTCCGAATGCGCGGGTCAGCAACGCGTCGCCGATGAGAATTCCCATCGCCTCGCCGAATTTTACGTGTGCCGTTGGCCGACCTCGGCGGAGATCGTCGTCGTCCATGGCGGGTAGATCGTCGTGCACCAAACTGTAGACATGGATCATTTCGACAGCCAGGCCGCACATGGCAACGAGCTGCTTGTCGTAAGAACCGTCGGCTGTCGCCTCGGCGGCAAGATGCACAAGTGCAGGGCGCAGGCGTTTACCACCGGCGAGGCAATACTGCATAGCGTCGCCCAATTCCTGCGGGGTTTGGGGTTCGACGGCCCAGCTGGCGATGGAGGCCTCTGCGATTTCGACGTACGGCTCCAGAAATCCGGTGAGTGTTTGTTGAGGTTTCGTCTGCAATATATTTCCGTTTTGAGTTTTTGAGTCGCTAGAAAACAGAAGGCAACTTCGCCTCCGGCCGCGGATTATATCACGCTCGCCGGTGCGCTTAAACAGATTTTACGTAAGATTCTCGACAACCCCGCCCCAAAATGATAACAAAATTCCCCTGATGAGTAAAAAAATGGGGGTTAAATCCGATCCGAGGGCTCGATTTTTGCAAAAATTTCCCTATAATGCGTGTTTTCAGGTACGGTAATTGGGATCAATAGAGGTTTTACCATGTCAAAAATACATGCAACAGCAGTTGTTGACGAGACGGCAAAACTCGGGGACGACGTTGAAATCGGTGCATATGCCATTATTGAAGGCAATGTCGAAATCGGGGCGGGGACAGTCGTTCGGCCTCACGCGTTGATCCGCCGCTACACCATAATGGGCGAAGGAAACTATGTAGATTCATTCGCATCGCTGGGTGGGGAGCCGCAAGACTATAAATTCGACCCGAACGAAGTAAGCTATCTCCGTATCGGTGACAAAAACATTTTTCGTGAGGGCGTGACTATTTCACGAGCGACTGGCACCGGCGAGGCGACAGTCGTAGGTAACGGTACTTACTGGATGGCGAACTCCCACGCAGGGCACAACGTGACGGTTTGCGACAATGTCATTGCCGTGAATTGCTGCGCCATCGCCGGGCACTCGACAATTGGACGTGGTACGATTCTTCCTGCCAATGGCGCAATTCATCAGTTCGTATGGATTGGCGAGAAGGTCATGTTTCAGGGCGGGGCTTGCTCGTCTGGACACGTGCCTCCTTACGTGATAATGGGCATGCGCCTTAATACCGCCATTGGATTGAACCTTATCGGGCTTCGTCGCAGCCCCGAAATTACAAAAGAAGATATACGCCAGATAAAAGAAGCATTTGCGATTACGTATCGCTCGGGTTTGTCACGGGCAAAATCGCTCGAAAAAATGGACGCCTGCACCGACTGGGGCGAGGCGGCAAGCAAGTTCCGCGACTTTGTCCACAAAGCCATCGCCGCCGAAAAACCATTCAACCGCGGACTGGTGACGTATCGGGAACCTTAGGCTGGGGCTTTAGTATCCGATATCAAAATTGCGGAATTTTCCCGAGGCGTTGTTTTGACAACTGCTAGAGCATTTTAAGGTTGAGATGCTCTAGAAGATCACACCCGCAATGAGTTTGTAGCACTTCATTGGCTTCTCCTTAGCCGCTTGATAATGCTTCCAAGGGCGTGATAAACTCAACAGTAGATATCCACCAGAAAGTGTCATGCCTCGCCGCTCTTGTGCCAATTGTTTTATAAACCCATCGTCAGTTACTCTAAGGTCAAACTCTTGACCGGCTCGATTTCTGAATCGTCCATTCCATTTATCCTCTTCCCGTTCATAAAATTCCACATCACGCACATTGATAAGTTGTAAGGACTTCCAGTCTTTCCGAGGGAGATTCTGGAGACGAAAGTATCGTTCGGCAATCGCATCACTACCGGGAGTGTGTAAAATTGTACCGTCTGAATCACAATACCGTTGCAGATCAGCCGGTTTGGCTTGTCCGATAATTTTCCAGCCCTCATCACAAAACCTGTTTTCCGCCTGATACTTAACGATGGCATCGCCCTGCTGGAATGGTACTTCTACAATATCAAGTGGCTTGAGATGGCGCCTGCCGATTTTTACCCAATCATCTGGGATTACTTGCGAGTTACTTTCGGCCACAGGGCGAACTAATTGACCTGACTGGAGGTCAACTCCCGCAACACAACGATTGTTTTCTTTGTACGAATTTGCAAGACAGAGAATCTCGGATATTGACATTCGAATTTCCTTTCATGAACCATCTGGCTGCCGAAAGGAAGTATTCGACGTCACAGATGGATTATATTAAATTCTTTAGGTTGTTTAAAAAATCCCCACTTGGATTGAAGATATTCTGCAGCAAGGCGTCGGTGGCACTTTTGAGCGGTTGGTTCACTACACAACAAACACGCGTCGGTGAACAAATTAGAATTCAAAGCCGTTTCAACATTTCGCTCGATAAGCGTTTTTAGATATGCTGACTCGTAATCGCCCCATGAGATTTGTTTTTTCTTGTATCCATCAAGCAATTGTTTCGTTGGAGCAAGAATCGGTAAGTGAAAATAGTCTACACTAAGAATCGACCTTAGAAAAAATTGCAGATCACCCGCTTTGGTAAATCCAGCCAGCTGGCTGCGATTCCATAAACGCACATCCAACACTCGCCTAACTTTGTGCTGGTTTAGCAGCTCAAAAAATTGCTCCGCCGATTTGCCGGAAAAACCAATCGTATATATCTTTGGTAAATCCATACCCACGCCACCAGTCTTGGAGTTAAAAAGACTCATGGCCTCATTGTATTAGGACTTCTCGTCAGGAACAACATGTTCTTCTACCTTTATCATCGCATACCACATTTGCACACCTAAATATGGTCACGAAACCCCTCGCTCTCCATAATAAGGCATCACTGAATCGAAAAGTATTTTTTAGAAACACAATTGAAATGAATTATCCATGTCCACTTTTGCGCGTGTGTTTTGGTCCACAAAGCCATCGCCGCCGAAAAACCATTCAACCGCGGACTGGTGACGTATCGGGAACCTTAGGCTGGGGCTTTAGTAGCCAATATCGAAATTGCGGAATTTTCCCGAGGCCGGGGCTGACTGGCGGGTAGTTTCGCGAATATATCGCTGCATTTCGCCGGTGACTTCTTTGATAAACGCGTTGATCTCGGCGGGCGTGCCTTCAACGACGCATTCCACCTGGCCGTCGGACAAATTCTTGACATAACCGGTAACATCGTACCGCTGGGCAATACGATGCGTGACGTATCTAAACCCAACGCCCTGCACCATTCCGCTGAATCGCACTATTTTTTGGCACTGAATTTTCTCAGGCCCGGCCATCAGCTTTCCTGCTTGTCGTCGTTTGCGGGTTCGCTGGAGGAGTCATCTTCGGTTTGCTCTTGCTGCTCGGACGGTTTTTTCGCTTCAACTTTCACAACCTGCTGCGGAGACTTTACGTGGAAGAAAATCGCGTACATTGTCGGAACGAATATCAAAGTCAGCACAGCTGCGAAGCTCAACCCGAACATCACCGCCACCGCCATCGACGCATAAAATGGGTTTAATACAAGCGGAATCATGCCTAGCACAGTCGTGGCCGCTGCCATCATCACCGGCCTCATTCTGCTAACAGCAGCATCCATAATCGCAGGGTATTTTTCCATATTTTCACGAATGTTCAGGTCAATCTGGTCGATGAGAACGATTGCGTTTTTGATGAGCATTCCCGTAAGGCTCAAGATGCCAAGCAACGCCATAAACCCGAAGGGTTGTTTCGTTACGAGAAGCCCTCCCGTTACACCGATAATTCCCAACGGTACGCACAACCAGATAATCAGCGGCTGGCGTAGAGCATTGAACAGGACAATTACAATCAGCACCATAAGCACTACAAACCCCGGAAGGCTTGCCGCCAGCCCGGCCTGGGCATTTTCTGTATCTTCGTGCTCCCCGCCCCACTCCAACGTAAATTCTTCGGAAAGGTTATGCTGCTTTTTGAAGTCATCGAACATTTGCTCAATCTTCGGGGCAATGCGATCAAACATCGCCGCCGTTCGCGTATCATTGGCATCACAGTGGACAGTGATCGTGGGAAGCCTATTTCGGCGGGCGATGATAGCGTTCTGCCACACCGTTTTGGTTCCGCTTACGACCTGCGACATCGGGATCATTTTCTGCCCGGCCGGGCTCCATATCTGGAGGTTGAGAATATTCCCCGCGTTGTGCCGTTCGGCATCGGGGGCGCGGGCAATGATCGGCAGCCGGCGGTTTCGTTCACGGTAGACCCCAACCGTTTTTCCGGAGAAGGCCTGCTCGATAACCGACGCAACCTGCGGCCGCTCGATTCCGTTTCGCCTCGCCTGGGCCTGCCGCAACTCGGTTTCAACAGTTTTAATTTTCTGCCGCCAGTCATCGCGAACTCCCACCGCTTCGGGATCGGTATACATGATTTCCTTCGTGCGATCACATAACTCCCGCAGAATCTGCCCGTCGGGGCCACGAAGGCGAACCTGCATTTTTCCGCCGTCACCCGGACCCAGCAGGAATTTTTTCACCAGGCACATCGGCCGCGGGAATTGTGACTCGTCACCGAATTGAAACTCGCTGTCCAGATAGTTTTGTAGCTCCTCACGAATTTTGTCGATGATGCGATAATCTTTCACGTCCACCAGCAATTGGGCGTAGCTGCTGTCGGCTTTTTCAGGTGCGTAAACCAGCAAAAATCGCGGGGCACCGGCCCCGATCGTGGCGGTAACATTCGTAACGTCGTCAGGATATTTTTCTCGGATGTAATCGGAAATGGCATCAGCAGCGAGCTGTGTTTTATCAATGTGCGTCCCTTCGGGCATCCACACGTCGACCATAAACTGCGAGCGGGTCGAGGGCGGAAAAAAATTCTGGTCGAGAAATCCAAATCCGAATATAGCAGTAGCCAATAACCCGCACATCACAGCAACCGTTACCCACCTCGCGCGAATACAACCCGCAAGAAACGCGCGATAGCCGCGATAGAACGCACCTTGATAAGGTTGCGTGTCGCTACCGTCCTTGTTTTGCTTGGGCTTTTTCAGGAACATAACACCCAGCAACGGAGTTACCGTCACGGCCACCACCCAGCTACCGAAAAGCGAAATGAGCAGCACCCAAAACAGCGAACTGCAATACTCACCCGTGGAGTCATCTGATAAGCCAATCGCCGCAAAACTCAGAATTGCTATTACCGTTGCCCCCAGCAGGGCCATCATATCTTTCGAGACACATTTTACGGCAGCGGCAACTTTGTCCTCACCGTTTTGTATACGGATCAGCATTCCGTCGACGATGACGATGGCGTTGTCGACGAGCATGCCCAACGCCAGAATCAATGCACCGAGCGAAATTCGCTCCAGCATAATACCCTTGGCCTGCATCCCCATCATCGTCATCAAAATCGTCAGCAACAAAACCCCACCGATGATCAGGCCTGAACGCAGGCCCATGAACAAAAGTAGCACGACTATAACAATTACAATCGCCTGCATGAGGTTTACCACAAAGCCTTTGATTGATTCAACTACCGACTGCGACTGATACGATACGATACCCAGCTCCATGCCAATCGGCCGAAGCCCTTCCAGCTCGGCCAGCCGCTTTTCCATCGCCTGGCCCATAGTTACGACATTTCCACCCAGTACCGTTGAAACGGCAATTCCAATGGCCGGCTTGTTGTTGTACCGCAATTTTTTCAGCACCGGATCAACGTATCCACGACGCACAGTGGCAACATCGCGAAGGTAGATCACGCTCTTAGACGTCGGGCTGCTAAGCAGAAGGTCGCCGATTTCCTCAACGGAAGTAAATTCGCCCGTTACCTTGATGGGAACGTATTCCGGCCCGGCCTGGACCATTCCACCGTCGGCAACGAGATTTTTATTCGACAGCACGGTGTAAATTCGCTCCTGCGAAATACCCAGCGCCGCCATCTTCTGTGACGACATCTCCACATAGACCGCCTCGTCATGCAGCCCGAAAAGATCCACCTTTTTGACATCCTGAACCAGCAACAATTCCCGCCGCAGCAAATCCACGTAACGGCGCATCTCCTCGTAGGTGTACCCATCACCGGTAACCGCCAAAAAAACACCGAAAACATCACCATAGTCGTCCATCACAAATGAAGGCCCGGCCCCTGGGGGCAAATTTCCCTGGGCGTCGGCGACTTTGCGACGTAGCTCGTCCCAAACCTGCGGTAGGGAATCTTTGTTGTACTTGTCCTTAACGGTTACGGTAACTGTCGATGCTCCTCGCTGTGAACGAGATACAACTCGCTTTAGCTGGCCTAGCTGCTGAATGCCCTTTTCGATTTCGTTGGTGACCTCCTCCTCAACCTCCGCTGCCGTGGCACCGGGATAAGGTGTAATCACCAGCGCATCCTTGATGGTAAACTCAGGGTCTTCCAAACGTCCGAGCTTGTGGTACGCGATAATTCCCCCGACAACCAACCCAACAGTCAGGACAAGCGTGACGGTCTTTTTGTTAATGGCGGCGGCGGCAATGTTCATTCTGCGTCCCTCTTGGATTTGAAGGTCAGCGGTTTAACTTTCATTCCGTCTTTGAGGTAGTGCACTCCGGAGGTAGCGATTTGGATATCGGGCGGAAATTCCCCAACGATTTCGATCTTGTCGCCCTGTATTGATTTGACGGTGACTTCCTTTTTATGCACCGTACCGGATTTTGCGTCATCGCCTTTGGTTTTATAGACCCACACGTATCGTTTTGTGTCAGGGCCGGAAAGCACGGCGCTGATGGGAACGGTGTAGGCGTTATCCCCAGCGGGGGTCTTGACTCGAAACCGCCCTGTTACCGTCGCCGACATTCCCGGCAAAATCAATCCTTGGATATGAGAATCCATAAGGAACGTCACGGCATAGGTTCGGGTGTCGGGGTCGGGAGATTGATCGTCTTCGTAAAATGTCAGCGGAAAACTCTGGCCCGGTAGGTCATCGAAAACCGCCACCGCAGCAGAATTTCGTTCATTGCGTTCGTCGACGCTGGGTTTTGTTGTGGAACTTTCACCGGCGGTCTTGGTGTTCCTGTCGCCCCCGTTGCGAGCCGACTCGACAATCATAATTCGCATACCTTCAGAAACGTCGATCACGATTTTGAGCTTTGAAACATCCTGAAGCAGAAACACTTTTTCCTTGGCGGCAACGTCCTGGAAATTCTCCCTGTACTGCTTGCCGATTTCACCACCAAACGGAGCCTTCAGAACCGTATCACCGAGAGCCTTTTCCTGAATTTTCATTCGAGATTCGGCTACCTTAAAATCGGCGACGGCCTGTTCTTCTTCGGTTTCGGTAGCGGCGCCTTTGGCCATTGCGCGGCGGATACGTTCGAGATAGATTTTCTTCTGATTCGTGTCTGCCTTAGCGGCATTGAGGCGATTTTCATAATCTTGCGGATCGAGCGTCGCTAGCTGTTGATCTTTTTTGACCGTCTGCCCGCGGAGAACGTCGATTGTTTTGATTCGTCCGGGAACGAGAAAAGACAGTTCCGCCTGCCGAAAGGCTTTGACGCTGGCAGGGAAGGATAGATCTTTGGTAAATCCTGAAGGCGGAAGTTTCATGAGTTTCACCGGCCGAGGAACCTCCTGCTGCGGCGGGGGTTCCTTGCTGCACCCCAGCGGGAACATCGCAACAGCTAATGACAAAACAAAAAAAGGAAGTAACCGACATCTTCGAGAATTTTTCGTATCCATACTGTTGTCCTCTTAACCCCGAGAATCTATCGGGAAAAATTTTGACAGATCTTTCGATTGCGAAAAAGCGTTTTGAAATACCCACTGTGCAGATGGTACACAAAATTGCGGCGAGTCGGCAAGATAAAAGTAAATTACAAAGCCGATCGCCGATCACTCCCCGGATATCAGAGTTGAACGCCGTTATTTTCGGCGACGCTCTTGCAGAGTCCCTGCGTGCCTTTTTTGCCCATTCCCTGCTCGGTGGTCTCGATATACCGCTGTAAAGTAGCCACAAGCCCGGGCAAATTAAGGTGCATTTTCTCGGCCTGCTCCGCGGCGATGGTCATATCCTTGACGAAATGATCAATAAAAAAACCCGGTTCAAAGTCGCCTTTCAAAACGCGAGGGCCCAGAACGCTAAGGGCAGCGGAACCGGCGGCTCCGGTGCTTACGACACCCAGTACGGTTTGCATGTCCAAACCTGCCTTTGCTCCATATGTAAATGCTTCAGCAATTCCGACCATGGTGCCACTGATGAGAATCTGATTGACCATTTTGCAGTGCTGTCCCATACCTCCCGACCCGATGTAGCGGATGGTTTTGCCCATGATCTCAAATAGCGGCAAGACAATTTCGAAACTTTCGCGATCGCCGCCGACCATAATCGCCAGCGTCGCGTTTTTAGCCCCAACATCGCCCCCACTAACCGGTGCGTCCAGCGATGCTACGTTACGCACTTTTGCCTCGTCGTAAATTCGTCTCGCCAAGGATGGGTCGCTGGTGGTCATGTCCACGATTGTCGATCCTTCGCGAGCACCCGACAGCACACCGTCGCTACCGAGTATCACGCTTTCGACATCGCAGGGCAGCCCGACGATGGTGAAGATTACGTCAGAACCTTCGGCAACGGCGGCGGGTGTGTCGCACCAGACCGCGCCGTTGGCGACAAGCGCATCTGCCTTGGACTTGGTACGATTATGCACGCGAATATCATACCCCGCCCCCTGCAAATGCCCACACATCGACGCACCCATGATTCCCGTTCCGACAAATCCGATAGTTTTGATATCGCTCATAGTTATGATCCTTTCAAGACACCGCAGCTGTTGCTGTTACCGGAACTATACATACCGCGGGGATTGGTTTACAACAATTTTTGCGGCGGGGTAAAAATCAGGGGCGAAATATCTTTACCATCGGCTGCGAGGGCGAGAGTTTCGAGATGCCCGCCAAACTCCCCAGCCTCGGACATATTATGGGAGTCTGACCCAATCGCAATTTTCACTCCGCGGTCGATGCACATGGCGAAAAATTCGGGATCGGGCGCGTTTGTGTGGTAGTTGATTTCGGCGGCGGTACCGGTGGCGGCGAGCATGTCGGCCAATTCGGTGTACAACTCCTTTGGGACGGGTAATTTCGCTCGGCCGAAATATCGCCACGGATGCGCCAGGATATCAACACCACCCGCGAGGAGTTGTTCGCAGGTTTTCATAAACGCCAACGTCTCGGCCGCGGGGGTCAGCCCGGTGGTATCACAGTTCACCCAGTGCACCGCCCCGATCAGAAACTCCGCATCTGCACGATCCTCATCGAGAATCACCAGATCACCGCAGCTGTCGACTTCTACCTCGAATCCGATCGATACGAATTCGCTGCGAAGTGGAAATATCTCGCGGCGGAACTCGGGCATTCTGCTGTGCAGCGGGGATCGCCATAACTTTTGGTCGAACAGATGTTTGGCGCACCAGAAGTCGTCGCGTAAGCAGTACAGCTGCGGGGAGTGCTCGGTAATCGCCACGCCCGCGAGGTTTTTTTCTCGCGACTTTGCGATCACGGCCTCGGCAGTGACGTCCTGAGCGCAGTATGCAAACTGCGTGTGGGTGTGAATGTCAAAAACAGGTGCGGCGGATATGGATGTATGGGGTTTCGGGGTCATATCAAAAAATTTCGGCGATAATCTTTGTTAAAACTATGTGCTGCATGAAAACACCTTTGTTTACAATCGCAGAGAGGGGAAATATAATCGCTGGTGGATTTTGACGCCATTAAAAAACGGTAAGCGTTCACGCTCTTTTTCCTGTTAATCAGACTTTTTATTAAAAAATTTCTTTTTTGACAGGATTACAGGATTAACTACGAACTATATAAAAAATAAAAAGATAACCAAAATCAAAGCTACTAACTGCAAACAACCTCGCAAAGAATATAAATTTCTATGTAAATTAATCCTGATTAACACGATTTTTTAGCCTATATTCTATCCTGTTATCCTGTCAAAATTTTCGTGTGAATGGTTACAAAAAAACGCAACTGAAAGGAACTCCACATGGGTGCCGATTTTTTCCGCGAAATTCTTTCCAACATTACCGACCACAAGAACCTCACCCGCGAGCAGTCGCATGCTGTGTTTTCGCAGCTGATGGACGGGGAGCTGTCCGAGGTGCAGGTCAGCGGTTTATTGATGGCGATGGCGACGAAGGGTTCGGATGTTAATGAAATTACCGGGGCAGCTCAGGCGATGCGCGAACATGCCGTCAAAATCGACACCGGCGGCGCGGATGTCATCGACATCGTCGGAACCGGGGGCACGGGCCTAAAGACGTTCAACATTTCGACGACGTCGATTTTCGTCGCAGCCGGGGCCGGTGCCAAAGTCGCCAAGCACGGTAGCTACACCAACACTCGCCCGAGCGGCGCGGCGAACGTGTTGCTGGCCCTTGGAGTTAATATCGAGGTTGCACCCGAAGTCGTTACGAAATGTATAACCGAAGCCGGCGTGGGTTTCTGCTTCGCCGTCAAATGCCACCCCGCCATGAAATACGCCGTTCCCGTCCGCAAGCAGTTACCCGTGCACACGATTTTCAACGTGCTCGGGCCGTTGACGAACCCGGCCGGTGCCAAACGACAGATCATGGGCGTTTACGAAGCACGACTGACCGAAACTCTCGCAGCTGTGCTCGGGCAACTGGGTTCCGAACACGTGTGGGTTATGCATGGGCAAGACGGCATGGACGAAATCTCGATTACCGGCCCCACGCAAATTTCGGAATATCGCGACGGAAAAATCGAAACCAAAATGATCGCACCGGAAGACTTCGACTTACCATGCGGCACGCTCGACGATTTGAAAATCGACTCGCCCAAAGCCTCGGCCCAGCGAGTACGTGAGGTTCTTGGCGGTCTGCAAGGGGCATCCCGAAATATCGTGCTGCTAAACGCCGCCGCCGCTCTTGTGGTTGCGGGAATCGCGACGGATATGTACGACGGTCTCGGCAAGGCCGAGGCGTCTATCGATTCCGGCGGGGCCGCGGGAGCGTTGGATAAACTGGTGGCGATTACGAACGGATAACTTCACAACCGAGCGGTCAGGGGGTATCAAAAGCGCAAAAAAATCCCTGGCCAGGGAGCGTCCAGCCAGGGCTCGGAGGTCTGTCAGACGATTTCTCGCCTTACAACCCGCAGGTTTTGCAGAAGTTCGACAAGATGGCGCAGCCCCGCTTCTTCATGCGGGCACTGCAATAACAAATCCATTTCCTTCATCGCCGAACGCAACCTGACGGCTGCCAGCGGTGAAAGATGGATCGATTCATCTCGACCAACCCTCTGTTTCCTGCCAACTGTTTGACTACACATAACGTCGCTCCTTTGCATTGAACGACCCCCGGGGGCAGCGTTTTTAGGAACGACAATTTTTGCTGTGACGAGCGACGGTGAAAAATTTGCCCTCCGATCATGCGCATAAAAACGCCCGCACAAAGGCGGGCATTAATATTTGACTTAAACGCGACCACCGGGCCGCTATTTTAACACAACAATCAGAAATTATGCGCTGATTTTTGCGATCTTGACGCGGATATGTTTCTGGCGGTGTCCGACTTTTTTGCGGGAGGCCTTGCGGCGACGCAGGTAGTAGCTGTGAACCTTCGGGCCTTTAGCTTCAAGGTCAACGATATCACCAACAACCTTTGCACCGTCAAGCATCGGCGTGCCGATCTTCGTACCGTCGTCACTGCTGACGAGCAACACGCGGTCAAATTCGATCTGCTTTGTATCTTCGGGCAGGTCGCGTAAATCCACGTCCAGAACGTCGCCTTCAGAAACCCTGAACTGCTGTCCACTATCTTCAATTACTGCGTACACGTTATATCTCCTTGCGTTCGTTTACTAATGTAGAACGAGGCATTATCGCTCTTTTCGAGAAATTGTCAACCCCCGTATTGGATTTTATCTCGAACCGATACTTGGGATTATTTTCGGGCCGCTTCGCTAAAAATCGCTCGAATCGCGGGCAAAACAGCTTATTTTGCCGAAAAGTCGCCGAAATCTTCGTCATCTGCGTCGGCGCGGACAATTTCGAGGCGATCGATACCGACGCGAACAAATTTACCAATCAGGTCTTCGTCCGTTGACCAGTTGGGGTCTTCCATCCGCAAAACTCCGAAATGGATTACGACGGGGAGCACTTGTTCGACACGGCCGAAACCGGCGTAGGACCATTTTTTCAGCGGTTCAAGCGAGACTCGCCGCGACGGATTATCCGCAATCGCTTGCTCCCACGAAACGCACTCGTCGGTGTTGTAACGAAACCGCACACCCTCGACCAAACCCGCGGGGCAGCGATCTTCGGTGGTGCTGATTCCGTCACAAACCGTCAACAGGGTTCCGTCAACCCAGACATCGGCCTGCTTGCCCAGCCCCTCGGTATTTTCCATTCGAACTTCGCGCATTGTTTTTCAAGCTTTCAGTCATCAGCTATCAGTTGTCAGAAAGAAAAATCACCGCGAAAGCTCACAAAGAACACAAAAGACATAGGCATATACAATCTTTGCGTTCCATGCGTTCTGTTGTGGTGAATTAATTTCCTTTTAGTTGACGGTTTTCAGTCATCAGTTATCAGCAAGAAAAATTCTTCGCATTCTCTTACTGACAACTGACCACTGAAAACTGATTGCTTCTTTTCTAGAACATTCCTAGGACTTCGCCGTTTTCGTCGAGGTCGATGTTCAAAAACGCCGGCCGCGATGGCAGACCCGGCATTGTTCGCATCGTACCGAGCAACGGATACAGGAATCCAGAACCGGCCGACGCGCGAACCTCGCGAATCGGAACAGTAAACCCGGTTGGAACGCCTTTGAGTTTCGGATCGTGACTCAGCGACAGGTGCGTTTTCGCCATGCACATTGGCAGGTGCGAAAGCCCGGCCGCTTCGTACGAGGCGATTTGCTTTTCGGCCAACTCGTCATATGTAACACCGTCGGCGAGGTAGACTTTCTTGCAGATCGTTTCGATTTTTTCTTTGATGGACATGTCATCGGGATAGAGCAGTTTGAAATCGTTTGGCTGCTCGCAGGCATCGATGACGGCCTTGGCAAGATCGACGGATCCCTTACCACCTTCTGCCCAGTGGTTGGACACGACGGCGGCTTCGGCACCGGCGGCTTCGGCGGCTTTGCGGACGAGTTCGATCTCGGCTGGGGTGTCGTCTTTGAACTGGTTGACGGCAACGACAACCGGCACGCCGAACATCTTGGCGATTTCGATATGCCGCTGCATGTTGCAGACGCCCTTTTCCAGCAGTTCGAGATTTTCGCTGGTGTATGCTTCGCAGAGCGGTTTACCGGGCGAAACTTTCGGCCCGCCACCGTGCATCTTGAGAGCACGAATCGTCGAAACCAGAACGACACAGTCGGGGACGAGTCCGCTGATGCGGCATTTGATGTCGAAGAATTTTTCCATGCCGATATCGGATCCGAAACCACTTTCGGTTATGACGTAGTCGGCGAGTTTCAGTGCGATCTTGTCGGCGATGATCGAGTTGTTACCGTGTGCGATATTCGCGAACGGCCCGGCGTGCACGAATGCGGGCTGGCCTTCGATAGTCTGCATGAGGTTGGGTTTGATGGCGTCTTTCATGAGCACCATCATGGCCCCGGCACAACCGATGTCTTCAGCTGTCACAGGCTTGCCGTCTTTGTTCATGGCGACGATGATTCGTCCGAGACGCTCGCGCATGTCTTTGGCGGAGTCGGCCAACGCCAAAATCGCCATAATTTCGCTCGCTACGGAAATATCGAAGCCGGTATCGCGATCCGGGCCGTCCTGCCAGTTGTCGCTTTGCCCGATCTTAATCGAGCGAACGGCGGCATCGTTGACGTCTACCACGCGACGCCATGTAATGGTATCGGGGTCGATGTTCAAACGCGGTAAGTCCGTCTTTGCCCATGCTGCGTCGTCGGCGTGTTCCTCGTGCTTGATGCGTGCATCGATGGCGGCAGCTAACAGGTTGTTGGAAATGCTCACGGCGTGGATGTCACCGGTAAGGTGAAGGTTGAACTCTTCCATCGGGATAACCTGAGAGTATCCACCACCGGCGGCTCCGCCCTTGATACCAAAAGTTGGACCCATCGAAGGTTGGCGGATGCAGAGGATGACGTTCTTATCCAAAACGCCAAACGCCTGAGTAAGCCCGACCGAAGTCGTCGTCTTACCTTCACCCAGCGGAGTTGGGGTAATCGCGGTAACGTCGATGTACTTACCGGTCGGACGATCTTTGAGCGTATCGAGAATGCTCAGCTTGACCTTGGCCTTTACGTCACCGTATGGCTCGAGGAATTCGGGGGCGATGCCGGCGATTTCGGCGATTTCGGTGATTTTCTTCGGCACAGAGGCGCGAGAAATATCAATATCAGATGGAACCTTACCCATAGTGGTTTCTCCTTTGCTTTCTGGAGTATTTTTAACTACTCCGCAATACAACGTAACAGCCGTGATCTAATCAGACAATTTTTCACCCGGATATGTCTGCTCGATACAGCAGTGACCCACAAACCCGGGGACGAAAGTTTATTGGATTGATAATGCCGTTGCAAGTCTTTATGAATAATTTTGCACAACCACAAATTAATTTCTTTACGCTTTTTTTCGCTCACCAAATGTCGCTGGCATGGTAAAGTTAGATAGACGCTTTACATGCGTGTTTTACGGTATCTTTTGGCAGGAGCAAAGTAGATTGAATCATCTTGAATCGCTAAAATTGGTGCTTTTCGAGCGTGCTCTGCATCCGGAGCTGTTCGATATCTACGACGAGATCAAAGTCTGCAAGCCCTCGTGGGATACGCAGATTTGGATCACGGGCTGCCGGCATGTCGTGATGTTTTCCGGGGCAGATCACACGCTCACGGAAGTTATCGCCGACGACAGCGTTGTTTTACCGCAACGTGGGTTGGTTTTGTCGCTGCCGTTTAAGGGCGAAAAGTCTCACGAACGCCGCACCAACGGAGGGATTCACTACATGATGAATTTTCAATCCGAAACGATGTCGCCTCGCGTTTATCGCAAATCGCATCAGGACCTGATGCATCGTGGTGAAACTTGCGGGGCATTGATTATTTATCCGCAATGGACAACGCGCGAAACGCAGGGCAAAACGAAGATCAAAAATCCCCTGGCGCCATTTTCGCAGATAACCTGCGACTCTCGGCCTAACGGATTGCACATTATGGCGTTCCACGCCTATCCCGACGAGCGAACGATCATAAAAACGCAGTCCATATTTGAACTGGGATAATTTTTGATAACCATTCACCCAAAATTTTGACAGGATAACAGGATGGAATATAGGCTAAAAATTCCTGTTAATCAGGATTAATTTACATAGGAATTGGTATTCTTTGCGAGGTTGTTTGCAGTTAGTAGCTTTTATTCTGGTTTTCTTTTTAATAATTCGTAGCTAATCCTGTAATCCTGTCAAAAAAGAGAATTTTTAATAAAAAC
>DAOVZK010000078.1 GCA_030635145.1 Planctomycetota bacterium | reverse complement strand
TCAATTTGAATTATTTGTCATTGCGAGGAGCGCAGCGACGCGGCAATCTAAACGGCCGAAAAAGAGATTGCTTCGCTTCGCTCGCAATGACATAAAAACATGTTTTCTACAGAGCACTATGAATTATTAAAAAGAAAACAAACTCTTCAGTGCTAACTGAAAACACCATTGCGACGAATACAAATTCCTATGTAAATTAATCCTGATTAACAGGATTTTTTAGCTTATATCCTATCCTGTGATCCTGTCAAAATTTTGCCGTGAATGGTTACAAAAATTCTTGCTCTTACCACGATGGCTGGGATGCAGGATAGCTTCTGGTGAAAATTATCCCAGAACTTTTGCGATGCGGAGGGTTCTCAGGATGAGTTCTTCAAACGGGGTGTCGCATCTGGCGGAAATGCAGGTGGTTTGATGTTTTCGGGCGGTTTGGTGGATTTGCTCCTGCAGGTTGGCCCAATTTTCCAGATATTTCGCTCGCAGTTGCGGAGTAATTTCCAATTCCAGCTGCCCCTGCGTTTCGCTGTCGCGTAGGGTGATGCTACCATCCAGCGGGGGGGCTTCGTCGTTTGGCGAAAAAACGTGGAATATCGTTACGTCGCGATGTTTCCGCGGGGCGTTGAGAATTCGCAGGGCTTCGTGGAGCTGATCGCCGCCGCTGCAAAAATCGCTGATAAGCATGACCACCGAGACTCCACGTGTTTTCATGTCGAAACTTTTGGCGCATTGCGGGAGATTCGTTTTTCCGTCGGGAGTCAGCTTCGCGAGGAAATCCAGCACAGGCAGAATTTTGCTTCTGTCGCGGGCAGATCGCAGGGGCGTTTGCAGGTTTGCCGCGAACGGCTGCAACACAACCCTCCGCCCTCCGCACATCGCGACGAAACTCATCGCCGCGGCGATCCGGCGACCCTGGTCGAACCTTTCACCGAGCATCGAGCCTGAAACGTCGAGCAGAATCGCAACGTCGCCTTCGCTATGCTCGTGGAACAATCGCAGCAGTAGCTTTTCCATACGTGCGTAGTACGCCCAATCCACAAAGCGAATGTCGTCGCCGGGTGTGTAGTCGCGATGGTCGGCAAATTCCAGCCCGTCGCCCAGCCCGCGAGATTTTCGCTTTCCTGCGGTTTTGCGAATCGCTGCGACTTCCCCCAGACGTTTGGTCATCAAATGCAGCCCACCGAGCTTGGTGAGAAAATCGCTGTCGAAAAATTTGTACTCTTCCCGCGGGGTCATCACTGCATGATACCCGCAATGATTCTCGAATTCCATTTTTTAAGATTTCCCTAAAATTTTCCTACGCTTTTTCGTTCGTGTGGTGTTACAATACGCGATTCTACTATTATGGCAAAAAGCACTAAGACATCCTCGGGGGTGAAAAAGGCAGCTAAGGCTGCCGTCCGCAAGGCTTCTACGCCCAAGCCGGCTGCTAAACGAAAGGCTGCGGCGAGTGCAAAAAAAGCAGTTAAGGCTCCCAAAGCGGTAAAGGCGGCGGCAAATGCAGTGGTGAAAAAAACGCCGAAATCTTCGCCGAAACCTGCCGCTATTGGTCACGACATTGTCGTCATCGGTGCCAAGGAGCACAACCTTCGGAACATAGACGTTCGGATTCCTCGCGAGCAGCTGGTGGTTATTACGGGGTTAAGCGGGTCGGGCAAAAGTTCGCTGGCGTTCGATACCATCTACGCTGAGGGTCAACGCAAATACGTCGAAAGTCTTTCTGCCTACGCGCGACAATTTCTCGAACAGCTGTCCAAGCCCGACGTCGAACATATCGAGGGTTTACCCCCGACCGTTGCCATCGAGCAGCGCGGAGGTGGGTCCAACCCGCGTTCAACCGTCGCCACGACTACTGAAATCTACGATTATCTGCGACTGCTCTTTGCCCGCGTCGGCACGCCGTATTGCTGGGTTTGCGGTAAGCAAATCGTGTCGCAAACCGTGTCGCAAATCGTCGACTCGGTTATGTCGCTCCCAGCTGAGACTAAATTTATGGTGCTGGCGCCGATAGTTCGCGGGCAAAAGGGGCTGCACGCCGAGCTGCTGTCGCATGTGCATCGCGAAGGTTACGTTCGCGTGCGAATTGACGGGGAGATTCACGACCTCAAGTCGCTCCCGACGCTCAACAAAAACAAAAAGCACACCATCGAAGTCGTCGTCGACAGATTGATGCTCAAGGAGACGGTTAAGATTCGTTTGTCCGATAGTGTACAGACGGCGTTGACTTTATCCAGCGGGTTAGTCGTGATCTGCCACGAACACCCCGAAACCAAAAAACCGGCAGCGACGAAAAAAGCGGCAACCGAAAACGGTAACGGCAATGGTGAGAAAAATGGTGAAAAAAATCCATACGCCGGGTGGAAAGACAAGCTGTTCAGCGCCACATACTCCTGCCCCAAGCACCCCGAGGTAAACCTCGAAGAACTCGCCCCGCGAATGTTCAGCTTCAACTCACCATACGGTGCCTGCAAAGAATGCGACGGGCTGGGAACAATTCTCGAATTCGACACGGAGCTGATCGTTCCCGATCCGAAGCTGTCGCTGACTCAGGGTGCGATAGACTCGTGGCGGCACGGCGGGAAGCGGATGAACATTTTCTATAACCGGATGCTGAGAAAATTCTGCCGGCAGTTCGATGTGTCTCCCAACGAACCATGGGAAGACCTCAAGCCCTCCATTCGCAAAAAGCTCCTCGATGGTGATCCCGACAACGGGTGGGAGGGCGTGATTCCGAATTTGAATCGTCGCTGGCGCAAAACCGACAGCGAATTCGTAAAGTCGCGTTTGCACGGATTCATGTCCGAACAGCCTTGCCCCAAATGCAAAGGTGCACGACTTTCCGCGGCGAGTTTGGCGGTGCGTATCGGTGAAGCAAACATTGACGACGTCGTGTCGATGAGCATTCAGGATGCCCGGGCGTATTTCCACTCGATGGAGCTTGACGAGGAAAAAACGCAGATCGCCGACATGATCCTCCGCGAAGTTCTGCATCGCCTGACGTTCCTCGACGATGTCGGGCTGGGATATATTTCGCTCGACCGCAAAAGTTCGACGCTGTCGGGCGGCGAGGCCCAGCGGATTCGGCTGGCGACGCAGGTTGGCAGCGGATTGGTAGGTGTTTGCTACGTGCTCGATGAACCGACGATTGGTTTGCATCAGCGTGACAACGAGCGGCTGATTGGTACGCTCACACAGCTGCGGGATATGGGCAATACGGTGCTGGTTGTTGAGCATGACGAAGAAACCATGCACGCCGCCGACCAGATTATCGACATAGGCCCAGCTGCCGGTAGCCACGGCGGACGAGTTGTGGCACAGGGGACGATTGAAGAAATCATGGCCACGGAAGAGTCGCTGACGGGGCGTTATCTTTCCGGGCGAATGAAGATTGACACTCCGGTGCGGCGTCGAAAACTGACGAAGAAAAATTCGCTCGAACTTCGCGGCTGCCGTGAGCATAACCTCAAAGACATCTCCGTCAAATTTCCGCTTGGCGGAATTATTTGCGTCACGGGCGTCAGCGGGTCGGGTAAGAGCACGCTGGTTAACCAGACGCTGCTGCGTGTGATGAAACGCCGCCTGTACAACTCCAAAGACAAACCCGGTGAGTACGACAAAATTCTCGGTGTCGGCGGGGTGGACAAGGTTATTCAGATCGACCAGTCGCCCATCGGGCGCACGCCAAGGAGTAATCCTGCGACGTACACGGGCGTGTTCGATCTGATCCGCCAGCTGTTTTCCAAAACACGCGAGGCGAAGATTCGCGGTTACAAACCCGGGCGTTTCAGCTTCAACGTAAAGGGCGGACGATGCGAAGCCTGTCAGGGGCAGGGCGTAAAACGTATCGAGATGCATTTCCTCCCCGACGTCTACGTTACCTGTCAGGAATGCAAAGGCGCCCGCTACAATCGCGAAACACTCGAGGTTAAGTACAAGGGCAAAACCATCGCCGACGTCCTGAACATGCGGATCGAAGAGGCCCACACGTTTTTCGATAACTTCCCGAAGATCAAGCAGCTGGTCAAGGCGCTTTCGGATGTCGGGCTTAGCTACGTGGAGCTGGGGCAGAGTTCGACGACACTTTCTGGCGGTGAGGCCCAGCGGGTGAAGCTGGCAAGTGAACTTGGTAAAAGCGCGACCGGGCATACGCTGTACGTGCTCGACGAACCGACGACGGGGCTGCACTTTGCGGATATTCACAATCTGATGAATGTTTTGAATCGGCTGGCTGACCTGGGTAACACGGTGCTGGTGATCGAGCATAATCTCGATGTCATCAAGTGTGCCGACTGGATTATCGATCTCGGCCCCGAAGGCGGCGACGCCGGTGGCACGCTCCTCGCAGAAGGCACACCCGAGGACATAGTCGAAAACCCCGACAGCTATACCGGGGTGTACTTACGAACGCATATGAATGGGCAGGCGTAGGGACTAGGGATTAGGGAATAGGAAGAGGCTCGTAGACACGGAATAACAGGAGCATTTTAATTGCCATGCAACAAGTTGCATGACCTACCAGACTAGGGACTAAGATTTCTTGCTATTGCCTATTCACTATTGCCTAGTGCCTTCTTTACCCCAAAACGCAGAGCAAGCGGCGAACATCCCTACTTCAATTGCTCGCCGCTTGTTTCCCGAAAGCAACAGTGGAAACTGAAATTTCCTCAGCCGCGACCTGATCCAGTTTCCACGCAGTTCCAGTGCGTTATCCGCCGCAAATAATTTTTTATAGACGGCCGCTAAAAATTCGATCCCATGAAAAGAGCGATTCTCAAAAGCCATCTCCGCACCGCACCTGATATAAGCACCGCGACTTCGCCCGAATCCCTCGGCAACTGCCTGAAAACAGCGCCTACCTGAGCGTCATTATCAGCGGGGCTCTCGCTGGTGTCCAAACGAATCCTTGCAACCCTTGCAATCTTTGCAAATTTCGCAATCTTCGCAATTTTTACAATCTTCGCAAAAAACTTTCGAGAACCACTCTAAGCCTTCAATATGATTATACGCTCTCCGCCGATGGGAAACATCCACAGCAGTGGTGTGGATGTTTTGCGACGATAAAAACCCGCGTAACAAAAGGCCAATGTGCGGGGATTTTTTTTCATTGTTTTGGGTAATCCCGCTTCACTGTAATTGAGTCTAAGTGTCCAACGTTTTGTGCGATGTTGTAAAGGAATCTTGACCTTTTGCACCTCGGGGCGTAACATCACTCGGAGTGCTTTAAGGCAGCCTCTATAAGGTAACCCTTAAGTTGTAAGGAGAAAAAATGCCTGCCCCTAAACGCAAGCTCAAGTCGTTTGATTTGGGAAAAGTTAAAATCGACGGTGGTTTCTGGAAACCCCGCCTTAACGCCGCCGCCACCGGTGGTTTGATGGATATTTACAGCAAGCTGCAGCAGACAGGGCGGTTAGATGCCCTTAAGCTTACCTGGAAGCGAGGGCGGGCGAACAAACCTCAACCGTCGTGGGACTGCGACGTGGCGAAATGGCTGGAGGCAGCGTGCTGTGTTTTGCAGCAGCGAAAGGCTCCCAAGCTCGAAACGCTTGTTGGTAAGGTCGCAAAACTGCTCGCCGGTGCGCAGCAGAAAGACGGGTACGTAAATTCGTACATCACCACGGTTACTCCGACTAAGCGTTGGAAAGACCTCGCTGGTGGGTACGAACTGGACTTCGCCGCCACCTTTATCTCCGCCGCCGTTACGCATTACGAAATGACGGACAGCAAAACACTGCTCAAGGCTGCTGAAAAATTTGCGAACCATCTTGCTCGCGTTTTTGGCGGTGAGAAAAAACTCAAGGGTGGTTATCCCGGGGCCGCTGCTATTGA
>DAOVZK010000068.1 GCA_030635145.1 Planctomycetota bacterium | reverse complement strand
CGGGGGTTCCGCTTCGCTTCACCCCCGGCTAAATTCTGGTCAGCCCTTTCGGGCTTAAAAAAACTTCTCGGGCTTAAAAAAACTTCTGAAAACAAAAAAACTTGTATAATAGCAGATCAAAATACCTGCCAGAAAAAAAGGGCGCTCACCAAAAAAACCTGAAAAAAAATTCACTCTTATTCATTTTATGCCCTTTTATATACGATACTTATATTAGGCGGGCCTGTTGGGACAGATCCCTGCAGCCGTGTTGGTGCAAATCGCGTAGAGACCGCGTATTTGCCAAACCATAAGAGCTTTGGAGGTAAGATATTATGAAAATTAAACAATTAAAGGGCATCTTGGTCGCTCTGCTGCTTTTGGCAGGTTGCGGTGAAGTTTACGCCGCTTCCGTGGGTGGCATGTATGGGCTATATTGGAACATGAACCATAAAAAGAGGGTGAGTTTATACCACGGGGGGAGATATCTCGGCAAAACCGATGCCGGACTCATAAATCTCCGGACCCACTGGTATGCTGCTAGGGGCGAGGGGAAGGATATTCACGAATCGGCCGGGCCAAGCTGGCAGGTTCCCGCCTTCAGTTTTGACATTTTCCAACAAGCCTCACCATGCAGATGGAGGTATTACAACGTTGTCGAGCCTATCGACGGGCCATCTGGGGGCAAGAACAACAAGCTCTTTCCCAACGGCATCGGCCAGGAAAAAGCCGACGATATCTCGAGGCTTTACACGGGGCATTACGCTGAGGTCAAAAATAAAGACACCGCCGTCGCTTTCCAGTTATCGCTTTGGGAGATCATCTACGAAGACAAGGGCAAGTACAATGTGAGCAAAAAGAGTGGCGATTTCTACACCGCCACGAAAGGCAAATTCACGTCGCTGGCAAATGACTGGTTGTCCAATCTAAGCAGCGTAAGTGCCAGCTCAAAAGTCCGAGTACTTTCCGACAACCAATATCAGGACTACAGCGTATACATGGGCGTAGTTCAGGGCGGAGGCGGAGGTGGTGGCGGAGGAGCCGTACCCGAACCGATCACCATGTTCAGCATGGCTGCCGGTATCGGCGGGATATATGTGTATCTCCGCAAACGACGCAAAAGCAAGTCGATGCAGGCAAAACTCATCGAGCAACACATGTAACGTCCACGTGCCCGCAACATTTGCAAAAATATTTGCAAAAAACTTGCCTTTATTACCTCGACAGCACTACAATATCTGCGAAAGGTTTTTTCATGGTTCGTCACAGCAACAATTTACCCTCGCCCCTATCGCTTGAGCTATTGCTGCGCTGACGGATCGCACAGACCTTTTACAAACGATAATCAAAAGGCTTCGCGATCTGAAAAGATGGCGAAGTTTTTTTTTGCCCCGCAAAAACTGACGCTTAAGTGCGAAATTAACCGAAAAATATCGTGATACGGACACGAAAAGGAAATTTGAATATGCCCCCCAAACAAACGAAAAAATATGCCGCCCCGCCAAAGCTGGACATCCCCCACCGCAAATGGCCCGACGCCGAAATTACCAAGTCTCCCATCTGGTGCTCAGTTGACCTGCGCGACGGAAACCAGGCGCTGCCGAATCCGCTGACACCCGACGCCAAGCTGGAATATTTCAAGATGCTCTGCGATATCGGGTTTAAGCATATCGAGATTGCGTTTCCGTCGGCGTCGCAGGACGATTTTGATTTTACGCGGCGGTTAATCGAGGAGAATCACATCCCCGACGACGTGTTCATCATGGTGCTGACGCAATGCCGCCACCACCTCATCGAGCGAACCTTAGAATCCTTCGCCGGTATCCCGCGCGGAATCGTCCACGCCTACGCCGCCACCAGCGATCTGCACATGAAGCAGGTGTTTAACCTCACGCGACAGCAAACAATCGACATGACGGTAAAGGCAGTGCAGCAAATTCGCGACTTAGTCGACGCCATGCCCGACAGCGATATCCGTTTCGAGTTCAGCCCCGAAGAATTCACCGACACCGATCTGGATTTCTGCCTCGAAATTTCAAACGCCGTATTCGACACCTGGGGTAAAGCGTCCCCCGACAAACCGCTGATCTTCAATCTCCCAGCCACCGTCGAAAGACGACCGCCAAACCACTATGCCGACATGATCGAAATCTTCGGCAACAAATTCCCACAACGCGACAAAATTCTCATCTCGCTGCACTCGCATAACGATCAGGGGATGGCTGTGGCAGGAACGGAACTGGCGCTGCTGGCCGGGGCCGACCGCGTGGAAGGTACGCTCTTCGGACACGGTGAGCGAACTGGCAATGTCGATTTAATTACCGTCGCGAACAATCTCTTCGTGCGCGGAGTCGATACCGGGCTGGACTTTGGCAACCTCGATCAAATCGTCGCAACTGTGGAAAAGCTCACGGACATGTCCGTTTACTACCGCCAACCCTACGCCGGTGAGTACGCCTTTACCGCCTTCAGCGGATCGCACCAGGACGCCATCCGCAAAGGCATGTCAAAACGCGACGAAGCCGGCGCCATGTTCGGTGTTGGCTGGAAGGTGCCCTACCTCCACATAGACCCCGCCGACATGGGCCGAAAATACGAAAACCTCATCCGCATAAATTCGCAATCCGGTAAAGGCGGAATCGCCTGGGTTCTGGAGCACGACCACGGGCTGGAAGTGCCAAAACCAATGCATCACGAAATTCGCAACGCCGTGCAAGCTGTCGCCGACAAAACAGCACGCGAACTGAACTCCGACGAGGTACTGGAAATTTTTACAAGCGAATTCGTAAATCCGGCCGGGCCGTTCGAGCTTGTAGGATATTGGCCGCGACCCGACGACGAAAACCCTACCGAAATTCACGGTGAAGTTCAGCTGAAAGTAAACGGCAAATCTCAAACCCTCACCGACGACGGTAACGGGCCAATCGATGCCTTCGTGCACGCCCTGCGCCAAGTCGCACCGATGCACTTTTCGATTCAGGACTACCACGAACAGGCAATCGGAAAAGGTGCCGACGCCATAGCGATGGCCTATGTCCCCCTGAAATTCGACGACGGACAAACCGTTTTCGGAGTCGGTAGCGACACAAACATAGACCAAGCCGCCGTCTGTGCCATTATCGCCGGGCTAAACCGCAAAGCCTCGCAAGACAGCAAGTGACCCGCTATTGCATATATTCCGTAAAAATTTCGTTCGCTACTAATTTACCATCCGAAAATTGTCGATAGAAACTCTGTACAGCTGGTCTTTCGACGGCCGACTGTTTGATACTCTAGGGTTAAGTTTCACGAGGTGGTAATGTGACGAAAAAAGATCTGCACGGCATGGTGGTAACGACGGTCAAGGGCGTTACGGTCGCAAGGCTGACCGTTCCGTCGATTCAGGAAGAACGCGTGGTGAGCAAAATTCGCGACGCATTGTTTCAGCTCGTCGACGAAATGGCGTACCGCAAGCTGGTAATCGATTTCCGCTCAGTGAGCTTCCTCAGCTCGCAGTTTATCAGCGTAATGGTTTCGTTGGATAAAAAAATCTACAGCATCGACGGTAAGCTGATTTTGGCGGGGTTAAAACCGAACCTCAAGAAAATTTTCATTATAACACGGCTGGATAAAATCCTGACCTTCACCGACGACGAATCCATTGCTGTGCGAAAATTGCAGTAGCAACCTCCGCGCAGCAGAACGCAATGCTCTGCTGTGAGATTTTTTACTCGCCCGAAATAATTGAATCTACCGCCGCCTGCCGCTAAACGAAAAACTACTCAAGCGGTTTTAGAATCATACCCGTCGCGATTTTGGGATAGAAGTACGTGCTTTTGTGCGGCATGGATGCACCGGCGTTGGCGATTTTTTCGACAGCACCTAAGGGCGTACCCTGCATAACGACCGCCAATTTCGCCTCGCCGTTCTGGACGGTTTTGCGTGCGATATTTCCGTCGGGGGTATACTCCACGGAAAAATCGTCGGTTTTCCATTCGCTCATCGCCCTGTCGATAATCAACTCCTGCAGAATCGCAACGTCAAGATTCCGCCACTCGTCGCATTCGTCGGGTGCGACTTCCAGCATTGCTTTGGGATCGACAAGCCGGATCAGCCACATTTCGTTTCCGTCGAGCACCAGCATTGCGCCTTCACCGAACTGCGAAAGATACGCGTCGGCGTCGGACAGGTCGGGTGCGTCATCGATTTTTTTGCACTCGAAGGCAGGTGCAAGTTTTTCGCAAAGCGCTTCTGCCGTGGCGGCGTCGGCCAACCCGTCGGCAACTCGATGCGTGGGTAGCACCAGCAGTCCGGGGTCCTCGCGGGCGACTAACGCAAACAGCACGAAGTTGGCTTCGTGGTCGGCGTCGATTTTACCAGCCTCGCGCAGATCCTTCGCGTAGTTCATGGTGGTAGTGTAGCGATGATGCCCGTCGGCGATGTAGACCGGCACGTCAGCTAGCGCCGTTTGAATTTCGCCGATCGTTTTCGGGTCGTCGATTACCCACAGCTTTTCAGTAACACCGTTAAGCGTGCCGGAAATGGTCGGTTCGCTGGTGGCGGCGGAAAGCAGTTTGTCGGTAACGCCAATAGGGTCGTTGTAGAATCCGAAGATCGGGGACAGCTGCGTTTTCGTGCATTCGGTAAGTTTGAGACGGTCGGCCTTGGGCCCGTCGAAGGTGTGCTCGTGCGGGATGACATCTTCACCTAGCGGCGTCGAGCGAACACCGGCGAACATGGCGCGACGGGCATAGGTTTTTCCTGCCCACGTGTAGCTCTGCTCGTACGCGTAAAGCGCAGGGGCCTGCTCCTGAATCAGCACGCCGGATTTTTCCCAATCGTCCAACAGTTTTGCCGCGCGGACGTACGCCTCCTCCGGGCCGAGCTGCTTGGGGGGAACATGCGGCAAGTCGACACCCACGATGTTGTCGCAGCTGCGCGACAGAAGCTCGTCCTTATCCTGCTGATTCAAAATATCGTACGGGGGCGCGATGGTCTTGCTGACGTCGCTTCCCGGGTAATGCCAACCTCTAAACGGGCGAATATCCATTACGTTTCCTTTTCATCTTAAAATAATCATCTCGCAGGCACACGCCTACTTTTTCAAAACTTCTTCCAAGGCCAAAACCTCATACGCAGTCACCAAAACCGGCGAACCCTCAGCCCAGCGGTCGGCGGCGTTAAACCACGAACCGTTTTTGTGGACACGTTTGGCAAGGGCATCGATGAGATCTTTTCGCCAATTATATTTCTCGTCGCCACCGACGGCGGAAATTTCGTCCACGCCCCACGCACGCAACGTGCGAGCGAAAACCAGATAGTAAAAATACATCCCCTGCTGCGAACGCTTCGTGGGAATGTTCGGGTTGCAATCCAAACTCCAGTGCTTGCGAATCCACGCATAAACACTTTTGACGCGTGGATCGTTTTTTCCTAACCCGGCGTAAAGCATGCTCTTGAAACCCTGATAGCTGATCGACCCGTAACTTCGCAGCCCTTTACCACCAGGCCCAGGACCAGCCTTGGACTCACCGACGTTAATGTCGCGCTTGGCCGGTGCGTAAATAAATCCGCCATCGTTGCTCCCAGCCTTGGCCCAGACAAGGTCGTTGCTCTCGCTGCGATTCTGGCAACGCGAGACAAAACCCAATGCCTTTTGCATGGCGGGGTCGTCGGATTTGACGCCTGCCGAGTGCATCGCCTCGACCCACCAACCGACGTTGTTAAGATCGGGGCGTGCGTGCTTTTTTCCGTAGCTCACACCACCGACGTAGGGATTATCTTTCGTAATTTTCATTCCCTCTGGCGAAACGCTACCGGGTTGAATCTGAATACTACGGAGATACTTGACGGCCTTTTCGATGTTCGGTTTGAACTTCGGATTATTCGCAGCCGCCAGTGCAGTCACCGCGATAGACGTACAATAATTCCCTCTGCCCTGATGCGGATCGTAAATCCCGCCGTCTTTTTGCTGGTAACTCAGCAGAACCTCAAAACCCTTTTTAACGACGGGTGTTTCGACGGTATATCCCGGATGCTGCATAAGCCCCTTTAGCACCAACCCCGTAATCGCCGGTTCAAACGCACCTTTGTCGGCGTCGGGCTGCCCCAACCACCATCCGCCGTTTTTGTTTCGCTGCGACAGCAAAAATTCCACCCCACCGTCAATCAACTTTTGTGCCTTTTGAACGTACTCGGTGTCGATCGCTTTTGTTTCAACCGGCCAACGGGTAACTTTTGGTTTTTCCGCGAGCGCAACGCTCCCAAGCAGCAGCAACACTATCAACAATCCAACCATTGTATTTTTCATATGATCCTCCTACAACTTTCATGTCCGATGCCCGGCGTAAAGAGCTACTTCCTTCTGGCCATCGTAAAAAATGTCAGGCTCATCGTCTGAAACACCATCGCGATGACACCCCACATTGTGGCTTCCTGAATTTGCACATGCCCGAGGGCCTTCCAGAACACCACCAGCAAAAACAAAACCGCCAGCACCTGCGTCACCCCACCGAGAACATTCAGAGCACTGAACTCTTCGGTCTCCTCGCGTTTTACAATCTGCCGCACATGCCGATGAATTTCCTGCAGCGCGTTGCTGTCATCGGTGACCCTGGCGCGGAGCCCTTTGCGCTGCTGCTCCGAGCGGGCATGTGTTTCGACCCGAAATACCGGGCGATCGTCGTCATCAGCTTCCGAGGCTGTTTCATCATCCGCATCGCCAGCTTCCACTTGCTCATATTCAACCGCCTCTGGCGTATCTTCGTCGGATTCTTCGACCGGCGATTGCGATTCCTGATTTTGCAGGATGATCTTTGCCGCCTCGACCAAATTTCGGGAGGTGAAGTCGGCCTGGAATTCTTCGAGCGTTTCTTCACCGTGATGCATTACGTCGTCGTCATGGTGATGCCGAATCCTTACCGTCCGGGTACCGGCCTTCTGCCCGGCACCGACATCTCGCCCGGCGTCGCCAACCATCCAGGATTGTTCAAGATCAAGATCCAGTTCCTTACCCGCCAGCAACAGCATTCCCGGTTCGGGTTTGCGATGGTCGCTTTCGGAGGCATATTTGTCGACGGAACCGTCGGGATGGTATGGGCAGTAGTAAATCGCGTCGAGCACAGCGCCTTTTTCGGCAAGCTGATTGCGAAGCGTGGAATGAATTTCCTCGAGCGCCGCCTCGGTAAGCATTCCGCGAGCAACACCGGACTGATTCGTCACGACGACGATTTTGTACCCGGCACTTCGCAGTGATTTGATCGCCAGATCGACACCCGGTAGCAAATGCACACCGGCTGGGTCGCTGAGGTATCCCGAATCGTCGATTATTGTTCCGTCTCTGTCTAAAAATACCGCCTTGTGGGGCATGATTGTCTCCAATCGTTATTTATGTAAGCGTTCACGCTCTTTTTCCTGTTCATCAAAAATTTTTACCGAAGTTTTTATTAAAAAATCTCATTTTTGACAGGATCACAGGATTAAATCTAAGTTATTGAAAAAAACATTAACTGTAAACCTTATTGCGACGGGGCTGTGCTGAATACCATCAGATGTTCAAAATTTTAAATTATGATTAACAGGATTTTTTAACCTAATATCCTATCTTGTTATCCTGTCAAAATTTTCGCGTGAACAGTTACGTTATTATCCGTTTCCGTTGCCTTCGACAATTTTGTTGATGATATCCGTCGTGCTTCTGCCTTTGACCATGTCCAGCCGCTCGACAACCCCACCGTAACTTTCCACAAAATCCTGCCCGACTATCACATCCGTCGACCCGCCCTTGACCAAAATGTCCGGCCGCAAAAGCTCCAACAACGCCTCGGGGGTGTCTTCGTCAAATACCGTAACGTAATCGATCCATTCGAGGGCGGCGAGCATTTTTGCGCGTTCATCTTCGGGAATTATCGGCCGACCCGGGCCCTTCAACTTGCGTATGCTATCGTCGGAATTGATCGCGACAACCAGCAGCGAGCCTTTTTCGCGTGCCTGCTGCAAATACGCAACGTGCCCCATATGCAGCAAGTCGAAACAACCGTTGGTAAAGACTACCGATTCGCCCATTCGGCGGCGGCGTTGCAGTTCGGCGGCCAGGCGGTCGCGAGGCATGACCTTGCTGCGGCGTAGGCCGATCATTTTGCGAAGTTCGTCGACAATTTCTTCGCGTGACACGGGCACGACTCCGAATCGTTCGACTTCAAGCCCACCAGCCACGTTGGCAAGTGCGGCGGTTAGTTCAAGGTCGCAATCCTCGGCCAATCCCAGCGAAACCATCGCCATGACTACATCCCCTGCGCCGGTAACGTCGTAAATCGTTCGCGGGCGAGTGGGAATCTTCGCCCCGGGCTTGCTGCCCTGTTTAACGTAGCACCCTTCCTTGTCCAGCGTGATGAGTACGTTGTCGATGCCGAAGTTTTTGATGATCGCCTCTGCTGCCTTTTCGGCGGTGGCGTCGGAGGTAATTTTTATACCGGTGGCGAGTTCGGCTTCGTAGCGGTTGGGCGTCACCAGAGTTGCCCCGCGATATCGCGTAAAATCCTGATTCGGATGCGGGTCGACAACGACGGGAATTCCCATTTTGCGGGCAGCTGCGATCAGCTTCGGAGTGTTGTCATCGACGAGGCCCTTGCCGTAATCTTCAATCGCCAGCAGCGACGCACCTTTGAGCTTGGCGATTACCAAACTCTGCAACTGCTTGGTGGTGGCGGCGGTTAACGCGTGAACATCTTCGGTATCCACTCGCAGCACCTGCTGCTGGTGGCGATGCTGGGCCAGGCCCACGAATCGCGTTTTGACAATCGTCGGGCGGTCGTCAACAGTGACGAGAGAATCGCAGCTAATACCGGCGTCTTTGAGCAGCCCAGTTGCACGCTGCCCCATCGCGTCGTTACCGACCACGCCAACGCAGTCAACATTTGCGTTCAACGCGCGCAGTGCCAATCCCACGTTACCCGTTCCACCGAGACGATCCTCTCGCCGGACAACGCGCAGAACCGGCACGGGGGCCTCGGGGCTGATGCGTTCGATATCACCGTAAATGTATTCGTCGAGCATCAGGTCCCCAGCGAGTAAAATCCGCGGGGAGCCCAGCGATTCAAGTTTGTCGATAAGTTTTTCCATAGTTTGGGGATTTTACCCCCACCGAGGCCGGGAATCAATGATTGTATCTCCCAAGCCGTTTCATTTTAGAAATCGGAAAGTGGCTATTATTATTGTCATGCCCGTAAAAACGGACATCCAGGTTTTTTTAATATTTCCCGCGTCGTCCTACATCCCTTGGATTCCCGCTTTCCAGGCTGTGTCGCAATTACATTGAAGGTGGGGATTATTTGCGATATTGGTTTTGTGGTGGGG
>DAOVZK010000039.1 GCA_030635145.1 Planctomycetota bacterium | reverse complement strand
CCCCACCACAAAACCAATATCGCAAATAATCCCCACCTTCAATGTAATTGCGACACAGCCTGGAAAGCGGGAATCCAAGGGATGTAGGACGACGCGGGAAATATTAAAAAAACCTGGATGTCCGTTTTTACGGGCATGACACAATAGGCGCATTCCCTCTCCCCTAGTGCCTACTCCGCATACAACCCGTGTTGCATGATGTATTCTTCCACGGGCGGAGGGGTCATGTCGGTTATAGACTCCCTTGCTGCGATCCGCCGGCGGATTTCCGTTGAGGAAATGTCAACCAGCGGTGTTGGGATGATCGATTCCACAAGCCCCGCGATTTGCTTTTCGCTCAGCTGGCCGGTTAGCGATTCGATGCGACGTTTTACGGTTTCATGATTATCCGGCGGGCGGGAGGCGATGAGCAATTGTACGCTGTCGAGCAGTTCGTCGATAGCTCGCCATCTGGGCAGGTCGGGAATCATATCGGCACCGATGATCATGGCGAGGTTATCCGTGCGGTTTTGCTGAAAATATCGCACGGTGTCGATGGTGAAGCTCGGGGGGGTGCGATACAGCTCGACGTCGTCGATGGCAAACAGATCGTCGTGGCGTGTGGCAGCTGTCAGCATAGCAAGGCGATGCTCGGGAGCAAGCGGCGTAGCTGACTTCAGCGGATTTCCCGCTGTCGGAACCAGCAGCACAGACTTGCTGCCAACCGCTTTAGCAACGCAGCGTGCAGTTGTCAGATGCCCGTTATGGACGGGGTCAAATGTCCCGCCGAAAATGATTGTTTGCTCGGCCATAAAGTTCTTATACCGTTTTTCCTGTCAATCTAAATTCTTCACTAAAATACTAAATCCTAATTTCGAAATTCTAAACAAATACAAAATAGGAAAATCCAAAATCTCAAACAAATACAGCACTTTAGTTTTCAGACATTATTTTCAGACGCAGATTTGTTTTTGTATTTTAACATTTGAATTTCGTGCTTGTTTAGCATTTAGATATTCGTATTTCGGATTTTTGACTATCTAAACCATCCTGTTATCCTGTCCCAAATATAAAAAGAGTATACCACAAAATTTGAAAGAGTATACCCTCAAGCCCCCCGAGGGTGTACAATATGAAGCTCAACTTGGGTAGTGGGAGTATTACCCCGTCGAGTGATATATGTACTGGTAACCAAACGAATTCGGAGTAGATTGAGAATGTTGGCAAAGCGAATAATTCCTTGCCTCGACGTCGCCAACGGGCGAGTCGTCAAGGGCGTAAATTTTGAGAATCTGCGTGACGCGGGCGACCCCGTTGCCATCGCGCGTGCCTACGAGCACGCCGGTGCCGACGAGCTGGTGTTTCTCGACATCACCGCCACCCACGAATCTCGCGACATTATGCTCGACACCGTAGCCCACACCGCCGAGCAAGTCTTCATGCCCCTGACCGTCGGTGGAGGCGTACGCAATCTCGATGACTGCCGCACACTCCTCAAAGCCGGTGCCGACAAAATCTCCATAAACTCTGCGGCCATCCGCGACCCGGAGTTCATAACCGCAGCTGCGCGGCGTTTCGGTTCGCAATGCATCGTGGTGGCGATCGACCCCAAGCGAATTCGCGTCGGTGACCGCGAAACGTGGGACGTGCACATCAACGGCGGACGGATTCCGACGGGTAAAGAGGCGGTGTCATGGGCGGTGGAAATGCAGCGGCGCGGGGCGGGTGAAATTTTGCTGACCGTCATGGACGCCGACGGGACCCTCGACGGATACGACATCGAAATCACCCGTGCCGTATCAAACGCTGTTAACATTCCGGTGATTGCCTCCGGTGGGGCAGGATCGCCCGAGCATATTTACCAGGCCCTTACAGCTGGGGATGCAGACGCGGCACTGGCGGCGACGATATTCCATTTCGGAACCTATACAATCAAACAAACCAAAGACTACCTCGCGGAAAAAGGCGTAAATGTTCGAAGCGTCTGACCCGACGAGAATTTAACAAGCAAAGAGGATTGAATCGTGACACAAGAATCAAATGAACCCGTACCCGTACCTGTTCCCAATAACGATACTGTAAGCCCCCGAAAAGTACAGACGATAAAGCTGACCGCAAAGCTTACCAAGTATCTCCAGGCGATGACGAAAGAAGACGCCTCCGACCTTCACTTAAAGACCGGATCATCACCGCACGTGCGGAAAGATGCCGTCCTCCGCAAAACGCCCAAATCGCCTTTAACTCGCGACGAGATGAATGATATGGTGTTGAATCTTCTGACCAAAGAGCAGTTGAAGGAATTCGACAAGATAGGCGGGTACGACTTGGCGTATCAGGTTCCCGATGGTGACCGATTCCGAATCAACGTATACCGCCAACGCAACGAAATCTCGATGTCTATCCGCCGCGTAACACGCCACATTCCAAACCTCGCCGACCTGCACCTACCCGACCATTTTGAGGACATCACAAAGTCTGCCCAGGGATTAATTCTTGTAACAGGAGCAACGGGATGCGGAAAAAGTACCACCATCGCCTCGATGCTGGAATACGTCAACCAAAATCGCGCTTGCCATATCATTACGATTGAAGACCCGATCGAGTATCTTTACTTCGACAAAAAGGCGCTGGTCAGCCAACGTGAAATCGGCATCGACGTGCCCGACTTCCACACCGCCCTGCGCATGATGCTGCGTGAAGACCCGGATATCATCCTCGTCGGTGAAATTCGCGACCATGAAACTCTTTCCGCCGCATTGCAGGCCTCTGATACGGGGCACCTCGTTTTCGGTACGCTGCACGCCAGTAGCGCCCCGCAAGCGGTTTCTCGAATGCTCGAAATGGTCCCACAAAACATGCGATCCCAGCTGCAACAGTCGTTGGCGTATAACCTCTCAGCGGTAATCTGTCAAAAACTCCTGCCCGGTGTACAGGAAGGTGTCGCCCGAGTGCCCATCATCGAAGTACTCAGAGCGACCACTCAGGTTCAGGAAAAAATCGAAACCGGCAAAGAAGCCGAACTCCCCGACATCATCAAGGCTGGCAAGGCTGACGGCATGAACAACTTCACCCAAAGCCTCTACGACCGCATCCAAGCCGAAATGATCGACCCGCGTGTGGCATATACCGTTGCCCCCAATGTTGTCGAGCTGAAAATGCTGGTCCAGGGAATTATGCAATCGAAATAATCGCACGCACGCCCAATCATCACATAATTCCTGAACGAACACGCATTTACCGCTTGAGAATCTCCCGGTAATAACCATAATATCCTGTGGTTCTCGCAGGTTTTGTGTTTGCGTAAACCGGAGTATATCCAGATCACTAGAGGCTGGGACTTAAAGCCTCCAACTTCAATGGAACTAGACGCTTATGCCTGAACAAGCTGCCAATATTTCGCTGTTTAATTTCGTCGCAGTCGTAATTCTTTCGGGATTGTGGTTGTATGTGTCGTCCCTGATAAACATGGACGCGTCTCGCGTTCGGCTGGAACGCCAAATGTGGTCTGGGGTCATGCTGACTTCCGGTATTCTGGGAATCGTGGCATGGTTACTGATCCCGAACGGATGGGCCGGGAATCTGATCTTTCTGGTTCTCATCGCCATGCCCACAAGTGTCTACCTGCTCTATCGCAACAGCAAGGTCGACCCATCGCAGCAGGTTTTTACCCGCGAGTGGTTCGCCCGCCGCAAAGAAATAAAGGAATTGTCGAAAGCACCTCTGGAAGCGAAGATACGAATTTACGGCAAGGATGGACGACCGATTTTTCTCGATATGGAAAGCGGCGATCACGGATATTTGATACGTCAACACAACTTCGTGCAGGACTTTTTCTTCGACGTCGCCCGCCGCCGAGCCGCAGAAGTTGAAGTTGCCCCGGTCGACGCTGAGTTTGCCGGTGTGCGATATCTCATCGATGGCGTGGCTACTTCGTGTCCGCCCATACCTCTGGAGCAGGCCGACAGCATCATTCAGTATGTAAAGCAGTATGGCGGAGCAGACGCCAACGAACGCAAAAAACCGCAAGAAGGTAAAATCGCCATCGACATAGCCGAAAAGCCCGTCGATATCGAGTTTACGACCACCCCAACTAAGGGCGGTCAGAAAGCCAGGCTGAAAATCACCAGCGAATTGGTGCAGACAGATCTCGACTCACTTGGAATGGACAAACGAACCCTCAAGTACGTCGAAAAAATGAAGGACGCCCCGGGAATTTTTATGGTGTCGAGCCTTCCAAAATGCGGTTCTACGAGTACGCTCTACTCAATCGTCCGCAAGCAGGATCCGTACATGAAGCTTATCACAACTGTCGAGGCGAAACCCTCGATGGATATTGACAACATAACGCAAAATATCTACGAAAGCGCGGAGACCCTGAACAAAATCTTAGCGACTTCGATACGGCATGACCCGAACTACATCATGCTCGACAAATGTCTCGACCGCGAGACCGTAAAATTGATTGGCGAGTTTGTTTCCGAAAAGAAACAGCTGCTGCTTGAGATGAAGGCCTACGATTCATTCGCAGCCTTGAGCAAATTCCTCTCCACGGGTGCCAACCCCGGTTGGCTGCGAGGCGTCATGGGCCAATGCCTCGTAAGAAAACTTTGCACATCCTGCCGTGAAGCATTCCGCCCCAGCAGTGAAATGCTGGAAAAAATCGGGCTGCGTGGCGCGAAGGTTCAAACTCTTTATCGGCCCCCTACGCAAAAACAAGCCGACAGCAAAATGGACATCGTTGAATGCTCCATATGCGGCGGGACGGGATATCTCGGGCGAATGGGCATTTATGAGTTCCTCGAAATCACAAGCGAGACACTCCAGTTGATTCAACAAAAGGCTTCCATGTCGCAGATTAAAGCCGCCGCAAAAAAAAGCGGTATGCGAACGATCAAGGAAAACGCACTTATGCTCGTTGCACACGGCGCTACCAGCGTTAACGAGATCGTAAGAATCACAAAACTCCTCAACGAGGCCGCCCAGAAAGGAAAGAGCAAGTAATGATCCTTCAGCTAGCAGTTATAGTTTTGATCGGAGCCTTTGCGTTTTACCAGATGAAGCAGGGGTTGTTTAATGCATTGATCCTGGCGGTCTGTTCGTTTTTCTCGGCGATTCTGGCAATGACAACTTATCGTTGGCTGGGGAGCGTGACGAATCTATACGCAACTTTACCGCTGATGGCCGAACCCGGATGCATCGGCCTGGTATTTTTCGTATCACTGATACTCATGCGGTACCTCGCCGAAAAGTTCATTCCGGGTAATATTATATTCTCCCTGATCCCCGACCGTATTGGTGGCGCAATTTTCGGTTTGTTTGCGGGAACAATTTTCGGCGGTATACTTTTAGTTATGCTTCTGTTATTGCCGCTTAGTGAACATGTGTTGGGATACCATCAATACAACGATGACCTGACACGCGATAAAACCCTCGCCCCGTTATCCCCCGACGATTTTATCGTATCGCTCGGGCAGCTGGCATCGGGAGGCTCGGAAAATCAGCTGATGCAGGGTAACAACGATATTCTGCTGGAGGCATTTTGCGCCAGAAACACAGCTGGTAAAGGCGGCGGGATAAACATCGTAAGAAAAGACGTTTTCAAGGCGATCAACCTGTTGCTCTGGAAAAAACCCACGCTGAAAATTCCGCAATACCCCCTCTTACCCAAGACCGACACAACACGGGTCTGGGTCGTCCGCACGGAAATCAGTAACAGCGTCGCCGATCCTGAAGACTTCTGGTGGCGACTACCCGCGACGCAATTCAAACTTGTCGGGAAGAAACAAAACGGAATCACCTGTTCATTCTACCCTGTCGGATATCTGTATCTTTCGGGTTCCAATAAAACATGGACAATCCGGGACAATGGGAAAAATATCGCAAAGCTGATTGTCACGCGTCCCGACCCGTCGAGAGTTACCAAAAAGCGACGCCGACGCCGCAAAAAACAAGACGATGAAAAAACTGAGGAAGTTAAACTGTACATCGATTGGGTTTTCAGAATCCCCGCCAATGTAACACCAAAGGATATCGTGTTTTGTAACTCGGTGTGGGGAAAACTTCCGAAACATGGTTACTGGACCATTGCGGGATCTGTGAAGCTGAAGGATGACGCCCTGAAGGCAAAGCCTCCCCAGAAATAAGTAACGGCGAATGTCGTCAGAAATCGGGTGCTTGGCAAATCCCTGACGAACACACTGCCGCCAGAGCGGTCTGGTATTATTTAACCCTATGTCGTCCCCAGTTGTCATAGGTTCTGCGGACGCGGCGAAGGTGGCCGCCGTCAACATGTTTCATGCGGCAGTTTTTCTCCTCCCACCCGTGCCGTATCAACCATTCGTAAGCTTTCCACGTTTGACTCCGAAACCATCCCGGTTCGTCCTTACCCACAAATATCCAGACGGGAATTCGCTTATAATCCTTCGCCGCGACAATGTCTTCGAGCTGCTCGAAAATCAACGGCTCTGAATTGCACGACCGCCCAACTAACATGCTGAATTTTTCCGGATGCGAAAGCCCCGTGTAATACATTGGATACCCACCAGCCGAAAAACCCGTCAGTAAAATATTGCGTTTGTCGATGTTGTACTTCTCGCAAACCTCTTTACGCACGGCGAGGATTCGTTTGTCGTCCTCTTTCAAATCTCGCATGCGATATTTGCGATGTACGGGCAGAAGTCCCTCGGTTGAAAATATGCTCAGCAGCGGAACGGCGACGATAAATTCTTTCTCCTCGGCCAGCGCCTTCCACTGGCGTATCTGCGCCCAGGCCGTGTCGTACGGGTTCGTTCCGTGCAGCGTGATAACCAGCGGAATAGGCTTATCCGATGAATATGTACTCGGCACGTACAAATAATACTTCGCCCCAACATCGCCCAAAGTTTTTTCCGTCGTGTGACCAACCGGTGTATCCTGAGACGCCGTTATCGGACAGCCGCTCAAAACACCAACCAAAATCGCACAAAACCCCAAGAGCAAACATCGTTTCATAACAGCATCTCCGAAAAGCATTTTCACGCAATCTAACCGCATATCCCCAGCATTTGCAGGTATTCGGGAACTTTTATTATAAAAATTGTAAAAATTATAAAAATTGCAAAAAAACCGTCTCATGACTAAATCGCCCTCGCCGCTAATCCGATTATAAAGTAAGGCTGTTAAGTTTTATCTCGTCTTTCGACGAGAGCAGCCCAATTTTAGAGGATTCGAGAAGCGGCGATCTCGGATCCTCATTTTTTTGCGCCGGCGGGGTGCATGCAAACCAAGTTGCAGCTACTTTTCTTTCCCGTAGCAGCACTTTTTGAATTTTTTACCGCTGCCGCATGGGCACGGATCATTTCGGCCCGGCTGAGCGTCGGCGGTTATCGGTTCGACTGCCTCGGTGTTCTCAAGCATCTGCTCTTCTTCGTCCAGCAGATCGGGATCTACCGTTCGCTTGAAAAGCCCACCGAGCATCGATTTTTTTTTCTTATTATCGTAATGGCTGCCAATTTTATCTTTCGACATAATTTTCCTTTTATTCCTTACCGCAACATTTTTTGTACTTCTTACCGCTGCCGCACGGGCACGGATCATTTCGGCCGACCTTTGCAATCTCTCGCGTTATTTGTGCAACTTTTTGTTCGGGTTTGGCGGCGGCTTGCTGGTCGGCCATGTCTTGTGCGAGATAATCGTAACCCTGCAACTGCTCGTGCACCTGACCCGAAACCTGGTAGACGCTCTGCATCTGGGTATCCGCCGTCAACCGAACCTTGAAAATCATATCGGTAACTTTTTCGCGAATGCTCGCAAACATGTCGTCAAACAAGTTTCCGCCCTCGCGTTTGTAGGCAACCTTCGGGTCTTGCTCGGCAAATCCGCGAAGTCCGATAGAGCCTTTGAGGTGGTCCATGCTCAGCAGGTGATCCTTCCACGAGCTGTCGAAAATCTGCAGCAGAACGAACCGCTCCAGCTCCGTCATCTCACGGCCGAGGAAATTCATCCCCGTACGAATCACGCAATCGGCAACATCCTGATCACCAAAATCTTCCGGCGTCAATTCCGTATCAAAACGACTCGCACATAACTCGATCCCCGCCGCCACCGTCGGATTCGATCCAAGTTTTTCGCGAACGTACTGCTCCAGCTTCCCGCCAGCAGACCACTGCTCGGAAAGCTCTAGCAGATTCTTGTAGATGTCCGGGGGCTGGGTTTGCTGGAGATCCTCAACGGTCAATCCGGCGTCGTATTTGTGATTCGCCCAATCGGCGAGCATCTTCAAGGCGTAGACGTTGTCAGGCCCATGCGTGCCGATCGTCATCTCCAGATAATGCTCGACAGGATATTCAATTTGCCGCCGCGCGTAAGCCTCGTTGACCTTGTCGCCAATTATCTTGCGAGTCTCGTCACGTTCATCGCTAAGTTCGGCGCCGGTAACTTCGATGGTATATTTGTCGGTGGCCCAGTCGGCAAGCGAGTTGCGTACGAAGTCGGCCTCGAGCATCGTTGCCAGATGCGACAGATCGATTTTGTCGATCTGCTCGGCGGCGGCTTGACCGAGAACCTTCTCGACCTCATCGGGATTCATTTTGCGGAGCTGGTTTTGCGAAATATCCACAGCAAACCTGCTCATCGCCCAGCTGCTAAGACCACGCAGATCCCACTCCCGCTGATCCATATCCTCGTCCATGTACTCACCGAGGGTCATGGCGATGGTGGCGGTGGCTTCGGTTTTGGCACGGCTGCGAAGGTCAGCCTCCAGCGACGGCATGTCGTCAACTTCGGTGGCGCGAATCTGATCGTCGCGAACGGGGGTCTGCAAATTCGACCGCACCCACTCGGCGATGCATCGCTGGGCGTACTTCCCGTCGAGATAGCTATCGACACCGTCGTCGAGCGAATATTCGATCATTTCAAGAACGGTGTCGGCGAGTTCCTTACCTTCCAAAACCTTCTGCCGCATCCCGTAAAACACTTTTCGCTGATGGTCCATGATCTCGTCGTATTCGAGAACGTTTTTCCGCATCTCGAAGTTGCGATCTTCGACTTTTCGCTGGGCCCGTTCGATGCCTTTTGAAATTCGCTTATCCTCAATCGCCACATCTCCCGACAGCCCTAACCATCCGAGAACTTTCAGCGTCCAGTCACCGGCGAAGACCGACATCAACTCATCCCGCAACGACAGGAAAAATCTGCTCGACCCCGGATCGCCCTGCCGCCCCGCTCGCCCGCGAAGCTGATTGTCAATTCGCCGCGCCTCATGACGCTCGGTACCGACAATGTGCAAACCGCACGGTACTTCCTGCGGACAGTCCTTCAGGCCTCGCCGCGGAAACTCGGAATCCAGCTGAACTTTGAAGCAGTGTGCACAATTCGTCGAGGTATCGGCCTGTTGGCAGTGGATGCAGCATTTGGTCGTCCCGGCCGGGTACAGCGGCTCGGGCGATAGGCCCATGGCGGTGACTTCGTCGTCGGTGGGAACTTTGCAATTTTGGTTTACGACGCCCTGCCCTAGTTTGATGTCGGTTCCGCGGCCGGCCATGTTGGTGGCGATGGTGACGGTGCCGACCATCTTTTTCGACCCTGCCTTTAAGGGGCTTTGCTGCCCGGCGAAGGCGACGATTTCGTTTTCGCGGGCGGCGTTTTCGACTCGTCCGTTGAGCACCTGATGCTCAATGCCGTACGTTCGTTCCAGCAGCCGCGATATCAGCTCACTGTTTTCGATGCTCGTCGTGCCGACCAGCACGGGGCGCCCCTGCTTGCTGACGGTGTTGACTTCTTCGACGATGGCCTTGTATTTTGCGTCGATGTCACCATAAATCCGGTCGTTGTTGTCCGCACGATTTATCGGGCGATGCGTTGGAACCGAGGCGACGTCGAGCTTGTAAATTTTCAGAAACTCGCCCGCCTCCGTCATCGCCGTACCCGTCATGCCCGCCAACTTTCCATACAGCCGGAAATAATTCTGCAACGTAATCGTCGCGATGGTCTGCGTTTCTTCCTTGATGGTCACGCGTTCCTTGGCCTCGACAGCCTGATGCAAACCATCCGACCACTGCCGCCCCTCCAGCAATCGCCCCGTAAACTCGTCAACAATCACGACCTTGCCATTTTGGACAACGTAGTCCTTATCCTTCTCCCAAACCAGATGCGACCGCAGGGCCTGGTCCATCAGGTGCGGCCAATCCATGTTGGCGCCGACATAAAAACTCCCGACACCGGCGATTTCCTGCGCAGAGGTTACGCCTTCGTGGGTCATGTTGACGGCTTTGCGGTCGAGTTCGATGTCGTAAAATTTTGTCGTCCTGGCGAGAGTGTCGTCGGCAACCTGAAGTTCGGCGTATGTTTTGTCGAGTTTATCCTGAAGTTTTTTGCCCTCGTCGCCCTTACCGGTCTTGGCGACCTCGCCTTCCAACGCGCGAATATCACGTTTTATCGCTTCTACGCGTTTGTTTGCCTGATCGTGATTGCGGTTGCGATTGAGCAACTCACGTGCGATGGAGTCTGCTTTTTTGTAGCGGTCGGTTCGCCCGTAGGCCGGGCCGGAAATAATCAGCGGCGTGCGTGCGTCGTCGATAAGGATGTTGTCAACTTCGTCGACGATGGCAAAATCGAGCGAGCCTTGAACCTGCTCGGCGACGGAGAGCTTCATGTTGTCGCGAAGATAATCAAACCCGAATTCGTTGTTGGTTCCATACGTCACGTCGCAGGCGTAGTGCTGTTTGCGTTCCTGCGATTCCATCGGCGTGGTGATAAAACCGACTGTAACACCGAGGATTGCGAAAATGGGCATGGCGAACTCGGCATCACGCTGCACGAGGTAATCATTTGTCGTGACGACGTGGGTATGCTTTCCATCGATCCAGGCCATGTAGATGGCCGGGTAGCAGGCGATGGTTTTGCCTTCACCGGTGGCCTCTTCGGCGATCCATCCTTCATCGAGAATCATACCAGCCACCAGCTGAACGTCGTACTGCCGGTGGTTCTGCCCACGGAGCGACGCCTCGCGAATAAGCGCAAACGCTTCGGGCTTGAGCTTGTCGCAAGATTCTCCGTCGGCGCGGCGGGCGCGGAGTTTCAAACTTCGTGCGAGCAAGGCCTCGTCGGTTAGGTTGCGAATTTCATCCTCGAGAGGGTTGATCTGCTCGACAACGATTTTCATCTTCGAGCGGATAATCCGCTCGTTTCGCGTACCACCGATAGCCTTGATAAAAAGCTTTTGTATAAATCCAAACATGTCGCCTATCCGTTCCTCGAGAGCGGTTTCCAAAAATCTTTTCGTTTGATGCTGGCTGCGAGCAACCCTGACAGCGTCCGGCTGCATCGACGTAGCTAACTATGTCTGCTTCGCCTTCCTTGTCAGGAATTAAAAAACTCTCGCTGTCGCCTAAAACGAATTTTTGCAGAAGAATTTTAAAAACCACTCTAACTTTTAAGTAAGTATTTTCAACGCTTTATTCCTTTTGGCAAGGCTCCGGGAAACATCCCCGAAGCCCTTACCAATATGCGCAGAAGAGTATCGCACGAACGTGATTATTTATCAAGTCTGGTGGGGTACTCTTCTGCGCATATTGCTATTTTTCACCGGCCATACATTCGGCAACGTTCAGGGCGTGGTCTTTCACGCGGCGGTACGCGTTAATGGCGTCGGTGAACATCACGATCAGCAGCGAATTGGCATGCGTTTCCGACACGCTCTGCAGGCAAAGCGAACGCAGGTCGCGAACCCGGTGAGTGATTTCCGCACCCTGCGAGTGGGCCTTGCTGACGATGTCATTGTTCCGCTCTTCGTAAGCGGTGGTAATCATCCGCACATATGCACTAACTTCGTCGTGCAGTGCGAGGAGTTCTTCTTTGTAGCGGCCGGTGAATCGCTGGCCCTCTTTTTCGAGCCTCAGGTGCAGCTTGAGAAGATTCGTTATGTAATCGCTTATGGATTCATACTCGTCGGCAATTCGCAGCTGTTCTCTGCCTTCCTCGGCGAGTTCGTGCGAAAGCGCATCGGTCATCAGCGATGTCATAAAATCGGTAACTTCCCGCTGCATAATGTCGAGAACTTCCTCGCTATGGAACAGCTTCTTGTTAAGCCGCTCGTCATATTCGTCACCGCTGATAGTCACCTTCAAACGTCGCATCATTTTTCGCACCATCCCGCCCATGCGAATAATTTCGACACGAGATTGCTCAATACCGATCGGCGGAGTTTCCAGAAGTCTGGTATCAAGCCCGGTAAGATGCGGGGCCTCTTTGTATGCCTTTTCGGGAACAAAACGCATCAGGAATTTTGCCATCACACCCGTTAGCGGCAAGAACAGCAGCGTATTTGTAACGTTAAACCCGGTATGAACCGCTGCAATACCAGCTGCGATTTGCGGATAAGTTTCGGCACCGTTGTCTCCCGGAACCATGGTCGTGGGATCAGCGCCAAGAGCGTGCAGCACATCTTCCACAATCCAGATGTATTGCCGAAACAGCGCAGTAACCCACAGCACACCGATAATGTTGAATATCACGTGGGCGTAGGCGGCGCGTTTTGCGTTTGTGGTTGTACCAATCGACGCGAGCAAGGCGGTGATCGTAGTGCCAATATTTTCACCCAACACCAACGCCGCTGCAGTGTGAAACGGAATAACTCCCGTATACGCCAAACCGATCGTAATGCCCAGCGTCGCCGATGATGACTGCACCAGCATGGTCAAAAGACACCCGACGGCGGCACATTTCAAGACGCCGAAATACGTCTCGGAATCAAACATGTGGAACCATCGCTCAAATTCCGGCATGGAGCGAATAGGCGAGAAGCCTTCCTTCATCAGCAACAGCCCGTAGAAAACCATCCCCAAACCCATTATCGCCATCGCAGCATATTTCCATCTGTCGCTTTTGGCAAAACGATAAACAAGCGCCGCGACACCCAGGATAATCAAACCGTACTTCCCAACCTTGAGAACCAGAATCCACCCCGTAATCGTCGTGCCGATATTGGCACCCATAATCACACCGATGGCCTGCGACAGATTCATGAACCCGGCGTTGACGAAACCGACGACCATCACAGTTGTGATGCTGCTGGACTGAATCAACATCGTTACGGTACAACCAACACCCGTCGCCATAAACCGGTTGCTGGTGACGGCACCGATCATACGGCGCAGCCGCGAACCTGCAATAGTCTGCAGACCGTCGGACATGTATTTCATGCCCAGCATGAAAATCCCGAGCCCCCCGATTACGTTAAACGCCATTTTCGAATAAATTGCGATGTTGGAAGCGTCACCTGAGGCGAGAATGTCCATTTATGATTCTCCTGGATGCGATATTAGTGGTATCGTGGTGAAATCTGAATCGTAGCGGTGGAATAGTACCCCAAACCAATCGTTCTGTTAAGGATTTTCTGCCGTTATTTATTTATTTTTTACCCCCGCCGCAAACCTCCCAAAAACAAAGCATTAAAACCGAACAATACTCTAAAATCGACCCTTTCGCTGGACGAGAAATTCCATCAGCGCCCGGTCAAAGGTCATGGAATTGTCGACCGTTACGAAATCCGCCCTGATGCCCTGGCATTGCGAGCGGTATTCGTCAATGAACTGCTGAATCTCACGCTGGTACTCAACCTGAATGCTCTGCGGATTGGCACGCACACCCGCCCCGGTTTCAGGATCGTCAAAACGCACCTGCCCGTCAAAGTCCAGCTGCAACTCGCTGTGATCGAGCACCTGAAATACAATTATGTCGTGCCCCCGATACCGCAAGTGCCGCAACGCCTCCATCACCTTATCCTGATCGTCGAGCAAATCGGATATCAGTATCACCAGCGAACGCTTGTTGATGCGGGCGGCAACGTCGTTAAGCGACACGCCCAAGCCCGTCAGCCCGAACGGCTTGGTTTTAGCGAGGGTCGTGAGGATATTCGTAAGGTGCACGCGTTTGGTTTTCGGCGGCAAAAACGACCGCAGCTTTGTGTCGAACACAAAAAGCCCAACGGGATCCTGCTGCGATATCATCATGTATCCCAGGGCGGCGGCGAGGCAGATTCCGTAGTCCATTTTCGTCATGCGCCCACCGCCCGAGTAGTCCATGCTCCCTGAACAATCCATCAGAATATACGCCTCAAGATTAGTCTCCGCCTCGAACTTCTTGATGTAGTAACGGTCGGTCTTCCCGTAAACGTTCCAGTCGATGAGGCGAATATCGTCGCCAGCGGTGTACTTGCGATGTTCGGAAAACTCCACCGAAAACCCCTGAAACGGCGACTTGTGCAGCCCCGCCAAAAATCCCTCAACAATGAACCTCGCCCGAAGATCCAACTGCTGAACCTGCTGGATAATATCAGGGCGTAAGTATTGTTCCGGTGCCAATGCCATAATTGTTTTCAATCGTCAAACGTTGGTTCCCAATCGCAAACGCGCCACCTGCAAACTGCGATTATTTTGCGTCTTCTTTCAGCCCGGCGGCGATGGATCTGAGTTTTCCACGGAACCGATTACCGCCTAAGTCCGGATAGGAGTCCGACAGCTGCGAAATGTAAAATTCCAGCTGCTTGAGCTTTTCCGCATCACCGGAGGCGAGTTCCAATGAGCACTGACACAACCCGAGTTGTGCTTCCCAATACAAAATTCGTTGCGTAGGATCGTTGATATCCAATCCGCCCTTGACCAGTTGATGATAATTCGTCACGGCCTTGTCGTAATCCCCCAGTAACTGATTGGCGTGGGCAATTCCAAGGATCACAATTGGATCAATGGTGCCGGCACTTTTTCTCATGCGGTCTCGCAGCGATTCCAACGCACGATTGGAATTGACAATCGCCTGGCGAATCAGTTTTTCGTACTGCTGTTTGCTGGCTTTGGGATCAGTCTTGCTGAGATTCTCGATCGAACGATTCGCAATCCAACGCGAATTGACATTCCAATCGCTCATCCCGAAATACTTGAAGGCTTTGTCGAGGATGCTCTTAAGATTCTTGATGGCGGCGGGGTTATTTTGTACATTTTTGACGGCGGCGAGCTGTGCGTTGATGTAGTTGTCGATTTTTTTGCGATCGGCGACGAGTTTTTTATTTGCGACACCGGCGAGGCTCTGGAAAAGTTTCAATGCGCGGGTAGCATTGGGCTTCGTGCCGCTCTGAACGAGCGAATCGCCAAGCAAAACCGTCGCCCGCCACTTGGTATCGAGGTCAGGAGAGTTCCCGCCTGCGTCATAAATCTGCTGAGCAAACCGCAGGTAGTCGTCGCGATACTGTTTGAGTTTTCGCTCGTCGGTTCCGTCTTCGGAAAGCTTGGTGATCGAACTGCGAAGCGCATCGACAACCGTATCTGTCAGCTGCCCCGTTTTAGCCAAGCCATACTGTTTCTCGAAGGCCTTGAGCTGCTCTATCGCATTACCGACATCACCGATCTTAACACGGTTTTCAATCGCATAGGCTCGCGAGGTCTCGATAATTTTCGTACCCGCCCAGCGATTCGGAAGCGATTCGATCTTTTGGCTGGCCTCGCTGCCCTGCCCGAGAATTTCGTTCGCCAACCGCCACGCGTAAAACTCGCTCTTTGAACCCCAGTCGCCCATGTCTGATTTGCGAGTCGCATCCTTCGAAACTTTCCGCTGGTAATGCGCCATTTCGCCAAACTTCATTAGCTTCTCGTTGAGGACCTTTGCTTTTTGCGTCCGAGCTTGCCCCTCGGGCGAATCTATCAGCTGGAAAAATTGCAACTCCAATGACTCAAATTGCGCGCGGTCGTACAGTTTTGAATCTGGCGGAACCATGCCGTAATTTTTAACCGCCTCGGGATACCATCTGTTGGCAGCTCGGTCGAGATCAAGTCCCGCCATCTGTCCACACTGCCACGCCAGATCGAAATGATACTCGACGGCACGTTTATCGTTCGGCCAGTTCGCAAGCAAACGCTGCAACGATTCAATATACTGCTGGCGAGTTTCCCACGGAACCGGCTCGCGATTTTCTTCACGCATCTGGATCAACTGGGCACCGATATTCACAGCATTCATGGCAGCGGGGAGTGCATTTTCGCTATCCTTAAATTCCTTCGCCAATTCACGAAATGCCTCCATCGCCTTGAAATTATCCAGCTGCCGAACGTAAAGAACGCCCAGCTTCCACAACGCCTGAGGCTTGGCGGTAGCGGCGGCGGGCGAATTGTCCTTGCGGATTCCTTCGAGCATTTGTATCGCTATTTTGCGCGTTTGCGTCACCTTATCTCGCGTCTGGACTGGCAGGTCGTTTAGCGGCACATCCCCCTGCAATTGCTGAGCCTGATCGATTTTCGTCGTCGCCAGAATCAGAACGATCACGGGGCTCATCCCGGCAGTGTCGCCACCTGTCATGCTCAATCGGCCGCTGAAAACTTCGGCCACCTGCGCCTGAACCGCCGAATTTTTATGCTTGTCCAGGAACCCCATGAACACTGTTTGGATTTCCTTATTACACCTGGCCGCACCTGACTTGTCACCAGCCTTTTCCAACGCGTCGGCCAAACGATCGTATAGATAATACTCCATCGCCAACCGTCGAAAATCAACCGTCAACGGAGCCTGCATCGTCGCAAAAGCATCGAGATAACTCTCGATACTGTTTTTCGCACGGCCAAACTGACCACTGCCACCCTGAACATCCTTCGCCACACCAACAGTAGCTGCCCCCCGCGAAACATCATTCTTGAAAATCGCAAACAACCCCTGAGCAACGTAAGTTTTCGAAACATCCTTGGTAGTTGTTAACCATGCGAAAATTTTAGCAGCCTTGTCATATTCGCCAAGTTCGGTGTAACACCGCCCCAGCAAAAGCATCGACTGCGGTTTTACACCGTATTGTGAATCTTCCGCGAAAGGTTTAATGTCGGTTATCGCTTTGCGAAGCGACCCTGTAATTTTCGGGTTCGGCCCCATGACAGGTTTACCGCTGGTGTCGAGTTTCGGAACGTACCGCCCGGTTTCCTTGTCCATTACGGTTACCGGAGCAAAGGCGGGTTGAACCATCGCGTTGTAAAAAAGAATCTGGGCCTCCTGATAGCGGTAGGCTAGCTGAATTTTCTCCAGCTCCGGTATAAGGTACGACATCAAAATCGCATTTTCCCGGGAATTCTTAATTAACGCCTTAAGCGTTTTCGATTCCCTTGTCAGTACCGCGCCGGCCTTTTGTACAAGCGATAAAATTTTCTTGCGGTCATCCTGATTGCCGATTAAATACTCGATTCGATTGAAGCTCGGCCCGGCCCGCTGAGCAATGGTGATATTGAAATACTGCAGGTAGGTTCTGTAGTACTTAATGGTTGCGTCTTCGTACTTTTCGTCGTTCGGGTCGTACTGTTTGATTTCCTCGCGGTACTTTTTGGCTTGGGTGAGTACAAGATCGGCGGCGGTGGCAAGAATTTTGTCTCGCTCGGTTTCGCTGGTTTTACCTGCGATGTTTGCCCGGGCAGTCATGGCTTCGATGCGTAACGCAAAGTCGCCCGTCTGCTGAGCAAGTTCTTCCAGCAGCGTATTCATCCGCATTTTTCGCAGCGAACGCCCGAGTTTCTCATCATCCAATCTGTCGTAAGCACCAGCACCGAGCACAACGGTTCCCGACAGCAGCACGCCCAGCATACTTATCTGTAAAACCAGATTCCGATTCATCATGTCTCCTGTAAGTCGCACGAAGTCATTCCAACACTCCCCCGGGCAAAGCCGCTACCCCGACGGAGCAAATCCAATATTCTTGAACTTCGCATGAACCGCCTGGTTATACGCATTTACCACATACTTCCACCGCGCTCGGGGGCCTGGATCAATCACGACTGGGGTATCCGCCCCCTGCGATTTGCAGCGACGCTGCAAAAGAAGCAAAAGCTCCTTCGGATCGTCCAGAGATTTGCTTCCGATTGTGTACTGCACCTGATCGCGAAACACTCCCATCGCAGCGATTTTGACCTTGATGGTTTTGTGTTGCAGCGGTTTTTCCATCGCCTGACCAGTCGTCGCCGGTAACGTACCGGGGATCTGCCCTTCGTCCTTGCGAAACGTAGACGTCAGCAAAAAATACAGCAACAGTTGAAACGTCACATCGATCATCGGGGTCAGTGGCGGCTGAAGTTTCACCTCTTCAGGTTTACGCTTTTTGCGTTCAGAAACGTACAAATGCACGCTGTCTTGTTGGTTATCTGTGTCATTCGGCATATAAGTTATTCCCAGCTGGAGTAATTCAAGACCGTCCTATTTTATGATTGTCATTTTTGCATCGATCACCGCAGTGATATTCATTTTCGATATACCCGCATTCCCGGCGGCCTGCATAACGGGGGCAACACTGGCGTAATCGACATCCTGGTCGGCACGAATCTCAACAAAGAATTTCTTGCTGTCAGGCGTTCTGCCTTTTTTCTGCTCATTTTGCTTGAACAGCGCGAGATGTTGCTCCATAACTGACGTCAGCTTATCGACATCTCCGATATCGATCTTTTTGTCACTGATCTGATAATACGTTGCATCACCCGAGTCTACGGGCTTGCGATCTTTCAGATCGTCTCCGTACGGCCCGACGACATTGACGGTAACCTTGTTCGTCATCTCGTTTAGCTTCCCACCGCCTTCGACCTCATTGACCGCCATAGACTCAAATGGTTCTGGAACGGCAACGGGAGCAATTTCCTGAGCCGCCATCTGCGCAGTCAGAATGAAAAATATAATCAGCTGAAACGTACAGTCGATCATCGGGGTCATGTTTACGTCTATCTGACCGGCACCGACTTTTTGCTTTTTCTTCGCCATGTGTAATTCCTCAAAGCCCGCGTAACTTCGCGAGGTTTGCTATCGCTTTGACGCCGGCCTGAAAGTCGAGATGAGTTCCTGGCAGACCATGAGAGCTTCGCTGGTAACGGCATCAATGCGGTTTCGCAAAATCGAATACGCCGCCAACGCCGGAATCGAAACTCCAAGACCAAGCAACGTCGTTACCAGAGCGACACCAATGTCACCAGCCAGCTTTGCCGGTTCCGGGGTGCCCGCTTCGACAATCGTGAAAAACGCACCAATCATACCCCAAACCGTACCGAGCAGACCGAGCATCGGGCCAATGTTGCCGATGAGGTTCAACCATTCGATCGAACGAAGCATTTTGGTGGTTCGCTCTTCAGCGGAGTCTTCCATGGCACGCTCCATGGCGGCGTAACCGTGCGGAGCCTCCGTAAGAGACGAGTGAACCATATAACTGAGAAAGTCGCCCTGCTCAGCCGTCAAATCAATGGCCTGGCGATACTGCTTACCTTCGAACAACCCGTTGATTTCATCATGCAACTCAGTCGGTAGGATATTTGCCCGACGAATCGTGATGAAAAAATGAATCACCAACGCAAGCATCGCGACACTGATCGCCCACAACAGGTAACCAATCGCGCCGCCGCCGGTAAATAAAATCTCAGCATAATTTACGTCCGCTATCATCAAACCAGAATCCATAACTATATTCTCCTTGTCCTTAAAACCTATTATTCCGCATACAGCGAAAGTTTTTAATTCATTCCAATGTCATTTATCCATAACCGAAGCATTGTCGGCAACGGTGAGATTATTTTTTCTTGTCCAGTTCGGTAAGTTTTTTGCGAGCCTTGGCGACAAATTCATTATCCGCATCATCCTTGGCGTATTGCGTAACAAGCTGCGTCATCGCCGACCGAACAGCGGGCTTGTCTCCGATGATTTCATTCGCGACCCCCGCCAGATACAATGCCTCCGGGGCTTGGGGGGCCTTACCGAAATTCACATACACCCGCATAAAATTAAGACCCGCCGCCACGGGAAGTTTCTTATCCGCCCCACCGCCAGCCTGAAACTTTTGCAGCTGTGCCTTACCCAGCAACAAAAGTGCCTCGGGCAGCTGATTGCGGGTGTACTTACCAATGGATGCTTCGATTTGATCGATAACCTTATCCGCCTCGCCCCCCTTGAGCATCTCCACCAACATATCGAGCCTGCCCGATTGGTTACCAACTTTCGGTTCTGTTTTCGGGTTGGCGGGGGCAATGGTAGTTTCTTTCGCAACTTCATCTACTGCTTTTTCAACAACTGGCTTGGCTGACGGAACGGGATCGGCTGGTGTAGCTGATGTGCCGTCGGCCGCCTGAATTTCCATTTTTAAATTCAGCAACGCCTTGATGTAGACCTTATTTTTTTCCGGATCTTTTTCGAGCAACTTAATTTTAGTTTCAACGGCGTCGATTGCAGCTGCGTTTTCCTTGGAAGATTTCACGGCGAAAACAGTGGGCACAAGCCCCAAAGCCACCGGAGATTCGTCGCATCTTTTGATCCACTGCTTAACGGCGTCGTCGATTTTTCCCGACTTACCCAATACCTGGAAGCGGCGAATTTGCACAAGCCGTTTCATCCAGCTGGTTTTGGCATCCTGCTCCGCCTGGTCGTACAGCTCGAGGGCTTCGGAGAACTTCTTATCGCTGCCAGCCTGCTCTGCCTTCGTCAATGCTTTGTTGCTGTCGGAGACAACCAAACCAATGTCGGCGAGCGGCTTTTTGAGAGTTTTGCGCGAACTGATTTTGATCGAAACGGTATAATCCTTACACCCGATCAACTTCCCGCGGTAGCTCATCCGCTTCTTGCTGACGATCTTGTCAGCAAGCACAACCGGGGTAAGCATTGCAACGCAAAAAAGAATTATAACGATTTGCTTCATTTGTTTTCTTCCGAACTACCGTGAGCTGCTTACTCACTTTCCACGAATTTGTATTTTCCAGCATTCTGCTTGGCAATTTTTTGCATGACTTCGACGGCGGACTTGGGCTTGACGCCATACATAAACGTATTGACGTGAACTTTCTTGTCCTTGTTTGTACGATTAATGTACTCCAACACTTTGGCATTACCACCCCGATCTTTGAAACTACCATCGGTGAGAAGATATATAACGCTTCCGCCTTTGCGACCTTTAAGAACAGCGAAAGCTCGTTCTAACGCCGGAATAGCTTGAGTCGCTCCACTAGACATTTCCATATCGTTTAACCACCGCGCCGTTTCTCTAACACTCTTACGAGTCGCCGGAGTAAGCCTTCTCGGACTTTTCTCGAGCGGTTTGCCCTCGGCAAAAAGAATTACGTGATAATTCTGTTTTTCGCCGTTAAGCCTCGCCAGAGACTTGCAAAGCTCTGGTTTAATATCAGCATTAAAATAACCAAGCAGTGATCCCGAAAGATCTAGTACATAAACCAAGTTTCGCATATTTCCGCCGGACTTGGTGCCGAAGAATTTACTTCCCCCGGCGTTGGCAACTGGCAGGCCCATTTGGGCGGCACCGTCGCCTATGGCGCCACCGGTACCGATAACGCTGACAGCCTTGCTGGTTTTACCGGCACCGGAATTGACGGACGGAGTTCTGGTATACTTGCGGGATTTGGATTTGGATTGCGAGGCGCTTTTCGATATCTCGCGAGTGGGGCTTAGCTTGGCACCGGGGTCTTCGGCGTAGGCATCTCCGACGATGTCGATTTTTGTGGGATCGGGCTCCATCTCAGTCATGAAAACGACAAAAAGCATTATCAGCAGCAACCCAAGATGGAACATAATACTTATGACTGCGAGAATCAGTCCGCCCAAAAAAGCCCCCATCTTCTCAGTTGCAGTATGCTCATGCGGGGCATGATGTTGTTGCATGTCAGCCTTGTCGTCTCTGGACATTATTGAATTTTCCTTCAAATTTAAAGCACGGCGTAAATGCAAACTGCGATTCGCTATGCAAACGTCTTTGAGTACCGAAATCGACTGATATGATAAACTATCAGGGCTGCGGTAGTCCAGAACAACCTGACAACTAGAGCATGTTAGTTTCTTCAAAATAGAACGTTAGAGACAGATTGGAGCTGTCCCGGCAAAACCCCATGAGAAAGTGAGTGACCTTTTTTTCTGGCAGGTATTTTGATCTGCTATTATACAAGTTTTTTTGTTTTCAGAAGTTTTTTTAAGCCCGAAAGGGCTGACCAGAATTTAGCCGGGGGTGAAGCGAAGCGGAACCCCCGGATAAATGTT
>DAOVZK010000079.1 GCA_030635145.1 Planctomycetota bacterium | reverse complement strand
TGCTCACGGGCATATTTACATCAATGGCCGAAGAGTCAATATCGCCAGCTATCAGGTAAGTGTCGGTGATAAGATTTCGATCAAGCCGTCCGAAAAATCACAGGCGTTGATTCGTGCCAGACTCGAAGAGCTGGGCGAACCGAGATTACAAAATTGGCTGACGCTGGATATGTCGCAGTTGGTAGGACAAGTGGTTGCACTTCCTACTCGGGACGATATTATGATCCCCGTGGAAGAACAGCTGATCGTTGAGTTCTGCTCCCGGTAGCACGACCTGTTTTGGAATTGACAAACAAAAGTTAATAAAAACCCCCAACAGTCCAAAGTGGACGGAGGTACAGATAAATGCGAATTCGATGGCGTGGCTTAGAGTTACCCACACGGGTTATAAATGATCAGAATGTTTCGACACCGAACTACGGAAAGTTTTCGATAGAACCTTTCGAGCGCGGATTCGGTACGACAATTGGTAATTCGATCAGGCGGATTTTGCTTTCCAGTTTGGAAGGCGCAGCCGTCACGAATGTTCGAGTTGCCAATGCCGGACACGAATTTACCTCGATTACCGGCGTGCTCGAAGATGTTACAGACATCATTCTCAACGTTAAATCGTTGATCGTCAAATCGCACTCCGACGAACCGAAAACGATCGTTGTGCGAAGCAATGTCAAAGGTCCAGTTACCGCAGATATGATCGAAGCCGACCCGGCAATCGAGATTATGAACGGCGATCTGGTTTTGGCGACGCTGACGGACAACGTTCCGTTTGAGATGGAAATGCAAGTACAAACCGGCCGCGGTTACGTACCCGCCGAAGAAATGGTCGATCCTGATGACGACCAGGAAGTCGGTTTGGTTTACGTAGATGCGTTTTTCTCGCCGGTTACGCGAGTTCGCTACGCTACGGTTGACACTCGCGTTGGGCAGAAAACCAACTACGACTGTCTCGTGCTGGAAATCTGGACAGACGGAACCATCACTCCAGAAATGGCGATGGTTGAAGCGGCCAAGATTCTCCGCAAGCACCTCAATCCGTTCGTGCAGTATTTCGAACTGGGCGAGCAGGTTATCGAGTCCGGCAAGGCCGAGGCCGTCAAGGAAGTTGATACCGAACTGCAGCGTAAACTCAGCATGAGCATCCAGGAAATGGAATTGTCCGTCCGTGCCAGCAACTGCCTCGAGTCGGCAAAGCTGGAAACTGTCGGGCAGATCGTAAGCATGCCGGAGTCTGACCTGCTTAAGATTCGCAGCTTTGGTAAAACTTCGCTGCGTGAAGTAAAACGCAAGCTCGTCGACATGGGCCTGACTTTTGGAATGGACGTTACCCTTCCTGAGCCCATCGAAGAGATTGAGGATATTGAAAACGAAGAATAGATCGCCCAAGTAGTAGGGCGTGTTGGAAAACGGCCCGAGTGTCAGGGTTTGTTGAAAAAATGCCCGATTTAGGGCCTGTTAGAAAAGAGAGTTAAGATATGCGTCATCGTGTTGCAGGAAAACAACTGAGTCGAACGACCAGCCATCGTAAGGCGTTGCGACGGAATATGGCCGCCTCGCTGTTTCAGCATGGCGCGATTCGTACCACCGAAGCCAAGGCCAAGGAGTTGCGTCCGTTCGTTGAAAAGCTTATTACCATCGCTCGCGAAGGAACGCTTTATGCCCGCCGCCGCGTGATACAGATGTTGCAGGATCGCGAAATATACAGCTACGATGAGGCCGCAAAGGATTATGTTCCGGATGACAAAACTGTCATTCAAAAACTTTTCGATGAAGTTGCTCCCCGCTATGTCGACCGTCCTGGTGGTTACACGCGGATTATCCGCCTGAGCGAACGCCGCATCGGCGACGCCGGCGTGCAGGTGCTGTTGCAGCTGGTCGAAGAATCCAGTGAAGCTACTACGGGCGGCAAAAGTGGTGGCCGTCGCGAAAAGCAGGCCGGTAAGCGATACGACGCTGTCGAAGCAGTGCTCGGTAAAGGTAAGAAAAAAGCTGAGCCGAAAGCTGAAGAAGCCCAGGTAGACGCAGATAACGACGCTGCCGAAGAACCCAAAGATGAAGCACCCGTTGCTGAAGAAACGCCTGTTGACGAAGCTCCTGTAGATGAGGCTGAGGAGAAGAAGACTGAAGAATAGTCAGTTGCGGTGAATAACGGAATACGCTTTCGGCCGTGATTATAAGATAAATAAAACCCATGGAAGTTGTTCCATGGGTTTTTTTCGAGACGACATTTATAGGACCGGTTGCGATGAAAACAAATCCCGATTGCATATTTTGCAAAATTGTCGCTGGTGAGATTCCGGCGTGTAAAATTCTGGAAGATGACGTTGCCTTGGCGTTCATGGATATCGGCCCTGTTGCCGAAGGGCACGTGCTGCTGATACCCAAGGAACATTACGAAACCATAAGCGACATTCCGGAAGAACCCGCAGCTGCGATTTTGAAGAAATTGCCCCAGTTAGTCGCGGCCGTCCAAACCGCCACCGGTAGTGAGGGTGTGAATGTTTTGCAAAACAACGGCACCGTCGCCGGGCAGTTAGTTCCGCATGTGCATTTTCACATTATTCCCAGAAATCCGGGTGATAAATTTGAGTACAATTGGCCGGTAGGTGAATATCCCGAAGGAAAAATGCCCGAGCTGGCAGACAAAATTAAAAAAGTAATCAGTCGTCAGTAATCAGTTATCAGCAAGAAAATTCACCACAAAAAACACATAGATCACAAAGACCAGTTTTTTGCTCTCTGCGATCCTTTGCGGTGAAATTTTTTCTTACTGAAATCTGAAAACTGATTACTGAAAACTTATTAAAGGAGACACAATCATGGCAGAATCGAACGCAAACGACGTAGTTATTATGGAAACTTCCAAAGGTGCGCTCACCATCGAGCTGGATACCGAGAAGGCCCCGGTGACGGTGGCGAATTTCCTGGGTTACGTCGATGATCAGTTCTTTGACGGGACGATCTATCATCGTGTTATTCCTGACTTTATGATTCAGTGTGGCGGTTTTACTCCCGAAATGCAGCAGAAGCCCACTCGTGAGAATATTCAAAACGAGGCTGCCAACGGATTGTTAAACGACCGCGGGACATTGGCGATGGCTCGCACGCCTGACCCCCACAGTGCCAGCAGCCAGTTTTTTATCAATCTTAAGAGTAACGGGTTTCTTGACTTCCAATCCGAAACTTCCGACGGGTTCGGATACTGCGTTTTTGGAAAAGTGATCGACGGGATGGACGTGGTGGACGAAATCGCGGGTGTTGCTACCGGCAATCATGGCCCGCACGGCGACGTGCCGACAGAACCGGTCATTATTACCAGCGTAAAGCGAAAATAGTTGTTGGCAATCCCCCCAAAAAAACTTTTGGGGACTATTATAAAATTGATAAATTGACAAATCACCCCGCTCGGTGCACAATGCTGTCAGAATTCATTCAGTCTTGTCGGGGCTGAGTGTTTTTAATTGAGGCTGTTTCAAAACCTGCTTTCGTCGTGAGGCCGAGGTTTTTTAATAAAAGATTTCAGCCTGACGAGGAAACAAGAAGGCTGCATATTTGAGGATTTTTTTATACTGCCTTTTTGATGACGAAGTCAGGATGAAAAAGAACCGGCCGTAACAGAAATGAGGTTTTGAAACAGCCTCTAGTTGAGTTGTGAGGTACGCGATGGAGTTGGCAGAGAAAATTTTTATGACGGTTTATACCATATTCCTGGTCGTGGTATCGGTGTATGGTTTGCATCGCTACACGCTGGTATATTTATACTGGCGGCATCGCCATAAAGCGCACAAGCCCCTCGGCCATTTTGACGACCTTCCGCTCGTAACTATTCAGTTGCCGATGTTCAACGAACGCTTCGTTGCCAAACGCATCATCGAGCGAACGTGCGAAATTGACTATCCTCGCGACAAGCTGCAAATTCAGGTGCTCGACGACAGCACCGACGACACCGTCGAAATCGCCATGCAGTGTGTGGAGCAGATGCGGGAACGCGGGATAAATATCGAATTCGTTCACCGCGAAGACCGCATGGGATTCAAGGCGGGTGCTCTTGAGAACGGAATGAAAACGGCAACGGGCGAATTCATCAGCATTTTCGATGCCGACTTCCTCCCCGAGCCAACGTTCCTGATGGATACAGTTCACCACTTCACAGACCCGAAAGTTTGTGTCGTTCAGTCGCGGTGGGATCACCTAAATCGCAACGATTCTCTCCTCACCAAAAGCCAGGCCATCTTCCTCGACGGTCACTTTGCCATCGAGCACGTCAGCCGAAACCGTAGCGGCCGATTCATGAGCTTCAACGGAACCGGCGGTACGTGGCGGCGCATCGCGATTGAAGATGCCGGTGGTTGGTGCCATGATACGCTGACCGAAGACCTTGACCTGAGCTATCGCGCACAGCTGAAGGGCTGGAAATTCGTATTCCTTCCCGAAATGGTCAGCCCCGCCGAGCTTCCCCCGGAAATGGCAGCCTTCAAGGCCCAGCAGTTCCGCTGGACAAAGGGCGGTGCGCAAAACGCCGTCAAGCTTCTCCCCAAGGTGATGATGTCCAATGTTCCGTTTAAGGTGAAATTCGAGGCGTTTTTCCATCTGACCGGTTTTACGCTGCACATTTTCATGTTCGGATTGGTGTTGATGATGTTCCCGGCAATGTATCTGCAGTGCCTTCCTGTCGAAGACGGTACGGTGTGGCGGGTGATTGTTGACAGCAGTGTTTTTGCGTTGGCTACTATGTCGGCGACGGTATTTTACTGTGCGGGGCAGGGTGCTATTACGGGTAATTGGCGCATGCCGTTGAAATACCTCCCGGTAATGATGGCACTTGGAGTGGGGCTTTGCGTTTCCAATACCAAAGCTATAATCGAGGCCTGGTTAGGCCAAAAGAGCGCCTTTATCCGAACCCCCAAATACGGGGTCGAGGAAAGCCCCACCGCATACGCCGACCACTCCGTCAGCGAAGTTGTGATAGCCCCGAAAAAGCGAAAATTTAACTGGGTGCCATATGTAGAATTTGCGATGGGAATCTACATGCTGGTGTGCATCGCGTGCTGCATACTGGACTATCGATCCGCCCTGATCGCACCGTTTTTAATGATGTTCGCATTCGGTTTCTTCTACGTTTCGGTCGGGAGTTTGCTGGCAAATCGGGTACCGAAACGCTTTCGTGCAAAAGCAGCTGTTCAAGAAGCGGAATAATCGTAACCATTAACGGCAAATTTTTGACAGGATCACAGGATAGAAGATAAGCTAAAAAATCCTGTTAATCAGGATTAATTTACATAGGAATTTGTATTCGTCGCAATGGTGTTTTAAGTTAGCACTGAATAGCTTGTTTTCTTTTTAATAATTCATAGTTAATCCTGTAATCCTGTCAAAAAAAGAGATTTTCACAGATTGACAGGAAAAAGAGTGTGAACGCCTACGAATAATCGCAGCTACACCAAGACCCTTGATGTGTGCTTGGTGTGAGGTGATGTTTACGGAGATCCGTAAACTGCGAGGGACAGGACTCGAACCTGCACGCCTTTCGGCACTAGGACCTAAACCTAACGCGTCTGCCAATTCCGCCACCCTCGCGGGGTCTAATTTTATAGTGGCTTTGGGCTGAAAAAGCTACCCAAAAAGCCGTACAAATTTCTCATGTGAGCGACCTGATTTTCTGGCGTGGGCTGGTTCTTGTTTTTCTTTTTGATTTTAACCCCGCAGGGGTGGTCAGAATTTAGCCGTGGGCGTCAGCCCACGGTGTAGGGCCAATAGATACATCAGCCCTGAAAGGGCGATAGA
>DAOVZK010000020.1 GCA_030635145.1 Planctomycetota bacterium | reverse complement strand
GGGGTATCGATATGGGGCGACGGCCTGTCCGCCGACCCCGTCCTATCGTACCCCAACCTCTTTTAACGGGATACGATTCTCCCGATAGGATTGCTCATAGTTTCATTGAAGCCCCAAATACCAAGGCCAAAGGTAAAATCCGTGTCAATTCGTGTTTATCCACCCAACTGGCGGCCGTATGGCCGTGGTTCTCTTATCTTCCGAAATCCCAAATAGCTGGGGCCTACTGGATTTTCGGGCGGCGTCCGGCGTGTTTTCCCTGCTTATGGATACTGTGCAGCCGCTCCTGAATCGCGCGAAGCTTGTCGTCGCTGGTGCCGTCGCCAAGCGATTGCTCTTTTAATTGCAGGTAGTTACGTTTTTCTTCGCGGTCGAGAATCGCCGCCACAGCGTCGGATAGCGTTTTTTCGTGGTTCCCGCGTTTTTCTCCGCTGAGAGCCATTTCCGACAGCGTTGCACCGAGCGAGGTCATATCTTCGCGCCCCATGAGGTCTTCCAGCGTCAGTTTTCCGGCGAGGCCCATATCCCAGATCCGCTCGGCGATGGCTTTGAGCATGGCGTCGTGGAAAAAGTTCGGGTCGATGCGTTCGGCGACGTCGTCGAACAGTTCGGGGTTGTCCAGCAGCACTTCGAGAATTTCGCGTTCGGGGTTTCCGCTGACACCGACGGTTCCTCGCACCGCGCCGGTTTGCGGTGCATTTTGAGTTTGCGTATGGCTCGGCCGAATGGTGCGCCCCATCTGCCGCATTTTCTGCTGCAGGTCGATGGCGGGGATGTTTACGATATGCGCGATGTGTTGGGCGAGGCTGGAGCGGCGCGTTTCGTCGATGGCGCCGTAGGCTCCGCTGGTGACAACGATGTTGAGGAACTCGTCGATCAGCCGGTTGCGCTCGGTGGGGTTGTCGGCCCCGTCTCGCTTAAGCGCAGTATGCCGAATGTCCCACGCATATTGCAACGCGTCGGGTGCGTCGTCGATAAGTTTTTGCAGCCCCTCGGTGCCCTCGGATATTACGTAGTCGCAGGGGTCTTTACCTGTGGGAATTGTCGCGACGCGGACGTGTAGTTTTTGGGCGAGGAAAAGTTGGATGGCTCGTTCGGTGGCGGCGGCCCCGGCGGTGTCGGCGTCGAAAATCAGCACAGCCTCGTTGGCGTATCGCGAAAGCAACCGCACATGCCGCTCGGTGAGGCTTGTTCCGAGCGTGGCCACGACGTTTGTGATTCCGTACTGGTGCGGCATGAGTACGTCGAAGTATCCCTCGGCCACGACTACCTGCTTGGACTTGACGATTTGTTCGCGCGCCATCGAAAGTCCGTACACCAGTGACGATTTGTCGAACAGGACGCTTTCGGGGCTGTTGAGATACTTGGCTTTTTCGTCAGCCGCCAACGCCCGCCCGCCGAAGGCAATCGTTCGTCCGCTGATGTCGCGAATCGGAAACATCAACCGGTTGCGGAAATAGTCGTAGCAACCGGGGCCTTCGTCGCGGCGTTTTACAAGCCCGGCGGCGACAAGTTGCTCGACGGAAAATCCGCGTTTGGGCGCATTTTTTGCGACCGAATCCCAAGCGTCTGGGGCAAACCCGACCCCGAATTTTTCGAGCGATTCGTCGGAGATTCCGCGATCTTTTGCATACGCCAGGGCTGCCGCACCGGCTGGTGAAAACAGCGCCTTGCGGTAGTAGTTTGCGGTTGCTTCTACGGCGGCGATGAGTTCGCTTTTGCTGAGGCCCGCCGGCTGCGGAGCCGATTCGTTTTCCTTCGGTAAGGGGATGCTGAGTCGTTCGGCCAGTGTGCGGACGGCCTCGGGAAAGGAAAGTTTCTCGAACCCCATGACGAATTGGATGGTATTCCCACCGGCACCGCAGGCGAAGCATTTGTAGATCTGCTTGGCTGGGGCGACGTACATCGAGGGTTTGTGATCTTCGTGGAACGGGCAGAGGCCTACGAACTCGCGGCCTTTCTGTTTTAGCGCGACGTACTGCGAGACGATCTCGACGATGTCGGCCGACTGCAGTATCTGCTGAATGAATTGTTCCGGAAACATTGCCATGCTAACGGCACATCATACACGCAAACTCCCCGAGGGTGATAGGAACAATCGCGGGTGGCGAGGTAGAATTTCGTCAACTTGCCTTTCTTAGTCGAAAAATACGACATGTAACTTTATGGTTTGGCTGTTGTGGGTCTAAATTTTAGTTACCAGCATTTTTAATGGGGGGGCTCATGTATTACCCCTCGTAATCTTGGCTTGGTAGGCCTGATGTGGGTGATTTTCTTGGGGATATTTCATCTGAAGCTCATCGGTATCTACCATCTGCTTGATGTGCTCCCCAAGGAGGAAAGTTCGATTTCGTCGTAGAATGCCCGCAAGCTGGGTTACTGTCATCTCTTTCCACTGACAAAGCGCCAAAATAGCATGCCGTATGTTTTCCTTTGGGGCTTTTTTGCCGACATGAAGTGCCATATCTCTAAGTTTTTTAGGCATTTGTGACAAAAGCTCAGGTGCTTCCAACAACTCATCAGGTTCTGTTTCGAGGTTATCAGGTTTGGCTTCGAGGTTATCAGGTTTGGCTTCGAGGTTATCAGGTTTGGGGAATTTTGGTCCCGGCAAATAGAAGGTCTTGAAACCCTTACCCTGTTTCTCAAGCAAGCCCTGATCTCGTAGATTTCTAAGATGTCCGCTGGCGGTGAGAGTGTCAACTTGGTTGATATCCCTATAGGAAGCATTGTCAATGATTCCCATTTCCCGTACGTAAACCAAGGCCTTCTGGTCTTCCTGTGGTAGATTAAAACTGCTGAGCCTGTTCAACCACTGTAGATTTTCTTCGCTTAGGAAGTGGTGGAATAGAAATACAGCCGTAAATTCATCTGATGCCCGAGACGATTTAAATGTTGGAGGTTCAAGGTTTACTTGGTTCATCAAGTCTCGCATGACCTTGATGCCGCTACCTTTTGTTTCAGCCATATGTATTTCATGGAGAACAGCGGCAATTGCAGGATTGCGAGGATTGGATCCGGGTTCTCCAAGTTGATCTTCAGGCTTGAGAGAATGTCCAGGATTTCTGATCTCCAGTCTGTTTGAATAGCGGATAATTTGGATCGGGCTGTGCGTGCGGTAGCTTCGGTGCATGACGGCGTTCACAACAGCTTCGCGAATAACTCCGGTCGGAAGCAGTGGAACATCTCTTCGTTCCAGTTCGCCTTTGGGCAGATTAAAGGCCTTGGGCAAATCATCGAGAATTGCTGCCTCCGTGCGTCGAATCGCCGTGAACAAGGGATCCCGAATCTCAACGGTGTCGAACCGCTTCTCGGGATCTTCAACCCATTGTGTTCCAGTGATTCTAATATAGTCGATACGAGCCATAGCGAAACACCTTCGCAAGGCAGCTTGTGTTCCAAAGAGTTGGATTCCTGCGACCGTTGGCTTGGGAATATCATTCTCATACGCCAGACAGTGAAGGCCTCGAAGCAAATCCTCGTCGGTGGCGGTCAGTTCCCAGGCAGCGGCATTCGCTTTCCCCCGAAGTCGCCGATATTCGGTAATCGCATCCGGATTAAAATCCTGCATATTACCATCATGGATGAGTGTTTCATCGTAGGATCTACCCTCCCGAAGTTGATACAGATAATGGAAGTCATCTTGCGAGCACTTATGATCCGTCGAGCCGATTCTCCGATAGGCTCGACCATTACTCTTGATGGTCACCGGCTTCTCACCCGGCGGCATCTCCGGGATATATGCCCAAACTATCTTTTTTCTATCCAGTTCTTCCACATGAATATCCGGACGAATCACAGTACTAAATTCGTTGCTGCACTGAGTTGCCAAATCACACTGAACCTGATCCGGATCATCCACTCCTACCACTTCATACTGTACGTCAAATAGAGTCTTGCCACGTTTTAGTCCAAGGATAAGGTATCCACCACCTAGGCTAGGTTCGTTGCAAAAAGCGCAAATGGTCTCCCGAATGCTCTTATCGATCTTCTGGCCTTCTTTGGCTTCGACGCGAGAAACTTCGTCCAAGGAATTTAGCTGTAAGAGCAAATTCTCAGCCGTCATTTCTTGCTCGTTTACCATTATAATTTCTCCTTTGGCCTTTGGCTGAATTTAGGCTTCTTTGTTCCGGAAACATTGCCATGCTAACGGCACATCATACACGCAAACTCCCCGAGGGTGATAGGAACAATCGCGGCGAGGCCGGATCAATTTTCAAATGCGTATAAAAAATCCCCGCAGGCGGCCTGGAAAGCCTTTTTTGCGACCTTGCCTGGCTCGGCCAAGAGGCAGAACCAGACCGTCAAGTTTTCTCGTTTTCCAGTATACCTGCGGGGGTGTTTCGGCGGGATGATACCTTGATGCCTGAGCGTTTTTGCCCCGCGATTGAGCAACCCGCGGGGGTTTATACAGTCTAAACAGGACACATCCTCCAAGTTTCATAAAATCAACACATCTAGCTCCAATCCTCCACGGCGTAGTACTTTATGTACGTTGAAATGTCGCGTGGGATCAGAAAAACCGGGAAAATTTACGATTTTTTTTGCGGTTAATGCTCCACCAGTTCGGAGCTGGATGATTTGCTTTTCCACCATTCCACGGTCGTTTTTAGACCCTGCTCGAGCGAAACTTTTGGGGTCCATCCAATAACGTTGTTGAGCTTTTTCGTGTCGGCGATGATGGCTGGGCTGTCATGCAGGGCCCCGGGGTCGTTGCGTATTTCCAGCAGTTCGGGATGCCCCGTGAGTTCGCCCAAAATCGTTACGAGCTCCTCGATCCGAATCCCTTTTCCCGAGGCGATATTGATTGGCCCTGCATAATCGCTTTCCATGACGGCCACCATCGCAGCTGCGACATCGTCTATGTAGAGGTAGTCGCGCAGAAACGCCCCGTGGGAGCAGATGAATTTTTGGTTTCCCAGCAGCGTGCGGATTACGGATGGAATCAGCATATCGGAATCGTTGCCGGGGCCGTAGTATCCGAAAAGTCGCCCCCACACCAGCCTCATTCCGACCTGTTGCGCGTAGGCTTCGCAGATGAGTTTGAGCGAGTGTTTACAGGCTCCGTAAAGCGAGGTGGGGCGACGGGCGGTGCTTTCTTCGTGGCAGATTCCGTGGGCGAGGTCGTATTCGCTGTAGCAACCCAGGATCATTGCGTTGGTTCCGTTGTGGTCGGCAAATTCCTGCAGAAGGTGGAGGCTGGAAAGCATCCAGCGAATGTTTACCGGTGCATCGCCAATTTTATTTGGCGAACCCGACCAGGCGAGATGGATCAGATGGGTGGGGCGAATCTCGGTGATCAGTTGCGTGATTTTCGCGGGCTGCATCAGATCGATGTTGTACCAGCAGACGCCCTTGGTTTTCGTCGGCGGAATCTTTTGGCCGATGGCGTGAATTTCGTATCCGTTAATCGCGAGAACCGGTAAACAATGAGCCCCTAAAAACCCATCCGCAGCCGTTATAAGCACCTTTTTTTCCACTTCGCACCTCCCCGCCTTAACTATCCTAACGTTCGATTTCTGAGCAAGTTAAGGCTCTACTATATTTTACCCTCTAGTCTCGATTTAGTGTTGCTGGAGTTGTATTTATTTTCACTTTTTTCAGCCCGCGTGTGCTGTATTATCGGAGGTGGGAGGTGGGTGCTTGAGTCAGGATTTTCCCGTTTGGGAATGTCGTAAAACCTGTGCTTTTGTGGGGCTGGGGGGTGGAATGATTTCGGTGAATTCCGCGCAAAAGAAAACCCCGCGAGTCATTGCGAAACGCGGGGGATGGTAGCGGCTGGATTCGAACCAGCGTAGGCGTACGCCGTCAGATTTACAGTCTGATGCCTTTGTCCACTCGGCCACACTACCTTACTAAGCAAGGGCGGATAACATAATTCAAAATCGTCATCAGGTCAAGTGCATATCCAATTTTATGTACAAAAGATGCACAAAGTATTTGCAACAAATCGCATGGGCTGCGGTGCGGTTGGGATATTGAGCAGTTAGAGCGATTCTTGCCAGCCCGCGAGATTTCTCTACCACCAAACCCGCACATGACGATAGAATCACCGTTTGAGTTTCGTCACAAACAAAAAATCCCCGCCTTCAGGTGGGGCGAGATACTTCGGAGCAAATTATGCGAAAACATTTGAGAACCCTGATGGCCGGGGCGTTGGTGATTGTACCTATTAGCGTAACGGTCTGGTTGATTTTATGGATTGGCGCTATGTTGGGTAAATGGGGCGAAAGTTTTCTCGGCTGGCTTGGGCTTTTGGAAAAACTCCCTACCAAAGGTTTTGAATACGGCGGAATAAATTTCAACTACGCCGGTGCCGTCGGTATTATTGTCGCGTTGATAATAGTGTACTTCGTCGGGATGCTGGCGAATTTCTGGCTGTTCCGCAAATTTTTCAACTTCCTGGACTCCACACTCAGCAGCCTACCGGGAATCAAAACCGTGTACGAATCTGTTCGCGATCTGATGAAACTTTTCGGTGGCGGTGAAGGCGGAAAGATCGGATACGCCGTTTTGTATACGCCCCCGAAAACCAAAATCCGCATGTTGGGAATCGTAACCAACGAGCATCCCAAGGGCCTACCCGACAGCGATAATCGCGTGATCGTCTACTTGCCGCTGGCGTATATGATCGGCGGGCCAATCGTCTACGCCCAGCCGAAAGATCTCGAGCGAATAGACATGCCGGTCGAAACGGCACTTAAGCTGGCGGCGACGGCGTTTGTGGGGCTAGGGAATGACAAAGATAAACCCATGGAGCCTAATTTTACGGATGCGTTTAAGTCGCTGAAAAAATTCACCGGCGGCAAGAACGACGACGAGCAAAGCGAAAATTCCCCGGTGGAATAACTGCTCTAATTTCCGCCGTTTTCTTTCGGGGGGCGAGGTGAGTAGAGGCCCTTGTCGTAAACATACTTCGCCATTTTGTAAATGGCGCCCATTTCCTTACTGAGTTTTTCGATTTGCTTTGTTTTTAACTCACCATCGCTAACAAGTTCTGTCGCAACCTGCGTTATTCGATACAGAAGCGGTTTGTTTTTTCCTCCGGGGGGCTGAACGAGAAGATAGTCACCGCGAACAAAAGCTCGCCTGTTGTTTTCATGCAGCAATGCAAAACCATTATCACGTGAAACTGTCAGCAAATTTCTTCCGAAGAAGCAGTGCTCAAATTCTCCACCCATTAAACTCAGTAGCGTCGGGGCGATGTCTGTCTGACTTGCAACGACATCTATTTCTTCAGGCGGGATCAGCCCCGGAGCATAAATAAGGCAAGGAATGCGAAATCCAACGGCATCAATCCAGAGTTTTTTATCGAGTGCAACGGCTCGACCACTGTCGCTTACCAGAACGAAAATCGTGTTTTTGAACCACTTAGTCGAATGTGCGTTACGAAAAAACTTACCCAACGCCCAGTCGGCGTAGCTGGTAGCATTAATTATTTTATTTTCGTCACTGTTGGCTGGAAGCATTCTTACACGCCCGGAAGGCACCTTAAAGGGTGGATGATTCGATACAGTAAGAATCAACCCAAAAAATCGCCGGTCACCCATCTTGTCGAATGTTTCAATGGCTTTTTGAAAAACATACTCATCTGGAGCACCCCATGTATAAGGGTTTTTTGTCGGCATCTGATTCTGCCCGATAATCTGATCTACCCCACCCGTGGTAAGAAACCTGTCCATATTGTCAAACGTGGGGCGTCCACCGTAAATAAACACAGTTTTGTATCCGCGACGCTGAAAAATTCCTGGAAGTGTCAGGAAATTTCCCTCCGCTAATTTGCTCGCAATTACCGGGCCTTGGCATAACCCGGGATATCCGCTTAGTGTTCCGATCATTCCTTTGTTGGTGCGTGCGCCGATGGCAAACATTTTGCTGAAGAAAAGCCCTTCCCTGCACAAGGCATCAAGGTTCGGTGTCTGCGATGGGTGTGGGTATCCCAATGCCCCGATGTGCTTACCAGCCATGCTCTCCATGACAATAAACACCACGTTCATTTGTTTGCGTTCGATATGGGTTTCCGTCCGCCGCCACAAGGGGTTTGATTCCAGACCCAATGAGGTATCGGCATCCTGAAAGTATAGTTTTTTTACGATGGGTTTAGCAATTTTAAGCTTGGGCAGGTTTAAGACATGGTCTTCTTTTTGCACTTCGTTAATGAGAGTTCGTGCCCCCTGAAAAAGTTCATAGCAATTATTTTTTGTAAGTTCGACAAGCAACTGGTTGGACGTATTTTCGTACGCCAGCGTGCTGGATAACGGCCTCGACTGCAAACCACCGCGGGCAGCGACGATGCACAAAAACAGAATCACGCCCGAAAACGCCGGCCGTCGCCAATGCGGAAGCTCGTGCACGATACCCTTGCCAAACGAGTGATGGTACAGCTTGTACAGCAGAAAAATTATCACCGGTACTGTCAGCAACCAGAACCACAGCGGATATTCTCGCCACACGTGCCCAAAAACCTCCTGCGGATAGCGAAGGTAATACGCAAACGCCCGGTTTGTGCGGGTTCCGCCGTGGAGATAATACGACACGCCAATAACTTCAATCGCCAGCACCAGCAGCGACGTGACGGCGGCGTATCCTCGGACAATTCGGTTGAACCATGGGCGGGCGAACGCTTCGGGTGGAGAAATCGTCAGCAGCACGGCCGGGGGTATGAGAATGTATCCGATAACCATTGTGTCGTAGCAAATCCCCAGAGCGAAGCAACGCATGATCTCCGGAAACGACGCTCCATCGAAGCTGCCCATGTTTGCGAGGCACAACCCCAGGCGAAATCCTCCAAACAGCCCATAGCAAACCAGACCCAGAACCCACAGCGGCCGAACGCGTTGGCTGTAAAGCAGGTTGCGAAACTCCGTCCAAAGGCGTGCAAAACGCCCGGGCGTAGAATCCGGTTTTCGCAATGGAGGGTAACCTCTCAAATCAGTAACCTCTATATTATGCAAAATTATGCAAACCAACCGACTTTTTCAGTCGGCCGGTTCGTAGTATCTATGTAGTCAGTGCTCAGACTTCACTTACCGCCCCGGTTCATTTGAATTATTCAGTTGTTTCCTCGGTCGGCTCCGTTTCGGGGGCTTTTGCGTCGTCGGTGGTTCCCGTCAGCGGTAGCGGCTGTTGCGCGTCCGGAGGTTCCAGCGGAAGCTCCTGCTGCGAGTTGTCCTCGGAAACGACCTTGGCGATGGAGACGAGTTTGTCGCCGGGTTTAAGGGTGATCACACGCACGCCCTGAGTAGCCCGCCCGATGACACGCATCTCGTTGATGCCTGTCCGCACGACCTTGCCGTTCTGCGTGATCATCATCATTTCGTCAGAGTCGCGAACGCTCTTCATTCCGACGACTTTCCCGTTTCGGTCGGTCGCACGAATGTTGATGATTCCGCTCCCGCCGCGCGACTGGATTCGGTACTCTTCAAAATTCGTACGCTTGCCGAACCCGTTTTCGCAAACCGTCAGCAGCGTGGCGTGCTGGTCGACGATAATCATGTCCACGACTTTGTCGTCGCCCTTGAGGTTGATACCGCGAACACCCGTAGCTGTTCGACCCATCGCCCGGGCGTTGGTTTCGTTGAACCGAATGGCCTGGCCGTTACAAGTACCGAGAACGATTTCGTCGTCGCCCGTCGTGATCGCCACGCCGATAAGGCAGTCATCCTCACGAATGCCCGTAGCCAAAATTCCGCCTTTGCGGACGTTGGCGTAAGCGGTAAGGGCGGTTTTTTTGATCTGCCCGTTGCGGGTGGTCGTCACGAGGAATCGGTCGTCGAAGTCGCGGACGGCTACGACGGCGCGGATGCGTTCTTCTTTATCCATTTGCAGCAGGTTGACGATTGCTCTGCCTTTACTGGTGCGTGCCATCGACGGAATATCGTAAACTTTCAGCCAGTGCATGCGTCCGCTGTCGAGGAACACGAGCATATAATCGTGCGTCGATGCGACGAACAGCTGCTCGATAAAATCGCCTTCTTTCGCATCGTTGCCGATAACACCTTGCCCGCCACGCCCTTGGCGGCGATAGGTGGTTGTCGGCATGCGTTTGATGTAACCTTCGTGCGTTAGCGTCACGACGACGTCTTCTTCGGCGATGAGATCTTCGATGTTGAATTCACCGGCGTCGGCGACGAGTTCCGTACGACGTGCATCGCCGTAGCGGTCTTTCATTTCGTAGATGTCTTCGCGAATGACGTCCAGCAGCAGGACTTCGTCGTCGAGAATCGCTTCATACCCTTCGATTTCCTCGCACAATGCGCTGTAGTCGGCGGCGAGTTTTTCGATTTCAAGTCCGGTCAGACGGCGCAGCTGCATTCCGAGAATCTGCTCAGCCTGGACGTTGGTAAACTTTTGCGGTTGGCTGGCCCGTGCGACGAAGGTTTCGGGAAGAATTTTTCGGATGGTAGCTTCTTCGGTGAGGTTGAGCTTTAGTTCCATCAGCCGCTGCTTGGCGGTGGGTACGTCGGGGCTTGTCTTGATCAGCTCGATGATGCGGTCGATATCCGCGACGGCCAGGATCAGACCCTCGAGAATATGTGCTCGCTGGCGGGCACGACGCAGCAGGAACATTGTCCGGCGGCGGATAACGTCTTTGCGATGTTCGAGGAAGTACCACAGCATCTCGCGAATGTTCAGCGTGCGTGGTGCACCGTTGACAAGGGCGATGTTGATGACGCTGAACGTCGATTGCAGCGGGGTGTACTTGTAGAGTTGATTGACGACGACTTCGGCCTCGGTGTTTTTCTTCAGGTCGATAACAATTCGCATTCCGGTGCGGTCGGAGTGATCTTGCACGTCGGCGATGTCGGGGATTTTTCCGTTTTTGACGGTGTCGGCGATGCGTTCGATGATGGTGGTTTTGAGCACCTGATAGGGAATCTCGGTAACGACGATTATCTCTTTGCCGCCGCGAACTTGTTCGGTATGCATTTTCGCTCGAACGCGTAATTTGCCGCGGCCGGTCTTGTAACCATCGACGATGCCCTTGCGTCCGCAAATAAGTCCGCCTGTGGGGAAGTCGGGGCCGGTGACGATTTTCATTATGTCGTCGACGGTGGCCTCTGGGTTGTCGGTAAGGTGCAGCAGGGCGTCGCAAATTTCGGTGATGTTGTGCGGCGGGATGCTGGTTGCCATGCCGACGGCGATACCCTGCGAACCGTTGACCAGCAGGTTGGGGAACTTGGCTGGTAAAACGACGGGTTCGGTGCGGGTGTCGTCGTAGTTTGGTTGCATGTCGACGGTGTCGAGATTGATGTCGTGCAGCAGCTCGGTCGCTGACTGCCGCATGCGTGCCTCGGTGTATCGCATCGCAGCTGGTGGGTCACCGTCAACCGAACCGAAGTTACCCTGCGGTTGGATCAGCGGATATCGCATCGACCAGTGCTGCCCCATGCGAACGAGCGTGGCGTACGACGACTGGTCACCGTGCGGGTGATAGTTACCCGAAGTGTCACCGACGATCTTGGCACACTTGCGGTGTTTGCTGCGCGGGCCGAGGTTCAGGTCGTTCATGGCGACGAGTACGCGGCGTTGCGAGGGTTTTAGTCCGTCGCGAACATCCGGCAAGGCACGCGAGACGATGGTGCTCATGGCGTAGGTTAGATAACTGTCTCGCATCTCCGTTTCGATGGGCAAATCGTCGATGCGTTCGTCGGAGAAGATCGCCAGTTGCGGTGCCCCACCGCTGACCTCGCCTTGCTGTTGAGTGTCGCCAGCAGATTCGTCAGTGTCGTCAGAAACGTCAGAATCTGCAACGTCACCTTCCTGCTGAAGATCGTCGTCCGTGGGTTCTTCGGTATTGTCGCTGTTGTTTACCTGATTTTCTTCGTCAGCCATTATGCTCCGTCTTTCCTTCCGAAATCTGTGTCGAAACCGCAATTTGATCCCGGATTATCCGGAAAACCGATCCTTGTTTTCCGAGGTCAAACTCCATCGCGGTATTATGGCATAACGCGAGGTTAAAGTACAGCTCAACACCCCCGAAAATAACCGAAAAAATGCAAATTTCCCCAAGCGGAAAACCCGGAATTTTTCTCACGTGATCCCCGATGAAATTTCGATAAAATCAATAGCGACCCAAGCTCTGCGGTTGGAGATTTGAGCTTTTTCGAAAAATTTGGTTGACCCGCCTCGCGAAAATGATAACCTGCCGGTAATCGGTTGGTGAATTTTTCCCGCGAGAGCGACGGAAACCCATTGGAATTTGAGGGCTTGTCATGGACGACGCACAATTAAGGACGGTTTGGGAACAACGCCAACCACGCATGCGTGCCGTCCCCCTTGCCGAGCCGCTGGGCATCTTCATCAAGCATAAACTCGCAAGACGCGTCCGGCAACTCAGCAGCATTTCAGCTATTTGGGACGCCCTTATCCCCGAGTCCATCCAACACCACACCGCCCTGGAGAGTTTCGCTAACGGTGTGCTGACCGTCAAGGTCGACTCGCCCTCGCATCGGTTCCATCTCCAGACGCTGCTCAGGGGCGGAATCGAAAAAGAGATTCGCTCGCGTTTCAGCGGGGCGCTGCGGAAAATTCGTACGATTCCGGGGCAGTTTTATTCTGTCGATGTTGAAACCGGCGGAAAGCGATACTACGTCTGAATATGTTCGCTGAATTGTTAGACAGGATAACAGGATGAAAATAAATCATGTTAATCCAAAAGAAATGTCATAGCTTTCGCAAGATTAAAAATGCAGTGGTAGTTGGTTGGCGGAAAAGATTATTGCTTGTACCTATAAAATTTATAACAAAAGGTTAACTCCATATCCAAGTGTAATCCATATGGTCTATCCTAAAGACGTCACTTAAAACCCTAATAACTATCCTGTGATCCTGTCAAAAATTTTTGATTGACAGGAAAAGAGTGTGAATACTTAAGTGGATAGGCGTCCAGTCAACTGGTGAAAAATGCAGCCACACAGCGGTAACAATTTGCAGGCACCCTCGACGGTCGGCCGTAATTGGCGGACGGTGATGTACGAGGTAATATTCGAGGCTGACACCAAGGCGGGCAAATTTTTCGACGTCGCACTAATTTTATGCATCGCCGTAAGCGTTGTAGCCGTGATGCTCAACAGCGTCGGGCATATCAACGACCGCTACGGAACGCAGCTGCACACGGTGGAATGGGTCATCACGATTCTGTTTACGGTCGAATACGTCTTGCGATTGATCTGCGTTCCCCGGCCGATACGATACGCACGAAGTTTTTACGGTATCATCGACCTGATCGCCATCTTACCCACGTATCTTGCTGTTCTCATTCCCGGTGCTCAGGGCCTGCTGGTGATACGCGTGTTGCGCGTGCTGCGAATTTTCCGGGTGTTGAAGCTGACGGAGTATATCGGCGAGGCGAGGGTGTTGGGCAAGGCTCTTCGCAGCAGTGCGCGGAAGATTATCGTGTTTCTGTTGACGGTTTTAACGCTGGTGACGGTGCTGGGGTCGGTGATGTATCTTATCGAAGGCGGGGCGGGCGGATTTACGAGCATTCCGCAGAGCGTTTACTGGGCAATCGTTACGCTGACGACTGTCGGGTACGGAGATATCGCACCGCAAACCGCGGCCGGGCAGGGGCTGGCCTCCATCGTGATGATTCTCGGTTACAGCATCATCGCGATTCCGACGGGGATCGTTACCGTCGAAATGCACAACGCCTTTAAGCAGAATGAGCAAAAAATTACTACCCAGGCGTGCTGCCAATGCCTCGCCGAAGGCCATGACCCTGACGCGACACATTGCAAATATTGCGGGACGAAATTGTAGGGGGTTAGGCAGTAGGGATTAGGCACTTGGCACTAGGCGGCCGGTGTCATTGCGAGGAGCGCAGCGACGCGGCAATCTCGGCTGAGTTATGGTAGGGTCGGCCATTGCCGACCATTCCTCTTGCAGCGTTACGGGATCAGTTGTATAACTCTGTAGCAGGCGAGAGAAGCGGGCAGTTTCGCCGGTACTGAAAATTTTTTAAATAAACAAAAACAGATCATGGCCATCCCTACGGGCTGACCTGACCCCATACGGGCAGGCTATGCCACCCGCCCTACGCCTTCTACTTATCTTTTCAGGTAAGATCGTTGACAGACTTCGTCGCCCAAAGCCTTCCATATTTCTGAATTCTTAAGATCCCTAATACGGTTCCCTTGGCGATAACAATTACCCATAGCTGTACAGAAACGATCATTGAATTTTTCCCCACCCATCAATTTATCCCTAGCTTCCTTAGTTTCGCACAATGCGTCGATCTCCCCTTGGAGGATCTTGAGCCTTTTGTGATTTTTTACCAATTTTGGCCTGGCTGTTTCGGCAGAGAACTTGTCCTTGATAGAGGCGAGGATTTTAACCTCTTCTTCTAACAAGCAGATCGCTTCTGCAGCAACATCTTCTTTTGTTTGTTCTTTTGTTTGGCTGCAGCCGAACATGCCTAAAGAAGCAATCATCAAAACCAGTAGTGTTACTGTTTGCCTCATTTATTTCTCCCTTTATAAAAGCTTGTAGGATGGGTAACCTGTTACCCACCATCTTATATTGTGCCCATATTGGTGGGTAAACAACTCACTCATCCTATACCTTATCCTATACCTTTTTCGTATCCCTTCACAGAAAAAATTAAAAAAAGTTACAAAAATGTCTGGCGCGATTGTGGTTGATGTGATACACAATGAAAAATGGACGACAAGGATGTCATTATTGCTCGGCAACAAAGTTGTAGGCCGGGTCTCGACCCGGCGGGTGTCTGGAGGGCTTTGAATTGCCGGGTCAAGACCCGGCCTACAAACTTCAATCGGTGCGTAACAAGTTACGCACCCTACCACTGAGCTCTGACAACTTTTAGAAATTTTTCGCTCGCGAGACAGCTGTGCGGACTTCGTCGGCGATGTGTTGCGTTTGGGCGAGGTTGACCCATTCGGGGTTGGAATAGGGGTTGTCTTTGATTTGGAACTTCAGGGATCCGATACCCACGATTCGCTCCCCGAAGGTCTGCACGACGTCAACGCTCGAGATGCGAGCCAGTTCGCATTCGTAAACGTTTACCCGCGCGATGCCGGAAATTCGCAGTAACCGGCGGTCGGTTAAAACGTACAGCCGCCCGAACCATCGGCAGCACGAAAGCGTCAGCGTCAGTCCCAACCCGAGGATCAGGCCCAGCAGCAGCCCGTTGCGAATTCGTGCATTCATCGCCACCCCGATTGCGTCACCACTTGCCGCCACTGCGATCATGATACCGAGAATAACCAGCGGCTGAATGGAGTTCAGCAGGACGAACCATACGCTGGGTTTGACGATCAGGATAATTTGCTCCCCGCTGCGGAGGACGCGATCGGGAATGGCCTGGTCGGAGGCAAGGGCGGGAATCGCCGACCCGGTAGGTGTCATTGGAGAATCGCCATGGTTTGTCATTTGCAAGTCCTCAGCACGCATATGTCGGGAAGATTGCGGAAAAACCCGTCGAAGTCCAGCCCGTATCCTACGACAAACTCATCCCGAATGTCAAAGCCTACAAAGTCGAGATTTCTTCGCTCTGGCAAATCATCACGCTGTTTTCGCAAAAGGGCGCAGGTGCGGAGGCTGGTGAGGGGGGTAGTGCTGACTGCGTTGATTAGAAAATCCATCGTCGCGCCGCTGTCGAAAATGTCGTCTACGATCAGCACATTGCGATTATGAAGATTTTCCGGTGGGGGTAAGCGAAACGAACAGCCCTGCGATGTGGTACTGGTTCCGGGATAGGAACTCACCGATATGGGGTCGATTTGGATCTTCATCGAAAGCTGGCGGACGAGGTCGGCGGTGAACACAAACGCACCTGTCAGCACCGGGAGAATCGTAACTTCGTCCCCGCCGTAAAATTCCGTAATTTCCTCGCCCAGCCCCGCCACTCGGTAGGCAATTTCCTCCCGCGAAACCACAACGCCGGAAAGCTCATAGCTCAAAGACCGAGAATCACAATTTTGACCGTCGCCCATGTTTATTTATCCGCCGATAATTACGTGGATTTTACTGTCAGCCCGAAACCGTATTTGCTATCCTAGCACCGGATGTGGTAGATTTCAATCATTACGCCGCTGGGTTTACGGGGCTTTTCTCGCGGTGGTGGGTTTAATGGTAAACAGTTGATAAGCCACGGATTATTGAAAAACGTCGTGGGTATGAGTTCCCGGCGGGCACTATTGACTGTAAAGATGAATAAATTATCAAAAAGCGCTTCATGTGTCAGATGTTCAAACCGAAATTAACGGTAGTCAATTTTCTGACGTAAACTGCACGTCTGCGTAGGGTGTGGCAGAATCGTAAAAAGCTTTCAGTGTCTTAGTTAAGGAGACGTAGAGATGACGAAAAAATTATTGATGCTACTATTGGTGCTTGGTTTTGCAACTTCCGGGCTTTTTGCACAAGAAGCCGCGGAAGACGAAATGGAAATGCCACCGCCGCCGTTTAAGATGGATCAGCCCAAGGCGTCCTCGCTGCTGAAGGTTATCCCCAGCGACTGTATGGGATATGCCGCTGCAACCAATTTCAAAGATATGGTCACAAATATCGAACGGCTAGGCCGGCAACTTGGATTCGGCGACGAACTCGACGCTGTTGCCCCCATCGGTTTGCTGCAGACTGCAGCGATGTTTTTGTCGATTGGCGAAGGGTTCAATCCCAACGGCGGACTGGCGGTTGTGATTCCGAATCTGGAAAAACTCGGTTTCGACCCCGCTGCCCTCGGTAGAGGCGAAGAGCCCGAGGATCCGGAAATGCCATTCGTATTTCTCGTCGCCGGAACAAGTGCTACCGGTATCTTGCCTCAGGCAGAGAAGATGGAAGACGGCAGCATGATGCTTATGGGTATGCCGGTTCCGATTTATACCGCTAAGATAGGTGACTATGTTGCTTTCAGCCCCTCGCAAAAAGCATTGGCACTGATGAAGGGCGAAACCCTCGACGCGACTCTCGGTAAAGAAGAAAAAAGCGTTCTGACAAAAAATGACATCGCAATATTCTACAACCTGAAAGTTGCAGGCCCGTTTGTTGCCACAATGATGGAAAATGCTGATGGGGCAGAAGATAGTTCTCTTGGAGTTACAGTAGAGTTAGGCGCCATCCTCAAACTCTATGGAAGCTTCCTGAAACAGATTGATGGGCTTGCATTTGGAGTCACATTGGGCGAAGAGGGCATTTCGTGCGAATTCTACGAATCGTTCAAGCCCGGGTCGGATCTGGCGAAGGTCGTTTCTGCCTACAAGGCTCTGGGAAAACCGCTGATGGATCGCCTCCCGAACCTCCCATACGTTTTGGCGTTGGGTGCGTCGGTATCCTGTGCGGGTGAAGGTAAGCAGATGTCCGCTGTGGGAATGCAGTGCCTCGAAATGCTGGTGAAGATGGGCGACATGACCATCCCCGAAGATATCAAAGCAAAGATTATCAAGGTCGACGGCGAATTTAATGACTTGCTGACCGGCGTGCAAATAGTTGCCGGCCCAGCCAACGGCGAAGGAATTTTCGGACTAAGCATTGTTATGAACGTTACCGATGCCGGCAAGGCAAAGGCATTGCTGCAGACGGAAGTCGATCTGATTACTCAGCTGGTGCAGGCTCTCCTTGAGCAGAAACCAAACGAAGACCTCGCCTCGCTGAAGTTTACCTATAAGGCCGGCGCTGAAACCATCAACGACGCCGCCGTCGATACAATTGAGGTTACGTTCGATAAACTCAATACTCGAACGGAAAAACAAAAGGCCGATATGAAAAAGGCTCTTGGCGAAGATCAGATTCTTTTCCGCGTGGCTCAGGTTGATCCGAAGACTCTCGTGATAACCTTTGGTGGTGCTAAAAGCTACATGAGTGCATCGATCGACGCGGCACGCAAGGGCGGAACCATCGACAAAGACCCCAACGTCTTGAAAACCCTCGCAAAGCTGCCGGCCAAACGGGTGGCGACTATGGTTTTAAGCACGCAGAATATGTACAACCTGGTTCAGGCCGGGATGGTTCTTATGGGCGAAAAATCCGATTTGCCGGCAGAGTTCAAATTCCAATGTGCACAACCAATTGGTATCGGCTGGGCGCTTTCGGGTGAAAACGCTGTTAAAGGTACCATCTACGTTCCGATCGGTGTCGTAAAAGATGTTGTGGAACTTATCAAGGCTGAACAAGCCGCCGCGATACGTATGTATGAAGACGACGACGAAGACGAAGTTGAAGTTATCGAAGAAAAATAACATCTGACTTTGATATAGATACGAAACGGTGAGGTGAGAAATTGCCTCGCCGTTTTTTATGCGCGAAAAATGCCCGGTGGAATCCGGCCGATAGGAGGAAGCGGGGCAGTGAGTTTAGAGAGTTGGAAAACTATTCGAGTTGGCCGGTAAGTTTGTCGAAGAGTTGCTTGAGCTTCTTGGCGGGGATTTTCTGCAGCGCCGGTTCGGTGGTTTTTCCGCTACGGAAATTTGCCAACGCCTCCCTCGAAAAGTCCAGATGCTTCCGCATGGTTTTGACGTATCCGTACGTTTTTTCCGGATGCGCGCGGTACATGTCGAGGCAGTAGTTCACAACGAAATGCTCGAAGTCCGCCGCCGACAGGTCCTCGCGATGTTCCAGCGGGATAACGTAGCTTTCGCCGGCTGCGTCGATCAGCGGGCGCTTCAGTTCGGCGAGTTCTTTTTTCAGTTCCGCGCGTTTGCGTTCCTCTAGAGGATCGAGCGGTACGATCGGAATCGTGCCGTCGTCATTTTCATTAGGTGTGATTGCTTCGCCAGCCATTTTCACCTTTCGGATTTCAACACCGTAAAAACACCCTGTTGCAGCTTGGCGTTAGTTGTACAAACAATCGACTGCAACTTGACGTTAGTTGTACAGACAAAAGCCGCTGTCTTAAACTTGATGTTAGCTAAAAAATTTCGGCGGCGAAGACATCGTTGTAATTTTCGCGGCGGCGGATGATCTTAAACGAGTCACCGTCGACCAGCACTTCGGCTGCTCGCGGGCGGGCGTTGTATTGGCTTGACATCACGAACCCATACGCACCAGCCGAGAAAATCGAGAGCAAATCTCCGCGTTGCATCGGGGGCAGCGTTCGCGATTTTCCGAGGATATCGCCCGTTTCGCACACACCACCCACGATGTCTACCTGCTCGCCGTTGGCGGGTGCAAAATCGAACCGCCGGTTCGGAGGAAACTCGTCGTGGTCGAGATGTGCGGGATAAATAAAATGCTCCGCCTCGTAAAGCGCCGGCCGAATCAAATCCGTCATCGCCGCGTCAACAATCACAAATTTTTTGTCGCCGCCGCGTTTCGTGTACAGCACCTGCGATAGCAAAATTCCCGCGTTGCACGCTATGTGCCTTCCCGGTTCGAGAATAATTTGCAGCCCGGTGCCTTTTAGTAGCGGCACGATGGCATCGGCGTAGGCCTGTGCCGACGGGCTTTTGTCGGCCTCGTAGTCGGCGGCGAATCCACCACCGATGTCCAGCACGTTTACCTTGCCGCCGCCGGCGCGAATTTCTTCGATCAGCCCGAGCGTTTTGGTAATCGCGTCGACGTACGGCTGTGGCGAGTAGATCGGCGAACCGATGTGCAGATGAATTCCGTCGAGCGTGACGTTGGCGTCATGCCCGTACTTTTCGAAAAACGCCGCAGCCCTGTCAATGTCCACGCCGAACTTCGTTTCCTTCTTGCCCGTTGTGGTATAGGCGTGCGTGTTGGGGTCGAACACGTCGGGATTCACCCGCAGTGCCGCCCGCGTTTTGGTTTTCGTTTCCGCGGCCAGCCGGGAAAGATTCTCGAACTCCTGCTCGCTTTCGATATTGAACCAGCCGATCCCGGCGGTAAGAGCTTCGCGAATTTCGTTGTCGGTTTTCCCGACCCCGGCGAAGACGATCTTTTTCATATCGGCACCGACTTGTTGCGCGCGGGCCAGCTCGCCACCGCTGACGACGTCGAATCCGCCCCCGTTCTCGGCGAACAGTTTGAGGATGTGGAGGTTTCCGCAGGACTTGATCGAGTAGCAAATTATCGCGTCAAGCTCCGCAAACGCCTTAACCACGCCCGAGTAGTGACGCATCAACGTCGCCTTCGAGTAAATGTAAACCGGCGTCCCAGCCTCGGCTGCAATATCCTTTACCGGAACCTCTTCGCAACACAACTCACCGTTTTTGTAGTCAAAATAATCCATAGTATCGCACAGGATATCATATTTATCCGCGGTTACAAGTGGCAATCGGGGCGGGGCATGGCCGGGCGGCGGCAAAATTTTTGAGGTTTCACCGGGCAAATTCGATTATAATACCCATACACACAAAGCCTCGCTTGAGGTAAGTTACCAATTTGGAAATTTTTAGCTGATCTATAGTAAGGAAAAGACATGATTCACGTAATCGCAACAATTGAAGTTAAACCCGAAGCGTTCGCCGAGTATCTGGACATTTTCCGCGCGAATATCCCCACCGTTTTCGCCGAAGACGGATGCATCCGCTACGAACTAACCGTCGACGATCCCGACGGGGCGCAGCTCAACATTACTCCGCGCGACGGCGTTGCTACTGTCGTCGAAGCGTGGGAAAGCATCGAGGCCCTGACGGCGCACTTGCAGGCACCGCACATGAAACAGTATAAGCAAGACACCAAAGACCTTGTAATTTGCACGAAAGTGAATATCCTGAAACCGGCGTAAATTGTAGAATGTCTTGGTGGCATGGTTATACCGCAGGGGTAACCATGAACGAACGCATGATCGAGAAAACAACAATGACGAGTAGCCCGCAACATTCTGCATATTCGGAAAAAAATTCGATGATTTCGGATGAGCCGATCGGCATAATTGCCGGGGCCGGGCGCTTACCGTTCAGCGTTGCCGACGGGATCATCACCAGCGGCCGAAAACTGGTTATCGTCGGAATCAGCGGATTCGCGAATCCGTGGCTGGAGGGGCTTGCCGACGAATTCGCCTGGGCTGGTGTCACGCGAATGAGCAAATGGATTCGGGTGTTTAAGCATCACAACGTTCGCAAGGTTGTGATGATCGGGTCGGTGAAAAAAACTCGAATGCACGAGCGATTTCGGTTTTTGCGATATCTGCCGGATTTGCGAAGCGCGAAAATATGGTACTGCCAGCTACGCCACGACAAACGCGACAATCCCGTGCTGCTGGCGGTGGCGGAAGAACTCGCGAAGGAAGGAATTGAGCTTATGTCCAGCGTTGAATACTGCAAAGAGCATTTGGCACACGAGGGCGTCATGACGCAGCTGCAACCGTCGTCATCGATGCAGCTGGATATAGAGTTCGGGTGGAAAATCGCCCGGGCCAGTGCCGACCTCGACGTTGGGCAATCGCTCGCAGTTAAAGAACGCGACATCCTCGCCGTCGAAGCCGTCGAAGGCACCGACGCCATGATCGCCCGCGCGGGGAGCCTCTGCAAAAAGGGCAACTGGACGATGATAAAAGTCGCTCGGCCGAATCAGGACATGCGGTTCGACGTTCCGACTGTCGGCCCGGAAACGATAAAGAATCTCGCGGCGGCGAAATGCGCGACGCTTGTCGTCGAGGCCGAGAAGACACTCATCGCCGACAAACCCGCGACACTTGCGCTGGCCGACAAACTAAAAATCGCAGTCGTCGGAAAGTAACAGCGATGAACCGCATTTCTCTTCCATGCTTCGCTTTCTGGCTAACCGTTCCTACGGGTGGTCTGGTGGGATTTTTTCTCGCGCGGCAAGGATTCGGGGAAAGCTTCGGGAAAGAATTCGGGGGAAAATTTACCTGCGGATTTGATACTGTCGCATTTGCAGTTTGCGCCGCCGTCATCGTCGCAGCCTTCGCAATCTACGCGGTATCGCTACGAAGATTTGCCGCCGGCCGGGTGCCGTGGTTGCGGTTTTTGCAACCACGTTTGAATATCGCCCGAGTCTTCGCCACCGCCGTTGGATGGGGTACATTGGTTTTGCTCGGCGCAGCTGTCGGTGGGGGCGCCGCATCGTGGAAAGTCATCACCGCCGCCGCGATACTCGCAGCATATTGCGGAAGCGTGGAACTCGTCGCCGCGTACGCCCAATCGCAGACGTTGCGAAAATTCGGCGCCGTGGCGTGGGCCTTCAGCGTCGTGGCCGTGGGTGGCTGCGGCGCATTGGCAGTGATAAGTTTCGCCGCGCACGGAATCGCCGCCATTTCTCCCTGGGTGTCGGTCTGGATTTTGCTGTGGGTTTCGTTCCGCTCGATTTACTGCAGCCTGCTGCTGAGCAAACGCATCGCCGCCGAAACGGCAAACCAACTAGCCGTTCAGCTGCAACGCGGAGTTCTGCTGCTGCAAGGTGCAATCATTACGGGCCTCATCGCCAACCAGGCCGGTGCGATTGGATTTATCGTCGCGATGGTTCTGCTGTCCGTCTGCAATTTTCTGGACAAACGCCGCCGGAATTAAAGAGTATTGGGCAGGTGGTATGGTCAGTGGCGAAGTCGATGGCCATTAATACATCCGGCGTTGCCGGTGTCATTGCGAGGAGCATAGCGACGTGGCAATCTAATATATGAGAATCGAGATTGCTTCGCTACGCTCGCAATGACACCCCCGACGGAGGTGGCAAATATTGTCTCCGCTGCTAGCGATCGCGTCACTCTTCAATCTTATCCGTCGCGATGCTTCCGGGTTTGACGGCCGGGACTCGATTCAGCAGGTGTGCGATAAGCTCCACGTTGCGACGCGTGGCACCTTGCTGCGACCGTACATATTTTTGTGCCGTCTCGCCGGCCAGTTTTGCAGCGGCCGGATCGTTTAACCACGCCGAAATCTGTGCCGCCAGCTCCCCACCGTCGGAAACTTCGACGCATCCGTGCTGCTTGAGTTTTTCCGCCTGCGGAAAGTTAAACGTGTGCGGCCCGAAGCAGACGCTCTTACCCAGCCCCGCCGCCTCAATCATATCCGACCCGCCCATCGGCACCAGCGACCGCCCGACGAAAACAACGTCGGCCATCGCGTAAAACGCCTTCAGTTCGCCCATCGTATCGCCAAGCACCACACTGTTGGTGGTAAGCTTGCACGTTTGCCCGTTGGGATGCTCGCTTCTCCGCACGCAATCAAACCCGGCCGCCGAAATCAACCGCGCCACTTCGTCGAAACGTTCGGGTTTGCGAGGCACGATAACCAACCGCAGATTCGCATGAACGTTTCGCAGCTTTTTGTACGACTCCAGCAGAATCGATTCTTCACCGGGGCCTGTGCCACCGGCAACGAAAATCTTTTCATCGCCTACCGCAAGCCCCATAGCTTTTGCCAACGAATCCTGCCCGGTGATGTGGTCGGTGACCTGAATTGCATCGAATTTCATCATGCCGGTAAGATGCACCTTTTCTGGTTTGGTGCCGAGGGCGATGAATTTTTCTGCGTAGATTTCGTCCTGCACGCCGATAGCTGTGAGCCGATTGAAAAGGTTCGCCGCCAGCGGGCCGAGTTTTTTGTATCGCGGGTATCCCTTGTTGGGGCTCATTCGCCCGTTGACGACGACGGATGGAATCTTTCGCTTGTTGCAGGCGGCAAGGAAGTTCGGCCAGACTTCGCCTTCCATCAGCACCACCAGTGACGGGGCGATTCTGTCGAGTGCGCGGGCGACAGCCCATGTAAAGTCGAGCGGCCATTGGAAAACGTCGTGGCCGGGCGCGAAGTGCCGCCGCGCCGCCGCCATGCCCGTATCGGTGGTCGACGATATCACCACGCGAAAATCCGGCAGCTGCGAGTGGATTTCGTCTACGAGTTTGCAGATCCCGTTTATTTCGCCCAGACTGACGGCGTGGATCCAGATTACCGGCTGGATGCCGTAGCGTTTAGGCGCGCGGCCGAAACGCTCGGCGAGACCCGTGCGGTAGCGACCCTGGCGGATCATTTTCGTCACCAAAATCGGCGACGCCAGTATTAAAGCGAACAAATACGCAATGTCGATAAGTATACCCATCACAACAGCGTAGTTTTTGAATCCCAATTGTCAATCGTCATTTTTGGCGGATCGCGATATGTGCCCGATATTTTGTTGGGTTCGGGTAGCTGGGGTGAGTATAATACCCGCAAAACCTTGTATTATCGGAACCGCTTTGAATTACATGTCATTGCGAGGAGCGTAGCGACGCGGCAACCGGCAACGCCGGTGGTAAATAACCCCTAGCGGGGTGGGCGATGTGAGTCGCGATTATTTATTGCCTCCGCTGCTAGCGGCGAGATTGCTTCGCTTCGCTCGCAATGACAAGCTAAAGTCATGTTTTCAACAAGCGCAAAGGGAAATTCGATGCCCGGAACAAATGTGAGACAAAATATAATCGGTGAGGCTTCACGAATTGTGGTGAAGGTGGGCACGAACTGTATTTGCGACAGCAAAGGTCGCCCGGATCGCAGGGCCATCTCGCGGCTGGTGGGTGATATCACCGCCGTCATGAATCGCGGTATAGAAGTTACGCTCGTGGCCAGCGGATCTATCGGTGCCGGGCTGGGTGAGCTGGATATGTCGCAGCGGCCGAAAACTGTGCCGGGCTTGCAGGCCGTCGCAGCTGTGGGGCAAGGGCAGCTGATGCGGATTTTTCACGATGCCTTCGCGCGGCGGAAGGTGAAAGTGGCACAAGTGCTGCTGACACGCGACGCCTTCGAAGATCGTACGCGATATCTCAATATCCGCAATACGCTCAGTTCGCTTCGCGAGTTTTCGGCACTGCCGATTATTAACGAAAACGACACCGTCGCCGTCGACGAAATCCGGTTCGGTGAAAACGATATCCTCGCCGCGATGGTCGCGAACATGATCAGCGCCGATGTGCTGGTTCTGCTGACGAGTGTCGACGGAGTGCTCGACGAGAATGGTGATGTGGTGGATTGCGTTAAGAATATCGACAACAAAACTCGCGGGCTGGTACGCACAGAGCGAACATCGCTTGGCACGGGCGGAATGAAAACCAAACTCGATGCCGCCGCTATGGTAACCACCGCCGGTGAGCCCGTCGTTATCGCCAACGCACGCACGCCGAAGATTCTGCAAAAAATTCTCGATGGCAAACCGCTGGGGACGGTGTTTATTCCAGCTGCGCGAAAACTTTCCAGCAAACAGCGTTGGATTGGGCAGGCGGCAAAACCGGTGGGCAAAATCGTCGTCGACGACGGTGCCGCCAAGGCGTTGCGCAAAGGCGGAAAGAGTCTGCTCCCCTCCGGCATCGTTGGCGTTATTCCCGCGAAAAAGCAGTTCGCACAAGGCGACATGGTTACCATCACCGACTCACGCGGGCGAGAGATTGCACGGGGCCTGACGAACTACTCATCCGAGCATCTCGAAGCCATAAAGGGTTTGCGGTCGAACCAGATTGCCAATGCCCTCGGCGGCGATGAAAAACCATACGACGAAGCCGTCCATCGAAACAATATGGTCGCAACGCCTAGCAGGGGGGGGTAATTGGCGAATCGCGGTTAAAAACGAAAATCGAATAACGAAATTCTAAACAAGCACGAAATTAGAATCATCAAAATCCGAAACGTTCGTAGCCGATTAACAATTTATCTTAGTTTGAAAATTGAAATTTCGAAAATTTGATATTGTTTAGCTTTTCGGATTTAGCGTTTAGCATTTACTTTGGTGGGTACAATTATGATAGACATGAAAATAATTCGGCAGGACGACGAGGTGACGATTGTTTCGCTCAGTGGGAAGCTCGATGCGATTGGTGCTGCGGAGATAGAGGATCGATTTCTGGCTGCGACGGCAGTGCGGAAGCTTCCGACAATAGTCGATCTTTCGCAGCTGGATTTTATCATGAGCTGCGGAATGACCCTGCTGACACATTGCTACACCGAACTTAAAAAATCCGGTGCCCATCTCGTTTTGCTCAGCCCTTTGGAACTCGTCGAAAAAACGCTCCACTGCATCGTCCTCGACAAACTTATGCCGATTGCACACAACCTCGATGACGCCCTGAAACTTGTTCAAACCCCCTAACGGCGGTGCGACCGCAGCGATTGTTATTGCCCGTCGTGCTACGACCCAGCCGACATTTTATTGCCACCGCGGGTTGCGGTTACCAGGCATCGGCGCCGAATTCATCTCTGGCGATTTGGATGTCGGGTAGTGCGTTGATGAAGTCGCGGCCGTAGGATTTTGTCACGATTCGATGATCCAGCACCACGACGAAGCCGGTATCTTTTGTCGAGCGGATCAACCGTCCGAAACCCTGCTTGAAAAGTATGATCGCCTGCGGGAGTTGGAACTCGCCGAACGGATTGCCTCCGGCGGCGCGGATGGCTTCGATGCGTGCCTCGATTATCGGGGAGTCCGGCACGGCGAACGGGAGTTTGGTGATGATGACGTTGCTCAGTGCCTCGCCGGAAACGTCCACGCCTTGCCAGAAGCTTCGCGTTCCCAGCAGCACGCACCGCTCGTTTTTGCGAAAATGATCCAGCATCATCGTCCGCTGCATATTACCGCCCTGAATGAGCAGGTCGTACGAATTGTCCCCGCACCAGTTTTCGATTTCGCGTGCGATGGCGTTGAGCATGGCGTAGCTGGTGGCGAGGACAAAGCAGCGGCCTTGCGATTTTTGAACGTAGTGCTGGATGGCCTGGGCGGCACGCGGTGCGAAGTCGTCAGGCCGGTTGGGATCGCCCAGCTGCGACTCGATATAGAGCTTGGCCTGGCTGCGATAATCGAACGGGCTGGACAGCAGAATCTCGCGAGACTCTTCGATCCCGAGGCGGTGACGGATGTATTCGAACCCGTGTTTGTTTCCGCGGGCCGTCGCCAGCGTGGCGCTGGTAAGCACGACCGATTTTTTGCTGTCGAACAGCAGTTGCTTCAGGATCGGGGCGACGTTAATCGGCGCAGCCGACAGCGTAACGATGGGGTTCGATTTTTTTCGTCGCGACTTTGCATGGCGAACCGGCTGCCGCGTCGACGTCCAGTAAACGTAATCGTCCTTGCCCTGCATTATCAGATTGCGAATGTCGTCGGCGGTTTCGATTACCCGCATTTCCAAACTCGCCAGTTCATAACCCTGGTCTTCGTTGTGCGAGTTGCTTCGCAGCTGGCGAATTTTCATCGCTAGATCCCGCAGTTTGTCGCTGACTGTGTCGGGGACGACTTCGCTTTTTCGTATTCGCCCGTTTTGTGCGATGTCCTCGTGATGTGACGCGCATTGGTCGAGACGGTAAAAAAAGTCGTCGGCCGCTGCACCGGCTGACAGCACGGAACTGATTGCGTCTTTGGCACCCATCAGTGCGAGCAGTCCGCGGTCGTTTTCTTCGTTGTACAGTTCGCGTAGCAGATAGCCGATCGACGCGTTTGACACCGATGTTCCGAACTGATCGCTCGCCACGGATTCGACGGTGTGTGCTTCGTCCAGCACGACAAGATCGTATGGCCCGATGATTCCGTCGGATTCGCCGATGGCAAGGTCGGCCATCAAAAACGCGTGGTTGCCAACGACGATGTCGGCACCGAGTAGCCGCAGGCGGGCGGCGCGGAAGTGGCATTGGTGGGCGTGCGGGCATTTGTTTCCGCGGCATGATCCGCTGTCGCTGCAGACTTTTCGCCAGACGCTTGTGTCAAGCTCGAAGTCGATTTCCTGCAGCTCGCCCGTGCGGGTTTGCATCGCCCAGTCGGCGACGTTGGCGAGTTGGTCGTGTTGCCGCTCGCTGGTAAAGAGCCTTTCGTGAACTTTCAGTATCGATTGCAGCCGGCGGACGCAAAGATAATTGGAACGGCCTTTACCGAGCACGGCGGTGAATTCCAGCGGTAGGGCGTCGCTTAAAAACGGCAGGTCTTTGCCCATGATCTGTTCCTGCAACGCGATTGTGCAGGTGCTTATCACGACGCGCCGATGGTTTTGTGCGACATCGAGAATGGCGGGGACGAGATACGCGAAACTTTTTCCCACGCCGGTCCCGGCCTCGGCGATGAGATGCTCGTTGGCCCCGAACGCCTCGGCTACGCTTCGAGACATTTCAAGCTGCTCGTCGCGCGGTTCATAACCGGGAAGTTTGTCGGCGATGATCCCACCGGGCCCGAGAATATCGTCAACGGTCAGTGTCATTTGCTACCGTCAGAATCGGGTGCCGGCAGTGTGGTTGGTGTTGCTTGCGGTGATTGCACCATTTGCTTCGTCGGGCGAGATTGGACGATCTCCGGATTCTCGAATTCGATCACGAATTCGCGGACGAATAAAAACGTCAGTGCTGTCATGCTCACCAGTACCACGATCGCCAGAATCGTGCAAAACGTTCGGCCTCGCATGGCGGCGTCTCGCATGGAGTCGGCAATGCGGTCTTTCGCCATCGTCAGCATCGCCAGCATAACCGCAGCCACCGTTACCCAGATGCTGATCGAGTGAATCCCGATGTAAACGAACTTGTCACGCGAAACTTCCTTGTCTGAGTCGAGATAATAGTAGCGAGTGCCGGTTTTTTCGACTTCGTAAATATGGCCCCGAACAGACTCGCCCCCGACGACGGTGTAACCGATCGCGTACGCCAAAAAGTTCGCCATTCCGATTGCGATTATCAAAAGACAGATTCTTGTGCGAAAGTCCATGAGTAACTCCCTTAACGATCAGTTTTCCAGACGGCAATAACCATACTTGTCAGCTGCAATACAAAACAGCAGCAAAAATCCTAAGCACTAAACTTCAAATCCTAAACAATATCAAATATTCAAAATTCAAATTCTCAAAACAGAGTCATTTACCTCTCCGATGTTTGCGATCGTTTTTAATTTTGGTAATTTGAATTTGTTTAGCATTTCGATATTAGGATTTCGACATTTTTCTTCTATTTTACTCCGATTACTCCTTCGAGTGGGCTGGAGGCGGTGGCGTAGAGTTTTCGGGGAATTCGTCCGGCGGTTCGCCCTAGCTGCCCGGCCTTGAGGGCATGGTTCATGGCGACGGCCATTTTTACGGGGTCGTCGGCCCCGGCGATGCCGGTATTCAGCAGTACACCGTCGGCACCGAGTTCCATCGCCTTCGTCACGTCGCTTGGTGTACCGACACCGGCGTCTACGATAATCGGGAAATCGGCGTCGCCTTCTTTCAGCTGCTCGAGGATAATGCGGATGTTGTACTCGTTGAGAATTCCCTGCCCGCTGCCGATTGGCGCACCGGCGGGCATAACGGCGTCGGCACCGGCTTGTTTCAGCCGCTGGGCCATGATCGGATCGTCCGACGTGTAGCACAGCACGGTAAAACCGTCGGCCTTGAGGGTCTGCAACGCCTCCAGCGTGCCGACCGGATCAGGCAGCAACGTTTTCTTATCACCGAGCACTTCCAGCTTAACCCACGACGCACCCTTATTACCGATGCCTTCCAGCAATTCTCGCCCCAGACGCGATGTACGGATAGCGTCTTCGGCGTTGAAGCAACCAGCGGTGTTCGGTAAGAGGGTGTATTTTTTCGGGTCGATAAAATCGAGAATATTTCGGCCGTCAGAGTCGACCATTCGTTCGCGGCGGACGGCGACGGTTACGACCTCGCATTCGCACGCGGCCAAGGCGTCGGCCATCAATTCGTAGGTTGCGTATTTGCCCGTTCCAACGAACAGAGGATTTCCAAACGTAAATTCACCAATCGTAATGCTCATCATTTTTCCTTATTTCTCAAATTTTATCTGTCCGTTATCCAGTTTGGCGATTTTCAGCTGATTGAGTAATTTCAGCCCTATTTAATTACGTTTTTATTAAAAAACTATCCGCCGCCGACAAGTGTGACGACTTCCAACTGATCGCCTTCGTTTAGCGTAGTTTCATTATGCACAGATCGCGTAACGAGTTGCTTGTTTACCTCGACTGCAACGTGGAGCGGATTGAGCTCCATATTTTCTATCAGCTGCGCAACGGTCAGCCCGTCGGGGTATTCCTGCTGCAGGCCGTTAACTGTAATTTGCATGTTTTCCGTCCGTATCTTACTTAGAGGCTTACCAAGACTGCACTATACTACCGCGGGGAGTGAGGGTCAATAGTTCCGGGGTCGAATTTCTGATGTCGAGGGATTATCTGTCATTGCGAGGAGCGTAGTTCGTCATGCAACAAGTTGCATGACCCCAGACTAGCGGCGAGATTGCTTCGCGGAGTTTATGCCGAGCAAAGCGAAGTGCTCACAATGACAAGCGACAAACCCTGCCCCTATTCACGGAAACGGCAAAAAAAGACCCGCGAAAGCTCGTAATTGAACCTTCGCGGGTTTTTTATATCGTACATTGTAATCCCGTTTTTGCGGGAAATGGTTACAGTGAAGCCATCTTTTCTGCCAGGTCGGCAGTACGGTTGCTATAACCCCATTCGTTGTCGTACCACATGGTAACCTTAACGAGATCGCCACCGATGACGGCGGTATTACCCGAATCAAAAATCGAGCTTGCCGGGTTGTGGACGATGTCGCTCGAAACGATCGGGTCGGTGCAGTATTCGATGATGCCCTTCATGGGGCCTTCGGCAGCTGCACGGATCGCGTCGTTGACTTCTTCGATGTTGGTTTCCTTGGCCAGGTGAACGGTCAGGTCGGTGATCGAACCGGTCGGAATCGGAACACGCAGTGCGTATCCGTCGAGTTTGCCGTTGAGTTCGGGAAGAACTTTACCTACGGCAACGGCGGCACCGGTTGTGGTGGGGATGATGTTAATCGCTGCGGCACGTGAGCGACGCTTGTCCTTGTGGATCATGTCCAGGATTCGCTGGTCGTTGGTGTAACCGTGAACGGTTGTCATGAGGCCCTTGATGATACCAAACTTGTCGTTGAGGATTTTCGCCACGGGGGCCAGCGAGTTGGTGGTGCACGATGCGTTGGAAACGCATGTGATGTCCTTCGTCAGGGTGTCGCAGTTGACGCCCATGACGATCATCGAGGCGGTACCCTTAGCTGGGGCGGAGATGATAACCTTCTTGGCACCGGCGTCGAGGTGTGAATCGTAACCGGGCTTGTCGGCGGTCTTGTTGGTGCAGAAAATGCCAGTCGATTCGATGGCGACGTCAACACCAAGCTCGCCCCAAGGGAGGTTTGCGGGGTTGCGTTCGGCAACAACTTTGATTTCCTTGCCGTTGACGACGATGGCGTTTTTCTTGGCTACGACTTTACCGGGGAACTTGCCCTGGGTCGAATCGTACTTCAGCAGGTATGCCAGCATGTCGGCATCTGCCAAGTCGTTAATTGCTACTATGTCGAAACGGTCCGCTTCTTCAGCCATCGCCCGAAAGACCAAACGTCCGATACGTCCAAAACCGTTGATTCCAATTTTTACTGCCATAACAATTGCTCCTTGCTGGAAATAGCGTTTTCCCCAGCCGCACACTCCCGAAGGAAACAGCGGGTTACTTTGGGGTTTTCCTGATGCGCTAGCTGCGCAAACCTCTTTGGATGAAAGCCCGACGTTTCATCCTTGTTACCCACCGTGAGGCAGGTACCGCTCGGGACACACCCGAACAGCCGGGATAGGATATCGTCACACCACCCGCATGTCAACAGCTTTTGCAAGACCTTTTGGGCGGGGTGTCAAAAAATATGCCGGCTCCAACAACAAAAGACGTTGGAAAATGCCCCGTGAATCCGATAGAGTCTGATAAGAAGTAGGCAATAGGCACTTGACAGTAAGCAGCGAGAGGGAGTTTGAGAATCGAAATTCTCTTGTTCTTGCTGATAACTGAAAGCGGACAACTGAGAATTCCAAAAGAATGTATCCATAATTTTTTGCAGGTTTAAATCATGAATGAAGAAAACTCCTCTCCCCATGAATCGCAACAAGAGTCTCAAATCCCCGAAACCGTCGAATCTCGCGGCACGACTGACCCCAAGATAAGGTTGTTCGTCCCAGCCTTGATGCTTATTGGATTCGGCGCGTACTCTGTTATGGAAACCCAGTTAATGGAGAAATATCAGTATGCTCCATTGTCGGAAGATATGAACGCTTGGTTCTCGTGGTTGTTTAACTTCTGTGGGCCGTTTATTTTCATACCGGCTGGATTGTTTTTCCTGGTTCTGGGCATACGTTTTATCCTCCGCCGCTTGGTCGCCGACCAAGAAGGTATTGGATATGTCGGCAAAGCCAAAATCAAATGGGGTGATATTTCGCAGCTGGACGCTACACGTCTCAAGAGTAAGGATATTGTCGTCCTGAACTATGAGGGCGGAAAGCTGGTGCTGGATCGCTATAAGATGACGGACTTCAAGAATCTTCTCCGGCTGGTCGAATCTAAAGTTCCGCAGGATAAGCGGATTTCGTAGCAACGTGTGATGAAATCTGATCGCAACGCAACGCCGGGGAATTATTCCTCCCGCCGCAAAAACTGCATTTTGCCCTTGACGAATCCCCGGATTTTGGTTTAACTAACCCCTCGGCCGTTGAGCAAATCTAGTAACCGCTCCAGGCCAAACGCACCGTTAGCTCAGTTGGTAGAGCAGCTGACTCTTAATCAGCGGGTCGGAGGTTCGAGTCCTCCACGGTGTAGTTTCACAAGCCCTTGATATTCAAGGGCTTGTGTTATTTAAGGGGAAAACACGAAATACAAGGGTGACCGGCTTTTTGAAGAAATGAACCAATTGAGTAAGCAGCGAGGGGGAATATACGGAAAAATTCATAGCTCATGCTGTCAGTTGATTCCACTTTTTCCAAATTCGGAAAAACTGAAAATCGCCTTTCGAGCAGGGGACGGTAGAAATAAGCAAGGGGCGAAATCTTTTTTTCATATCCCTTGATTTTCTCGATTTTTCCCAAAGATGTGGCAAATATTTCAGTAAATTTGAATCAATGGAATTTGCTGATATATCTCGACAGACCGAACCCTCAAGCTATCTGCTCAGCGTAGCAGGCGCAGCTGAATACGGCGACGTATCAGTTCGGACAGTAAACGCTGGATTAGAAGCGAGAAGCTACCTGCCTTCAATTTGCCATCCGGCAATGGGGCTAGACCTATCGTCCGTATTGATTTTGCTAAAGAGGCTGTTGCATAATTCCAGCCAATTAACGTAAGTCCTTATTTTATGTCGATTGGTTCCACGTAAATAAAGGAGTTATGAAAATCCTGGGTAATTGTGCAACAGGCTCTAAATTAATTGAATGGCTGAAGGGGCATTTAGTTAATTCTGCTAAGCCAACAAAAAATGAGCCAAAACCGTCAGGCAAAAGAATAAAGCTGAACGGTAGAAAATTTATTGATTAGAAAGGAAATGCCGCTTGATCTTTCCTCGCTCAAGCTTTCCCGTGTGATTTATGGCAAACAAGATATTAACATTTAAACCGAATTGGCGCAAAAAAAATTACAAGTCGCACGGTGGACGCTGGTGCAAATCGATTAACGGACAGGTTCGCTATTTCGGAACTGGCAAAAGCCAATCTGACACTAAATCCTATCAGGTGGCAGAGAAGGCATATCTTGAGTTTTTGCATCAAGAAGAAACTAAAAAACCAGTTGAAGTTCCGATAAATCAGGCAACGTTAGCAGATGTTGTTGAAGTGTATTTACAGAATCTTTTTGCGAGATACGAAAGACAAGATGTGTCTGCTCAGCATTTCAACTGGATGAGGCGGCATTTGATTTATTTCACTAAGCATTTTGGGAAAGATACGCTCATCAATGATTTGACTGAGCTTGACCTTGAACAATACAAGAATTTCCATGCGGGGAGAAAAAACATTTCAAAGATTACGGCGAGAGATTATTTGTCAACGGTTAAGATATTTTTCAGATGGGGTTGGAAAATGTCATTGATAGAAAAGCTGCCGCGGAATATTGATGATTTGACTAAAATCACTTCGGGCAGAGCCAAATTAGTTAAGCCGATGCCCAAAATTTTTACAATGGAAGAACTAAAAACATTGTGGGAGGCAGCTGGCGAGAAAGTAAAAACGTGGACAGTTCTTGGCTTAAATTGTTCGTTTACACAAAAAGACCTTGCAGAGTTAAGGGCTTCGGAACTGGACTTGGAGCATGGTTCCATAAAACGAGAGAGAAGCAAAACGAAGGTTTATTCGGTATGTACATTGTTTGAGGTGAGTGTAGATCTAATAGCCAAGCATCGGTATCAATATACATCTGATACAAATGGAACCGAGCGAGTTTTTTTGACCGAAAAAAGATCAACGGACACTTTGCGCAATGAACCGTTGATCCGAAATAAGATTAAAGCAGATGGCGCATTAAATCGAACAGATGTGATAAAATGTGCTTTTTTTCGCCTACAAAAAAAGACTGGAATAAATGATGGGAGAAGCTTCCGCAGTTTAAGAAAAACCGGAGCTACTTTCATTGAGCAGATTGACCCACTTTCGACGGAATTATATTTGTCGCATAGTGAAAATGGAATGAAGCAGTTCTACGCTCAGCGGGACTGGGGCAGATTAGAAAAAGCTCTACAAGAAATGGAAAAACGGCTGAACGGCGTAATTTGTTAACGGGGGAATAACCTCGAAAATTTACGACATGGTTTCATTTTTCCATTTTTTCCAAGATTTTTTTCATCTCAGGTTTTCTCTGATTTCATTAAGAGTGCCGCCTAAAGTGTGGTGCCGATAATGCGGATATATGGGGGCTTTTTGCGTGATTTGAGCTTACCAAGTAAAAAATTTTGCACGATTAAAGTTTACCGAGTTAAAATTTTCGCGCGATAAACTCTAAATTTTTGAAGGGGTAAAATCGGTTAGTGGAGCTTGAATGTTGGGTGTTGCTACTGTCGATATGTTTTATAGAAAGGCATCAGTTATTTTTGGTGACAATGCAAAAATAATAATTGCACCTGATTACCGTCACCGTGATCTGGTGATAAGTCTCGGCAGATTGATAGCCTACAGCTGAGGCTTTTTGCCAGCGTAACTTGTAGAGATAATTGCACTCTAACAGTTTGCTGTCATTGTAATGTTGTGACGCGGCACAACTGTAGAATTGAGACTTTTGACTGGTGCCATATTGTTTGCGGCGATAATTGTACAATTACGGACCCAGATAATTGCTGATCTGGCGATTCGCCTTGGCATATTAAAAGTATTAGTCAGAGTTTTTTATTAAGGAGAAACAACAAATGTATACTTTAAAAGCAATGATGTTAGACACAGAAGAACTGAAACAGCGACGCGAAATCATAAAAATAATTAACAAGTCTAATGATAATAAGCAGCCGTTTATCCTGATTCCGGATCCTTCAATGCACACTTCCTTTGGGTGGAGCTTAATTGGTATCCCTTCACAGAAAACTTTGTAAAAAGTTACAAAAATGTCTGGCGCGATTGCGCATAAGGTGTTACACAATGTCGAATGAGCCATTTGGAACAACAAATCAAGGCCTTAACGCAGCAAGTGAAATTGTTGACGGGGCG